>CAZJFS010000165.1:0-9604 GCA_964545075.1 uncultured bacterium
GAACGCGGCCATATAGCGATCTGCGCTCTCACCAATATCAAGATAGAGGTCACGGGAGAGCCTTTCAACCTCGAACGCCTCGACGCGCAAGAGCTTCCAGACCGCATAAAGTTTTCGGTCATCTCGCCTATCCTCTACGCTTTTAAATATTTCAAGCACCCTTATAAAACGCAACTCAAGCTGACGAAATACTCAGACTCCGAAGTGCTTTCAAGCCTTATAAAATCGTCTTCGATAAACACCATACTCACGTCGCAGGGCACCGTCATCTCGAACTACGATTTCATCATGAAAAACAACGGGCTCCCTTTCCTGAAGATGGTCCCTGAAAGCACCGTCGAAATACTCAATTCGGCCGTAAACGGAAAACCCGTCAAAGCTTCCTATGACGAAGATTCAAATCTTAAGATACCTATAATCAAATCAGTTATACACGATGATGATATACTCGATTTCCCCGTCAATTTTGAAACATCCAGCCCGATAGATAAATTCGCTTCTTTCGGCAGTTTCAATATTAAGATACCGCGGATCGATCTTCCGTTCATGTCCTTAAAATGGCGCGTTTTCACCCCTGAAGACTACGTTTTCTTCAACTTCCGCGGAGCTCCCAACCTTTCACAGCAGCCTCCGGCGCCTCTGATCTACCAGATACCGATCAATGTAATAAACGCCATCGTTAAGACTTTTCAATCGGACTATTTCATGACGTTCGTATTCCTTTTCATTTTCATACTCCTTTCCGTAGTCGTCGCTTACGTGGCCTACGTCGGCGGCGAAAAAGTTTATAATTCAGACATCGTTCCGGCAACCCTAAGTCTGCTGAAAAACATAATATTTTGGATATTCGATTTTTTACACAGCTACGTCGTTTCAATCCTCATCCTATTTCTCATCGGCGGAATACTCGTGGCGATATCGGTCCCGAATTTCAACCGCGCCCGCAGCCAGTCCAAGAAAAAATCATGCGTCGCAAATATGAAAACGATTGAAGGCGCGATCGAATTGTATCAGATGGAAAACGGCATCGTGGGCGAGATATTGGTTAACGATCTCGCCGCCAAAGGATACCTGAAACAAGAACCGAGATGCCCTGAAAGCATGCTTTCATACAAGTTAGTTCAGACGCATGACCGGAACTTGCCTGACGTGACCTGCGAAATACACGGCTCCCTTTCGCTTCAGGAAACTTCCGACAAAACCAAAGGCCTCGGCGGAGAATATAGGGGCGGGACCGCAAGTTATTCGAAAAAAAGCGAATCAGAGGTTTCATATAATTACCAAACGAAACGGGACTACTCCAATGCTCCCGCTCCGCAAATGGCCAAATCGGCCGTATCAGAAGGTCGCATGACGAATTTTGACGAAGAATCAAAGGATAGTGGAACTTTTTCTAAAAAAGAAAAAGCTTATAAAGGGAAACCCGGTTCCAAATACGTCCCGAAACCCGTCGGTGAAAAAGGAATATTCTCGGTGTCCGTAAAACTTCCAAAAACCATCTATTCAAACGTGCTCGAAAAACAATTCGTGGCGGCTAATGAAAATATAAACCTTAACGTATCGTATCTAAGCGTCAAAACATACAAAGTATTAGCGGTCATTCTTTTTATCATCGGCCTGATACTGCCTTACATGTTGACCAGAACTATGCAGGGCGGAGAATTCGTAATAATAGCGATGCCGTTTGCCTTTGCCGCGCTGCTGATACTCGAGATCGCCAACTTCTATCTGCCCACGAGCGCGTGGTATTCGCAGATAGGCATTTTATGCGGCGTCCTGGCTTTCGCTCTTTTCAAAATTATAGCTAAACTGACCGATCCGGACAACATGAAAAAAATAGCCGCGCTGCTCGAAAATTCGATACCTCCCGCGCCGCCCAAACAGCCATCGTCTCCCGCGACCGGCGGCGGAACCGGAAATCTTACGATACTAATATTTATAATAATCACCCTCACTCTTCTTGTACCGCAAGCTGCCTTATCCAAACAGCTTCCCGGCGGAGAAAAAGAGTTCGTCGATATAACGTATAATCCCGCCACGATGGAGATACAGACTTTTTACACGCTCGAGTCCGACGTGAGATCAGGCCAGAAGGTAGTTTTCATGCCTTACGGCGACCTGAAAAACCTCATCGACTCGGTAAACGCGATGCAGTACATCGATGAAAGCGCTGAAAACATTATCCAGAAACCGCTTTATAAAGCTCTTATCAAGAAAATAGCCATTTCCGGAAGCGTCAATACGGAAACCGCCAACCTCGATATTGAATATTTCATCGACGTTTACGACGATAACTACACCGTGGTCGATCTTTTCTCGGGAAACGCGGCGCTCACAAAGATCGAATCCTTTATGATAAAACCATTCAACTTCGGCTTTTATGAGATGCCCGAAAGGTATATCGATAAACTCGAATATATTTATAAAGGAAAAACGGAACGTGAAAGATTCTCACAATACAGGCTCAACAGGCAGTTTGAAAAAGTAGGCGAATACAGGAACTTTAAAATGAGCCCCGAACGCGAAAAATATTCGGCGATGTTCGAAAACGCCGGCGAATATCTCGTCCGCGCTTCGCTTAAAACGAACGTCATATATAGCGATAATTCTTATTACTTCGAGCTTCATCCGCAAAAAGCGCCGTGCATGAAAATAAACCTTAAAACGCCTCGCGAATACGACGTATATTCGGACAATCTGATCGTGGAAAGCCAGACGCGCGAAGATAAAACCGGCGAGATAATCACGAAGGGAAGCCTTATTCCCGCCGAATATTATAACTTCAAGCTCTCGCTCGCGGAGGAAGCCCGCCGCGAAAGAATGAAAAAACAAAAAGAAGAAGAGGAAAAGGCAAGGCTTCTCAGAGAACAGAAGCTCGGCAAAACCGACGAGGTGCGCGTAATAACGAAAAAGGTCGACCCGCGAGTGAATCTGAATCTAACCAGCCGGCTCACCGTCGACGAGGAACGCTTCGCCGCTTCAATAAACCTCAACTATAAGATACAGAACACCGAATTGCGCGAACTTTCATATTCGATACCATCTTCGATGATGATAACGCAGGTCGAAGGCGCCGACATATTCGACTGGAAAGTGACGGACACCGAAAACCCGGAAATCAGGATACTGAACGTAATGTTCAAAAAACCCCGTCAGGGCTTTATAAACCTCAAAATAGGTTTTGAAAAAGAGATAACCAATATGAAAGTTCCGGCCGTCATCCCCTGGATAACGCCAATAGGCGTAAACGAATTTAAAGGCTATGTCGCCATCGACTCGGCCATAAACGCGGAAGTATCGGTTGCAAATGAAAACGAATCGAATCTCGTCATAGCGGACGAGAGCGAAATGCCGTACCTGCCGTCCGGTTATGCGTCATCGCCTATCCTGTTTTTATATAAATATACCAAGCAGCCTGAAAAACTCGCCCTGGTGATCAAAAAACACATGGACGTCGCTTCCATCCCATGCGTCGTGGACGTCGCAAGCTACCGCACGTTCGTTTCCAGGGAAGGTTACGCCATCACCCGCGCGTCGTATACCATCAGAAACAACAACGTCCAGTTCCTGGAAGTGCGCATACCCGAAAATTCCAAACCGGCCAGCCTTAAAGTCGGCGAAAAACTTATGAAACCGGGTTTCGAGCCAAAAAGTTCGGTATTCATACCACTTTTGAAGTCACCGCTCGAAAACGGAGATTTCAAGCCCTTCGCCGTCGAGTTCGTATATATAACCAAACTTCCGCCGTTTGAAACTTTCGGAAAATCCAGGTTCGAGATACCCAAAATCAGCGTAATCTGCTCGAAGATCAACTGGGAGTTTTATTTCATAGACGGATACAACATCTTGAGGACTTGGACGAATCTGCGCCAGGAAAGCATCGGCCTGCAGAATAAATTCATGGATGAGACGGTTCAAAAGGTTTTTTCCGTGAATGAAATCTACAACATGCAGTATAAGAAAATGCTCGTACGGAACATGAAAACGATTGAAGGCGCGATCGAATTAAACCAGATGCCCGAGGCCCAGAGCCGCCTCGAAGCGACCCGTGACGGCGCTTCACCATCCTCTTCCACCATTGCCTTCGGCGGAACTTCACGCGGACATTTGCCGGTTCCGATCGACATTCCGGCATCGGCCAACCTTCTATACTTTGCGGGCGAAAGCCTTCAAAAAGTCGAAACCATTGACGGCACCTCGACTTTCTTCATTGAATTCGCGTATTACTCGAAAAGCGTGTTTGAATTACTCACATTCATAGGATATTTACTCGCCATATTCGTGCTCATGTCCATAGTTAAAGCCGTAACGAAGACCAAGGCGTTCAAAAAGCCGCTCATTTTCGCTCTGATATCGGGCGTTTATGCCGGCATCTTAGAATACCTGTCGCCGGGCGCGTTTAACTATTTCCTGCTCGGACTCGTAATGGCGATAATTATAATGCTCACATACAAAATCGTAAAAATAGACAGGGAAGAAAGGCAGATATTAAAGACCAAATGAACGAACTGTTCGATTTCATAAAAACGGACGATAACGAATTCAACCCCCGGTTATTCGACTTCAACAGGGAATACAAAAACTTAATAGTCAGTATAATCAAAAACTGCCCGGAGTTTTCACACATAGACTCAAGGCGCATCGCGGTGTCTTATTCGCCCGCCAAGACCAACAGCAAGTATGGGCTTCAGGCGAAAATATATCCGCTCAGGTTCGAAGGCGGCGCAAGCGAAAAGATCGAGCGCGGCTATCGATTCAAATTACAGCCGCTCTTCCACGACGGCGAGGAGATCTTCTATCTCATCGCGTTCTGCGTTCCGCGGTTTTTAAACCTGGGCAAGGCCGAAAAACTTGAAACCATAGCCCACGAACTCTTTCACATAAGCCCGAGATTCAACGGCGACATAAGACGGCTTTCGGGCGGCGGAAAGTCAGCGCACGGCTCCAGCAAGGATATCTACGATAAATTCATGGAAAAGATCGTTCAAAGATATTTATATTCAAGCGACCGGCCCGCGCTACCCAAATTTCTGGAATTTGATTATAAAAAATTAAAGCAGGTATTTCTTGAAATAAAATTCACGAAACTTAAAGTGCCAAAAATTCTGGTTGAAAAATTGGAACATTAATTCAAATGTCAGAGTATAATCATTTCGAGTGAGTTTTAATTACGAACTTTTTGTTTCGGCTTTCAGACAACTCCAGAAACCGTTTTCATTATTCCAACGGCGGTTTTTTAATACGGTCCGTTTATAAATCAAAATCGAATAAAAAAAGGGGAAATGTTTATGAAACAACTAAAAATGAAAGTATTTGCCGTATTGGTTCTGTTTCTAACAGCCTCATTCATGCCGCTGACCGGCTCTATCGCAAGCATCGACGATGTCAGCCAGTCGTTAAACGCTAATTCGGTCCAGACGACCGGCCAGTCAAGCGCCGCGGCGCAGTCCGATAACGCTAAATCGGATGATAACGGCGTCGTCATGTGCTCGCAATTAAACGTACGCTCGGCTCCCTGGGGCACTATAATCGGAAAACTCGACAAGGGCAAAAAAGTAGATATCCTCGGGCGCGAAGGCGAATGGCTCAAAATAAAATATAACGGGCGCGACGCATATATCCATTCGGGGTATGTTTCAACCGCGAATAAACCGTCTTCAGCGTTCATGGGGTATGTCAGCGCCAAAAATTCGCTCAATGTCAGGGCCAGCGCATGGGGCGATATCATAGGCCATCTCGGCCGCAATACGAAAGTCGAGATCCTCGGAAAAACGGGCGACTGGTATAAGATAAGATATAACGGCAAAGACGCCGTCGTTCACTCACAATATATTTCAAAAACCCCCGTTGAAACCTCAAGCGAAGAGAAGCCATCTTCCTCTAACAATAACTCGGATACTTCAACCACCGCCACACCCGCGGGAAAGGCCGGTTTAAGCCACCCTCTTTCAGGCTCGATCCATATTGGCAGTAAATACGGAATGAGGATGCACCCCATCCAGCACGTGTGGAAAATGCACAACGGCGTCGATATCGGAAGATCGACCGGGACCCCGCTGATGGCAATGGCGGACGGAAAGGTAATATTTTCAGGATGGTGCGGCAGCGCGGGTTATATGGTAAAAATCAAATACGATAACGGCTACACTTCCACCTTTATGCACTGCCTCCCGAGCGGCGCAAAACCCGTAGGCACGAAGGTCGATAAAGGCCAGACGGTCGCCAAGGTCAACAACACCGGCGGATCCACGGGCCCGCACCTGCATCTTGAAATAATGAATCCTTCCGGCAAGCGCATAGATCCCGCCACGATCTTATAAAATGGAAATAATTAAATAAATAATATATACCGATCTGCTTATGGAAAACTCCCGAAAATGGCGTTTTCCATAAGTCTTTATAAAAGGAGAGAAAATGAAGATATTAAAAACCGGGGTTTTTAAAAAAATATTCACGCTCTTATTCGCTGCCATTTTAACTGTAACGACCGTTGAAACAGTCTTCGCGACATCGGAAATCAATATTTTAAAAGCCCCCGAAATAAAAGCGTCAGAAACCAGTGAGGTCCTTGCTTTAAACATCGGCAAAGCCTCGAACGAAATATATATTCCAGTTTCGGAATCTCCCAGATTCGAACCCGACGGCCCCGCGGCATTCGCCGTCGATACGAATGAAAACTTCTATATCCTCGACACGGAAAACTTCAAGGTCGTCGTAGCTTCGAAGGATAAAATCATAAAAGTCATAAATTATCCGGAAGGCGAGAGCGGAAACCAGAAATTTTTCATACGCGACATATCCGTTTCTTCGAAAGACGGAAAAATTTACCTTTTGAACCATACGCTCAAAAACATATTTGTTTATTCCTCCGACGGCAAACTCGCGGGCGATATAAACATCGCCGAATACGTAAAATCACCGCACAAAATATTCGCCGCGAACGACGGAAATATTTATGTCAGGGACGAAGACGACATGAGGATCGTGGTTTTTTCCGCCGACGGCAAATTCATAGCTTCAAAAGACGGCTCAATGATATCAAATATTCCGAACAACGACGGATTCCTTTTCGCTCTCGGCGAATTCGACAAAGACGGTCGCGACATACTTTTGATGGACATTCAAAAAGGAAGAGATCCGAAGGTTTTCGGCCGCCTCTTAAACAGCTACCCCGAAAATCAGATATACGATTATCAGATAATCGGAACCGACGATAAGTTAAATCTTTTCGCGATGGCCGTGGAACAGGTAAAAATGGACGTTTCAAGATCGGTCATGTATAAATTCGATATAACTGGAAAACTTATTTCGCGTTTCGAGATAGATAAATTCTGGGGCCTGGGCGTTTCGGTTCCCACCAGACAATTCACCGTATCGCCGGCCGGCAATCTTTATGTTTTCGATTCTCAGTTAAATAAGAATAAATTCGTCGTAATTAAAATAGAAGAAAAATAATTTTTTTAAATTTATGTGGAACTTTTATAATCATTTTTAGTATAATTATGTGTGATAGCAATAAAAAATCAACAAAATATATAAAGTACAGGGAGGAAACGGTATGAACAGAAAAATTTTAACGGCACTTGTAATGCTTTTATTCATAGCATGCGCCGGCTTGTCTTCATATTCATACGGCGGCATCAACGACGTTCAGCAGTCTTTAGGTGACGGCAGCGTCCAGAATTCGACTCAACAAAC
This sequence comes from uncultured bacterium, assembly GCA_964545075.1. GTDB lineage: Bacteria > Muiribacteriota > UBA9980 > UBA9980 > UBA9980 > DAOPXV01. Next base: position 7,699 of record CAZJFS010000165.1, read on the forward strand.
GACGGATGCTCAGGCAACTACGGGTCAGGGATCGCAAAGCCAGTCGGGCGTTGTTATGTGCGGCGTGTTAAACGTAAGAAACAGCCCATGGGGCACTATAATCGGAACCGTAAAACAGGGCGCGAAACTTGATATTACAGGTAAAGAGGGCGTATGGTTCAAGATCAACTATAACGGCGGAACCGGCTACGTTCATTCCGGTTATATCGCAACCTCGGATGCTCCCGCTTCCGCGAGCGACGGTTACGTCAACACTCCCGGCTCTTATCTTAACGTTAGAAGCGGCGCATGGGGCACGATAATTGGAAAACTCAACCACGGCGCTTCAATTGAAATTCTTGGAAAAAGCGGCGACTGGTATCAGATAAAATACAACGGAAAAGAAGCTTATGTCCATAAAGACTATATATCCAAAACTAAACCCGCGGACGCGGCGGCTGAAGCCACGTCTTCAGTAGCGGCAACCGGCGGCGCCGGCTTCGGCGGCAGGCCCGTCAGCGGCGGTCCCGTCACTTCCGAATACGGTCCGAGAAACCTTTATGGAACCTTCCACTATGGCATAGACATCGGCGTCGGCACCGGAACTCCAGTCAAGTCCCTCGGGGCCGGAACGGTCGTATCGGCGGGTTGGGATTACGGCGGGGGTAATACGCTTGTTATAAAATACGACAACGGTTACACATCGACTTACTGCCACCTCCAGAATTTCGGAGTAAGCGCCGGACAGAGAGTCGGCCAGGGTCAGCAAGTAGGGCACACTAACAATACCGGCGCGTACACTACGGGTCCTCACCTTCACTTCGCGATAAAAACCCCGAATGGCACAAGCATAAATCCCAGAAACGTTCCTGGAGTGGTAATATAAAAAATAATAATGTAACTAAAACATCAAAAATATATACTGTTTTCAATTTTTAAACTGGAAAGCCTTCTTTAAAAAGGGGGCTTTCCATAAACTTTTATAAAAGGGTGAGAAATAAAATGAAGTGTAATCTTTTCGGTTATTTCGCCGTCGCGTTCATTCTTTGCCTTATCTTAACGCCGTCATGCCTTTTCGCCGCAGACACGAAAGAGGTTTCAACCACTGGCGAGATATCCATAAAACTGCCCGAAGTAAAAGATTTTAAAACATCGGAAGTATGCGTTATAAAAATCGGAAAAGAAACCGAATCCGTAGCTCTCGGCGCCGCCGACACTCCCGCGTTCCCGTCAAACGGCCCCTCTTCTTTCGCCGTCGATAAAAAAGGCAATGTATACCTGCTCGACACGATGAACTTCAAGATCCTAATCATTTCAAAAGAAGGAAAAGTTATAAAAGTCATTCCTTATCCGGCCGGCGAATCATCGGACACGAACGAGGCTTTTTTTATAAGGGACATTGCTATATCGCCCAAGGACAACAGCATTTATCTTTTAAACTACACCAATAAAAATATCTTCATTTTATCGCCCACCGGCGAGGTCAAAGGCGACATCGATATAAAAGAACAGATAAAAAAGCCACATAAAATGTTCGCCGCGAACGATGGAACGATATACGTTAAAGACGAAGAATCATTCGACGTAGTCGCTTATTCGCACGAAGGAAAAGTCCTCGGACGCCTGCAGGGATATGAGGTCAGCTATTTCCCTGATGAAGACGGCTATCTCTATACGTTAGGCGAAAAAGACCAGACCGGCCAGGACATAGTTCTTTTAGACTCGAAAGGAAAAGGAAAGCCGAAGGTATTCGGCAAAATGATGAAGGTGATAACCAATACCGAACCTTACGATTACCAGATTCTCGGCGTAGACGCGAAAAATAATTTCTTCGCTTCCATCGTCGAAAGGATACAAGAAGACGTAATCCAGACCATCATTTATAAATTCGGCCCGGACGGCAAGGTATTATCCAGGCTCCGCGTTA
>CAZJFS010000166.1:0-9599 GCA_964545075.1 uncultured bacterium
GGCGTAGGATCCGAACTCGCGACTTTTTCCAAAAATTCCTTGATCTTTAATTCTGAGAACATAAATTAATCACTCCCGGATAAATAACGTTAACTATTTTTTTACATACTTAAAATACCTTAAATGCAATTCCCGTGTTTCGGCGGGTCGTTTTAGCCGGCCAGCCGTCATTTCTTGACCGGCGGTTTGGGCTGTATCCCGCCCTTCGGCTTTAATCCGTAAAGGGCTTCATTCCCGCCCGGCTGCATGCCATTGGAAAGGTCCTTGAAACCGGATTTCCCTCCCGTCCCCGGAACGGCCTGCTGATTTCCGCCATAGCGTTTTTTAAAGTCGTCCTTGTTATAAGAAGCGGAAACGGCTTCGTCGAAAGTTATCTCTTCGCGGGTCATAAGTTCCGCGAGAGAATCGTCCAATATCTGCATGCCGTACTGTTTTCCGGCGAGCATATAATCTTTGATCTGGGACGTCTTTCCTTCTTTTATGAGATTGCCTATGGCGTTGGTCATAGTCATTATCTCGAACGCCGCGACCCTTCCGGCGCCGTTCTTTTTCTTCACGAGAGTCTGAGCGACGATGGCGACTAGCCCCTCGACGAGAGATATCCTCACCTGAGCATGCTTGTCCGCCGGGAATGCGTCAATGAGCCTGTCGATGGTATTAGCGGCGGAAGAAGTGTGGACGGTCCCGAACACGAGATGGCCTGTTTCAGCGGCGGTTATCGCGAGCTCTATCGTTTCCAGATCGCGCATTTCTCCGACGAGGATTATGTCCGGATCTTCGCGCAGGGACGATCTCAGCGCGCTCGCGAATGAATGCGTCGAAATATTCACCTCGCGCTGAGTTATCTTCGAAAGTATCGGCTTATGAACGAATTCGACGGGGTCTTCTATCGTTATTATGTGAGATTTTCTCTTCTGATTTATATAATTTATCATCGCGGCGAGCGTCGTGGACTTTCCGGAACCGGTAGGCCCCGTGACTAAAACGAGCCCCTTGTCCTTTTCGGCTAACGTTTTCAAAATAGGCGGCACGCCTAAAGCTTCAAGATCCGGTATCTCGTATGGTATCACGCGGAAGACCATCCCTATGCCGAACATGTCCATGTACATATTCACGCGAAACCGGGCGAGACCGCTTATCTCATAGGATATATCGAGTTCCTTCGAGTGCTCGAATATGTCCCTGATCGACGGCCTCAATATCTGATAAGCCAGGGCCCTTGTATGGCCGGGCTGAAGCGTCTGGTAGTATTGCTGAAATTCCATCTCGCCGCTCATTCTGAAGGAAGGCGAATAGCCTACCGATATATGAATATCGGAGGCCTTCAATTCAACCGCTCTTCTTAAAACCTCGTCTATGTGGACCGGATATTCAATGAGCGCAAGGTCCGCCGGAACGGCATAAACAGGGTCCTGACCGCGCTTCTGGCGCGCATCGCCGTCATGGGCGCTCTGCCCGGAATATTCGGAGGCGTTTCCGCGGCCCGAACCCGATCCATCCTGAGCCGGCGCGAGCGAGACGGCGTTCGAATTGACCAGTTCGCTAATGATCTCGTTTTCAGGGTCCTCGAGCCCGTGTTCCTGGACCTTTAAAAGTATGTCGTTCAACGTTACGGAAGCGTCCCTGAATTTGACTTTCAGCTGGCCGAATTTAACGATCTGATTGAAGGCCGAATTTCTGACGGAATAGCTTTTGTCCAGAAGCGCGCTCATCAGCAAAAACGTCTTGCGGCGGTTAAGAGACGCGTCGTTTCCGGCGGTTACCGACTGCATTATCTGTATCTTCTCGCGTTTCGCGGCTTCGCCGAAAAGTTCGCATTGAAGTTCGAACGAACGGTCGGTTCCTACGGTGTTCAAAACGTCCAGCAGCCAGTACCTTATGACCTCATTCCGCGATTTTTTGAACGCGTCCCCGATATCGGGCAATATCCGTTCTCCGAGCTGTATCATAAGATTAGCGGCATGGCGCTGTATCAGGTAATTATGGTCGGTTAGCGAGTCGCACAAAAGCGACACCGCCGAACGTTCCTGCGTTTCCGAAAGAGCCGACAGCGAAAGTATCTTCGATTCGTTGTCGTCTAAATTCAACGAATCGCGAATGATGCCGAAAGCCTTTTCCTTCATTATCTTCTGAATTATCTTGATGGATTGATATTTCTCATCGGAAGAGCCTTCCTGGAGAATCTTGCGCAGATGCGGAAGTGCTTCCTCGCCTACCTTTTCGAGCACGTCGGAAACCTGGACGCGAATGAGCCATGAAGGATCGGCGATCTTGGCTACGATAGCCGACAGCGCCTGCGGGTCGCGTATCTCGGAAAGAGCCGAAATAGCGTAATATCTCATTTCCTTTCGCTCGGCCTGAAGCATATTCTTGAAAAACGCGTAAGCGTCGCGCCCGAGTATCTGGCCTATTATCTTGGCGATCCATGTGCGTATCTCTATCTTGTCGTTCGCGAAAGCGCTTTGAAGCTGGGGAATGATATTTTTCCCGAAAGTTATAAGCGCGGCGGCCGCTTCCTTTCTCGCTATCCAGTTCTCATCCGCGAGCGCCTCGATCAGAAACGAAACGGAAGCCGTATCGTTCACTCTGGCCAGCGATTTAATAAGATGCGGCATATAATTTTTAGGGAAATCATCGTGTGAAGCCCAGGACATAAGATATCCGGCGGCTCCCGTCTTTATTCCCGACGCCGCCTGTATGGACCAGTACACCGCGTCCTCGCTCTTAAACTTGATCTTTAAAAGCGCGCCGTTCAAAAAATCCATGGCATTCTGATGCGCGATGTTTATCCTTACGAACGCGAGAGAGGAAAGCTTGCGAACCTGCCATATCTCATGGCACAAAAGTTCGAAAAGCCTTGTCATCGACTTCGCGTCGCCCGACTTTTCAAGCCCCGCGATCTCAATACCCAACCTGTCAACCGTATCCACGTATATCTTTTTTCTGTCGTTTTTCACTTTGTCATGGCTCCTTACCCGGCCGGGCGCTTCAAATCAGCCGCTTTGATTATACGAATGTCTCGCTGTTGAAAATAGATGTGTCGTATTTTATCGGGTCGCGAACGCCCGCGCCGTTAAAGCCGCGCAGCCTTAAAACGCACGATTCGCATATGCCGCATGCCGTTTCGTTTTCGCTGTAACAGCTCCATGTCAGTTCGAACGGCACGTTCAATTCGACGCCAAGCTTTACTATCTCGGATTTTTTCATGTTTATGACGGGAGTTTCAATCTTAATCCTGGTGCCAGGCTTCGTGCCCGTCTTTATGACCTTTTCAAAGGCCTTGTAAAATTCGGGCCTGGTGTCGGGATAACCGGACGAATCCTCGGCGACGGCCCCTACGAATATTTTCCTGGCGCCTATGACCTCGGCCCAGGACGTCGCGATGGCTAAAATGTGGGCATTTCTGAAAGGAACGTACGTGTTCGGAACGGCGTCCCTTTTGCTCGCGCCCTGTTTCAATTCATATTCGTCGGCCTTCGGCACGTCCATTTTAAAGTCGGTTAACGAAGAGCCGCCGATCTGCGAAAGATGGGTCACGTCAACGATAAGCCTCTCATCGACCGAATAATTATGGCATATCTTATAAAAACTTTCGAGTTCTTTCGTTTCGGTCCGCTGACCGTAATTGAGATGAAGGCAGGCGAGCCTGTATTTTTTAGCGGCGATAGCGGCCGTTACCGCCGAATCCATTCCGCCTGAAAGCAATACTACCGCTAATTCTTTTTTCGCGCTTTTCGCCGCAGTCTTTTCTTTTTTTTCCTTCATTTTCCAAATTCCCCTTTTTCTTATTTGATGAAGTTCCAGTATGGCTGCTGTTTGAACCCGTATAAAAATCTGGGATTGACGGATGTGTTTATAATTACCTCGGTTTTACCGTGCTTGACCCTGAATTTAAGCTTTACCAGAGATATTTTTGACCGCATTATGCTGTCGTTCTCGCGGTGATCGAAAAGAATGAGGTTTTCATCGGGATCGAAAGTGTACGCCTCGAATATGTTGTCGCTTATCGAATCGAATTTCATAAGAGTCCCGCTCGCGTTATCGATCTCGACCATTAGAGCGTCTCCGGTCTGGCCTGGCCCTTTTTTCACGCACTCGTATTTGATCTTTCTGGTCAGCGTATCCCCTGAAAGGTTGATATGCGCCTGCTCTTCCTTATCGTCTATGAATTTTTTAAGTTCGAGCACGTTAGGTTCTATTCGTATTATTTCCTTGGCCGACCTGAGGTCTCCGGCTATATGCTCGATGGCGATCCTGACCTTTTTCTGGACGTCGATCTTATTCATCCCTTCGCCCGAAACGCGCAGCGAAAAGAAATAAAACGTATAGGCGATCGTCATCATCGAAGCGGTAAGCGCTATGGATATCATAACTTCGACGAGCGTAAAAGCCCTTTTTTTATTAAAATCCGCGGGAAAAAGTTTTCTCACTTACTCACCTATCAGCGTGTTTATGGTAGCGAATTGTTTTTTATCCGTTTTAGAATATACGTTGACCGTTATTTTCTTCAGTTTCGGCGGCGTATTTACGGGATCGACCTTGTCGTCTATCGTTACGGTGCGCCCGAAAATGCCCTGGGTCGGTTCGAAATATTTATAATCAAGCTTGTACCTGTTCTTATATAGCTGCATGAACTTATGGAAGTCCGGCACTTTCTCGGCTTCCTGTTTCGTGTATATATCGTTTTCCTCGTTCTCGATCTTATCGAAGGAAAGCATTTTTATATTTTCGATCTTGTCGGCCGCGAGATTATAAGCAATGACGTATTCGTTCGCCTCGCGCGTTCCGAAAGCCGAAAACAGCATCAGCCTCGTGATTGGAACTATAACGACGGCGAGCATAACGATCGCCGTCAAAACCTCGATGTATGAAAAACCGTAAATACCGCGAAAATTTTTTATTTTCATAAAATTTAATAGCCGCTCATTGTAAGCCGGCAATAAAGGCTGATTATGTCGTCGCATCCGTACATCATGACGATCATCGTCCCCATTGCGATGTACGGCCCGAATGCTATGTAGTCCTTGCGTTTTTTTATTCCCAGCAGTATCATCGCCACGCCGAAAAACGACCCGATGAAGCACGCCAGCAAAAGTCCGAGCATCACTGATTTCCAGCCAAGAAATGCGCCTATGAGCGCCGCGAGCTTCACGTCGCCGCCGCCCATGCCGCCGCCGCTTAAGACCGAAACCGAATATAATATGCCGCCGCCGCTTAAAACGCCCCATATCGAGTCGTTCAGCGGAGTGCAGAATGTGAGCGATTTAGGGTCCGGGTAAAGCCACGTGAGATAAGCGATAAATAATCCTAGAAGCATTCCGTTTATGGTTATCTGGTCGGGAATTATCTGCCAGTCCCAATCGATGAAGGAAATGACTATAAAAACGCCGAAAAGAAAGAGGTATACCGCGAGTTTGAAATTGAAGCCGCAGACTTCATAAGCCACGAAAAACATGAACGCCGTCAAAAGCTCCACGCATGCGTATCGCGGCGATATTTTACGGTTGCAGTAACGGCATCTGCCGCCCAGAAAAATATAGCTCAATACCGGGACCAGGTCGATAGCGCGAAGCTGGGTCCAGCATTTCGGGCAGTGCGAGTTCGGATATACTATGGATTCGTTCTTGGCGAGCCTGTATATGCAGACATTCAAAAACGATCCGACCAGAAGTCCGAACATAACTATCAGCACCGGCATGATAGGCGTGAGTATCTGTATGGAATCTAATATCATAGCCTCGAAATCTATTACCATAATGCTTGATAATACCAGATTTTGTGGCAAAAGTCAACAATATTGAAACGTCCGGCAAATATAATTTCCAACATCTTTTACGGGCCGGATACCGCCATTTGAAACGCCATTGTGATTGACTTTAAGCGGCAAAGTATGTTATATTAATTTGAAATTTAAATCAAATTTTGAAAATATGCTTTTGTCGAATACAATTCACGGCTCATCACGCATCATGACTTTTATAAGCGCATGTTTCGATCCGGTCTTCAATTTGGGCGCCGGGTTCGATATTTTTATTTTCAAATTATGAAACAAGGGAGAGTTAATTCGATTGGACAAAAAATTTCTCGCTTCATCCCGGAAAAAGATACGCGCGTTCTTCGCCGGCGAGTTTAAGAAGTTCGGGTATTCCTATGAATCACTAAACTGGGAATCGCAGGTTTCACAATATACCAGGTTCGAAGTTCTTTCAAACATCGGCGAATTCGAAGGCGAAAAAATTCTCGACGTTGGATGCGGCCTTGGCGATTTTTTAAAATACCTGAAATTAAAAAAGATAAAGGCGGCATATGCCGGCATTGACATTTGCGATGAAATGATCGACGGAGCGAAAGAATATTTCAAGAAAAACCCTGACGCGAAATTCATGACCGGCGACATCCTCGAAGTCAAAAATGCCTCGAAATATGATTACGTGGTCTCATCCGGCGCCTTCAACATGAACCTGGGCGCCAACGATAAAATGATAAAAGCGGTTTTAAAAAAAATGCACGATATGGCTGGAAAAGCCGCGGCGGTTTCAATGCTGAGCACATACGAAACCTTCACGAATAGCCTTTATTATTATTACGATCCCCTCGAAATATTCACGTTTTGCAAAAGCATCTGCGAAAAAGTCGTTTTAAGGCATGATTATATGCCGCACGATTTCACGATCATCATGTACAAAGGGTAAATTTGAAAGCCGCATGACTATAATTTCAATCCGTTTTTATCGTCTTTAGCGTTTTTTTCTTTTTCAGCTTTTTAAAGTGCCGTAACAAAAGTCAAAAAATATACATCCATCATTCCAGCGCCGCCTTTTCACTAACATCATCAAATGCGATACCCGCCAAAAACCATAGCGCTTATCAGCTGGCCGGCCTTATTTCTTTCTCGCGACGACCCACATGTGCGATGAAAGGCAGTTCGCAGCCAGAAATTTCTGGAACTTTTCGCCGAGCCTGTCCCACTCGTCGATAAGCAGATTCTTCAAAAACGGATTTCCCGAAATGTCGAAAACTTTTGAGAGCGCCTTGATCCTGACAAGTTCCGCGTCCAGTTTTCCGGGCGTTAAAACTTCCTCGACCGCGAAACCGCACCTTTCAAGCAGAAGCGTCAGCGATTTCGGATGGAAATAATTCAAATGCTCAACGCCCGAGACGTTTTCCGAATGTTCCCTCAAAGTTATAAGATCGAAACCTTTAATGTTCGGAGTGGTGACGACGAAAAGCCCGTTCTTCTGAAGCGCGTTCGCGCAGGCCGCGAGAAAAGTTTCGGGGCAGAAAAGATGTTCGATGAGTTCAAAATTGGTTATGACGCCGACGTTTTTCAGAGCGGCATTTTCCACGGGTTTTTCGATCGTTTCGATGCCCTTCTGGCGGCATATCTCCGCTCCGCGGGCCGTAGGCTCGACGGCTATGACCTTTTTAAAAACGCCGAGTTTTTTTATCTCTTCGCAGAAAGTTCCGATGCCGGTGCCGACGTCTACTATCGAATTTTTAGAAGCTCCGTATTTTTCACAGAGTTTCGCGATAAGTCGGGCGCGCGGCGCGAATATTTTTTTCCGCCTCACGATTTCCGTGGCCTTTAAAACGTCGTTCCACTGAACGGCGCTCTCGGAAACGCTGTAATGCTCTTTTATAAGTAATTCAAAAGTCGGCCGCGGATTAATAAAAAGCGTTTCGCAATCGACGCATTCAACAAAATTAAAGCCGCCCTTTTCAAAAGCAGCGCGATTTTTTTTAGAACGGCAGGCCGGACAATCCACTTTGACGAATTTTTTCTTGTGCGCGAGTATCCGCGCGCTGTCCTCGCTCCAAAGTTTAGCGGACTCCTTCAGCATCGTCTCAGGTCTTATATCGCTTACCTTCATGGCCATTTTTTTCCTCCAGATCTATCGTCATTTTTTAATATTTCTCTTGAAATAATTCCGGAATATTCAGCCGGCGCCTGGCCGGTCGCTTATCTTCCGCGAAAACGATTTTCATCTTACATTACGCTTCCCGATTTTGTCAAGTCTATTCTCATTCTTCTGCCGTCATTTTTGTATTCTCATTCTTCATTGACATTAAATAATCTCTGTGTTATTATGCTTTATGTAATATTACTATGCTAAATGTGATTTAACGGTGAACGTAATTTCCGGCGCAAGCCATCGATCGGAGAACTTTTTTAAAATGCTTACGACCAGAAACAAACCCGGCCTTCTGGCCATAATACCCGCCCGCAGCGGAAGCAAGCGGATACCGCTTAAGAACATAAAAGAATTCTGCGGCGACCCCATAATCGCCTATTCGATCAAAAACGCCATCGGATCAGAACTTTTCACAAGTGTCATGGTATCCACCGATGACGGCGGCATAGCCGGCGTCGCGAAAAAATACGGCGCCGAAGTCCCTTTTTACAGAACCCACCAAACATCCAACGACCACGCGACCCTTGCCGAGGTCGTCCTCGAAGTTCTCGATGAATATTCAAAAAAAGGCATGGACTTCGATCTGGTCTGCGTTATTCTTCCGACCGCGCCTTTTTTAACTTCAAAAACGATTAAAAACGGGCTCGACGCCCTTACAGGCGGCGATTTTGACGCCGTCTTCCCGGTCGTCCGGTTCGGTTATCCTATATATCGCGGCCTCAACCTTGAAAACGAAAGGGTCTCGATGATCTGGCCTGAAAATTTAAATAAAAGATCGCAGGACCTCAAACCGGCGTTCCACGACGCCGGACAGTTCTACTGGCTTAGAACGGAGGCCTTCCTGAAAGAGAAAAAAATATTCATGGATAATTCGGGCGGCATTGAAATACCCGAAAGCCGTTCGCAAGATATCGACACCGAAGAAGACTGGAAAATTGCCGAATTTAAATATAAATATTTGATGGAGCTGAAAAAAAATGAAAAGCAAGTTTAAAACGGAACAGGAAAATTTCTGGGCGGGCGAATTTGGCGACGACTACATCAAAAGAAACGACGACAAAAAGATCCTGGCCGGAAATATTAATCTTTTTTCAAGCATACTCAAAAACACGTCGCCGATAAATTCTATAGTCGAATACGGCCCGAATATAGGGCTTAATTTAATGTCGCTGAAAACCCTGTTTCCCGAAGTTAAAATATCGGCCGTCGAAATAAACGAAAAAGCCGTGAACCAGTTAAAGAAAAACAGGGACATCGACGAAGTCCACCACGCCAGCCTTTTGAACTTCAAGACGCGCAAAAAATGGGACCTGACCCTTGTAAAAGGCGTTCTTATACATGTAAATCCCGACGAACTGCCCCAGGCCTACGAGCTTTTATATAAAACATCCGGCCGATATATATGCATCGTCGAATATTACAATCCCCGTCCGGTCGCCATCGATTACAGGGGCCATAAGGACAAACTTTTCAAAAGAGATTTCGCGGGCGAAATGCTCTCGAAATTCAAAGACCTTAAACTTGTGAACTACGGTTTTTCCTATCATCTCGATAATAATTTTCCGCAGGACGACCTTAACTGGTTCCTGCTCGAAAAATAATCCGGAGGTATATTGAAGTTATGAAATATTGCACAAGATGCGTAATGCCCGACACCAAACCGGACCTTTCCCTCGATTCCGAAGG
>CAZJFS010000167.1:0-9538 GCA_964545075.1 uncultured bacterium
CGAGGCGCTTTTTTTCATAAGGCTTTCGCGTATTTTTTCAGGCTCAACGTTAGAGCTTAAGGCCAATTCCGTCATCACGACTATCGCGTTCATTGGCGTTCTTATTTCGTGGCTCATATTCGTCAAAAATTCCGTTTTAATGCGAAGCGCCGATTCGGCGGTCTTCTCGGCTTTGGCCCTCTCTATTATCTCGTTACGCAGAAGAATATTTTTTTCGCTTATTTCACGGGTTCTTTCGGCGACCTTCTGCTCGAGGCCGTTATAAAGCTCAATGTTTTTTATAACGCTGGCTATGAGGCTTCCGAGCAATCTGAATACTTCCACGTCGGACTGGGAAAATCTCGGTTTTTTTATCCTGTCCTCGCCCATGTTTCCTATAAAGAAAATATATTCGCGATCGACGCCGAAAGGCGCCAGAATAAAATATTTAGCTCCGAAAACGGATAAAAAATCCGTTTCATATTTTGATGCGTTCGTCGCGTTTACCACGAGGCCTTCGTCTTTTTTTTCAAAAAAATTTGAAAAGGCCTTTCCGGTAAAGTTTTCTTTGTATTTTTCAAAGTTATCATATCCGGCGTATGCCGCCGGTGAAAAAACATCGCGTTCAGACTTCAATACCACGCATCTTTCATACCCCATACGGGCGCAAAGCGTCCTTACGGCAATGTCGTATATGTCTTCGACTCTGGTCTGCCGCATAACGTCATTATAAAGCGCCTGCATTATGCGAAATATGCGTTCGCGGCGTTTTATGCGGATCTCGGAATCGACGAAGGAACTTTGAATGCCGATAAGATCGCTTGCCATTTCTTCGTTCTGGCGGCGCAGGTCGGCATTTTCCTCTTCGAGTCTTTTTGTTTTTTCAATAAGCTTTATGCTTTCTTCTTCGGAATATGCCATTATTCAACTCCAAGAACTACGCCGGTATGGTTATGAAAATGATTTTTTCCGGCTACGGGCGCGATCTCCCCGAACGTGAAAAATCCTATCATTTCTTGTGTTCCAAGCCCCCGCATGAAGCTTTCCACATCGGGGTCCGGTTCTCCGAAGAGATACGAGCCGCGGGCCGCGCAGTCGAAATAAAAATAAACGGCCTCGTCGGGCGTTTTCATTTCTGAAATTGCGGCTTCCGCCATTTTTTTAGTGCGGTCGAGTATGGTTTCCTTATCGCGGAAAGCCATGCGGACCCTGGCTTGTTGAGCCATGGGAGTGGTAAGTATCAGGCTTTTTTCTTTTTCGTTGACGTTTAAAATGGCTTTTATGATTATGTTTTCGGGATAGTTTTTATCGCCGAAAGCCTCGCTGAGAGCGTTGAATGAACTCCAGTGTGAAAAGTCTATAAGCACGTTTCTGCCCGTTATCCTGGCAACGGCATCGAGGGCGGGCTCGCCGTCTATCTCATAAATTATATTATCCTTCGATCGGGTTATCGTCATAGCTCGTCCGATGGCCTTTGAGCCGTGGCTTAATTTGATGATGTAATTAAAATTTCCTGAAAGTATGACGCCGCTTATGGAGTCTTTTTTTATTTCCGAGTTTAAAAATTGAAAAGTGGCGTCCTGGGTCATATCGTTGCTCGCGTTGCCGCCGGCGCAATCAACGTGGTATCCGAGCCCGGCTTCAATGGCGTCCAGAACTTGAGAAGTTTTGTAGTTATGTCCGTCGGGGAACATTATTATTAATTTTTTGGTTTGATTTTTGGGATCGAGTTTTTTTATTAAACCCGATATCCCGTTGCCGATAGCTTCGGATTTGCCGCTTAGATCAGAGAAAAGAAATGGCGTGAATTTTATATCTTTGGAAGATAACCCCATTAATGCGGCTGAGTAAATGGATTCGTCGCATCCGAGACTTGTTATTATGCCGGTTCCGGTGCATCCGCACAAATTAACGGTCCCGGCGGTGAAGCTATTGATGCCTTCGATCAATTTATCGTATTTATGTTCCGCCGTACAAAAAAGAATAAGAAGATCCGGAAGTTCGCCTCCGCTTTTTTTCAAAATATCTTCGATCATTTTTTTTCCGGTTTCGAAAGAATCGCCGTTCTGGCAGTACGAAAGATATTTTTTCAGGGCCATAAGCGCGCCTCCGCCTTTTTTTAAAGATCAAAATAAATGAAACCTGATTATTTATGGATGCTTAAAGCGTATGTTCATACATTGAAAATCACATTTTTATTTTAACATAAATTCAAATTTATTTCAAGAAGTCCGTATCATTGAACCGTAAAAGTGAATGAATTGGTTAATGAAATATTGCCGGAACCTTGTTTTTTCGTGACAACCAGCCATCTGTAGGATTGTCCGGCTAACAATTTATGATCGGTGTCGGTGTATGTGGAACTGGTCAATGCGCTGTCGCCTGCGCCGTCCCAGATACGGGTATAGTTCATATACGATAGCTCTACATGATAAACCGCGTTTGGAACTTTTACGGAGTCTACAGGCTTCCATGTGAAGTTATATTTCGAATCCGACACGGATACCGCCGAAGAATCGGCGGGTGACACCAATAAGGGGAATCCTTCGACGAATTCGTTTCCAAGATCCAATGTGTCGTTATAAACGGTTCCGGCTATGTTTATTGAAAAATTATACATCAGATTCGACGAAGGCTTCGAACCGCCAAACTCAGGCATCGGGTCCGGCGCCCATTTCGACGACATCCATGAATAAACGGGCTTTTTCATTGTCGCGTTTGCCTGCGTCACTCCCGGGCCGCTTACGACGACCGATGCGACTTCTTTCGAAGCGTCAGTATTCGAAGCTTCGTTGAGATAGAATTCGACGAAATACTTGCCCGGAGAATGCGCTGTAAAACCGGATAATGCCCATTGTTTTTGATTGCCGGTGATCAGCCATTTTCCATTCTCTTTTTTTAAAAAACACAATCTGTCTTTAGTATAAGTCTCATTTTCCTGGGTGATTCCGTCGAGGACCGTTTTACACGTAACGGAAACAGTTGCCGACATTGCTGAAATATTTATAGAATTTACCGTCCATACGGTGCCTTCTGCGCTGGCGTAGTTATACTTTGAAAAGATATCCTTTATATAGGTTTTTGTCTCTACCGTGCCGGAATCGTCACTCAGATGCAGGAAATTATCCGAATAACATGATAACATGCCGTCAATATTCTTGTTTTTAATAGCTGTTACATATTGAGCATATAAATTTCTGATGACGTCTTCATCCGTCGCCGCAATGGTTCCTTCGGTGAATGAAACGGTTCCATTGTCATAATTAAGAGTTTTATTAGAATCTAAATTGAAAAAATATGATTGTCCGGCCGATAAAAAAGGGTCTATACCGTCAGGCAGGTCGGTTTTTCCCGATAAATTTCTTAACGCCTGAATAAATGACCCGGAAGCGGCGCTCCATTTATAAATGCCTTTTATTGAAGGATTAGCGGAAATCAATTCGCTGAATTTAACGGCGTTGACCGTTTTTGAAATGCCTACAAGATTAAACCCCTTGTTGAGTGTGATATTTCCAACCGTTGTAACATCGGTTCCCGAAACGGACGTATCAGTGGCGGAACTTGAATTGACTATATACCCCACTCCGGCTTCCAAGGTTGCGAGGGTTCCGTTTGAAGCATTTATAAAACTGCCAGATGAAGGGCTGTATGAATATATTTCATTGATGGCCGGAATTTGCTGTTTTAATAGTTGAGCGGTGCGATCGGGTTGTACGATAGTAAAACTTATGAAATTAAACCCCTGTTTTAATGCGAGTCCTTGTCCAGCAAAGGCGCTCAGCGGCAGTACGATTAAAAACACAAGAATGGCGGCGATTATTATTTTTTTCATTTTAGGTCTCCCCCTGATGAAATTCGAAATTATTCAATCTGATATTGAGCTATAATATCATAATTAAGCGGGATTATCAATCTTTGTTTGTCAAAACATTTGATTTCGTGGTTAAATAACGTGAATTATCATTTATATTTGCGGCGGATTATCAGCGCAAATATAAAAGCGGATATATATTATCTTAATTCGCAATAATAACTTGGCACAATCTGATAACTTATTTTTTGACAAAGTTCACTTTATATAGTAAAATTAATATAACAATTTTTTAATATGCTAAAAACATTAAAATAAATTTAATCTGGAGGAATTTTTATGTTAAAACCGTTCTCATCAAGCACGTTAAAGTCCCTTCTTACTCTCGTTTTAGTTCTGTCCATAGTTCTGGTTTCAGGCGCCGCGTTCGCGCAGCAGCAACAGCCGCAGCCCACTGCCGGACAGCTGCTCAAAGCCCTTTCGGCCGAATATAAAGCGACGTTTTTCAGGCATAGAATGACGGGTATCGTCCTTCATGATAAGAACATGCAGCTCGAAATAGCCAAAAAGCTTGCCACCACTCCTCAGGAAGACTTCGGTACTCTTGAAGTAATAGTCGTTCGCGATTATTTAAGAAGTATCAGTACTCTTCAAAATATAGACGCCAACCAGTATCTTGGCGAAAAAATGCCTCTTCTGGTAAAAGGTCTTTTTGGAAGAACAAACGGCATCTACACTCAAAAGCTTGAAGACCTTACCGAGAAAATATCGACTCTCGTTACCATATCGCTTCTCAAAAACGACACGAAGGCTATAGATGAATTCATAGGATACATGAAAAAACAGACCGGAATAGCCGGCGCTTCGTTTTCCGGCCTTCTTAATCAGGTATTATCTTCAATGAAATTCCAGGCCAACTCAAATCAGGCTCTTGCCAATGCTTATTTCAAAGAAACCGTTAAAACTATCGAAAGCCTTGTATCAGCAGCTAAAAAGACAAGCCTTGACAATTTTGACGCGAAAACGGCGGCAAGTTTAGCTAAAATGAACTATAAAAGGTTATGGAGACTTGTTTCAGCCACTATTCTCGTTGATATCGCCGACATTCCTTCAGAGATCGAAAGAATTGGAAAAATCGATGTAAATAAAGCTTCCGCGGCCGATCTCGTCAAGATACCGGGAGTAAAAGAAGACATAGCTCAAAAAATATTGAAATTCAGAGATGAAAGAAAAGTAATAACATCGATTCATGAACTTGACGCGATAGACGGCATAGGCCCGAAAATGGTAAGAAAGCTTAAAACTGCATTATTTGCAGGAAGTTTCACGATGCCTGAAAAAGAATGGACCGTTTTATGCTTTATAAACGGCGACAATAACCTTGAACTGGCTTCGCTTCTTGGCGTTAATGTTATGGAACGCGTAGGTTCGACTGAAAATATGAACGTCGTCGTTCAGATCGATCGTATTTCCCGCGAACAGCTTGGCGAAGACGGCGACTCGGACGCCATGCTCGATGGAAACTGGTCCACCGCCCGCCGCTATTTCGTTCAGAAAGACGCAAGGCCTTTTGAACTTAACTCGATACTTCTTGAAAAAATGGGCGAAGCTGACATGGGCTCGCAGAAAAATTTCGTGGAATTCTGCAAATATGGCATGACCCACTTCCCCGCTAAACATTATGTCGTTTTAATATCAAACCACGGTTCAGAATTTGGTATCGGTGGAATTTCCTTTGACGATCAGTCCGGTAACCATATGGATACTATTCAGGTTGGCCAAGCTCTCTCGGAGGTTCGCGACGCGATAAAAGCCCAGAACGGAAACGATCTTATCGATCTTATGGTATTCGACTGCTGCCTGCTCGCGAAGATTGAAGTTCTTAAAGAGATCGCGGAATACGTTCATGGGTTATACGCTTGCGAAAACGTTCAGATCAACTGGTACGCATATGACGACTTCCTTAGAGCTTTGAACGCTAAACCTGACGTCGACGGCGCAGCGCTTGCTAAAGTTTATCACAAATCATATGTTGATTTCATGAGAAACTGGGCTCGTCAGAAAGGTCAGGCCGATAAAATGGTCCTTACATCGACTTCCTTCGATATGACAAAATTTGGAAAATTCGA
This sequence comes from uncultured bacterium, assembly GCA_964545075.1. Lineage (GTDB taxonomy): Bacteria > Muiribacteriota > UBA9980 > UBA9980 > UBA9980 > DAOPXV01. The sequence continues at coordinate 5,920 of CAZJFS010000167.1, forward strand.
TGAAGCCTTCAAAAAATTCTCGCAGGTGCTCAATAATTATGCCGACACTAATCTCGAAGCGGTTCAGACTGTTTTAGGTTCGTTGAGCCCGATCACCGACGTTACAGTTTTCGACCTTATAGATTTCGTTAAAAAGATCCAGGTTGCCGCAAAAGACGATAAGGAAATGGCGAAAGCTTGCAAGGAAGTCCTTGACGCATATGGCGCTCCGACCAAAAAAGTAAATCTTAAAGAGTTCAACCTTGTGCCTTATCCATCGTCAAGCTTTATCCTTCAGGAATCTCACAACTATCTCGAGGCAACCGGAAACGGTCTGTCAATAGGCGTGTTCACGAAACCCAGCTGGCTGAAGATAGCCGCCGGACATCCTGAATGGGGTTTGAATGATGCGTCGCTTGGAAATTTTCTCAATAAGTTCAAGGCCGGAAATTACAAAGACCTCAAATTCAGCCAGGAAACCGAATGGGATGAATTCCTCTACAAGATGATAGACAAGAACTAAATAAAAATAAAATTAACCTCATATTTAAATAAAAAAGGCCGGTTTTATTAGCCGGCCTTTTTTATTACAGAAAAGTGAAAAGAGAAGAGTTGCTGATAATAAATGCTTGCCGGTAAATATACCTGAAAAGAAACGTTCTTAAGTTTGTTGAAATGATTCGGACATATGATATAATTATTGAAGATGTTCATAAAAATTAACGAAAAAAATAATAACCATTATCAAGTCAGAAAGCAACAGGTCATGAATGAGATGCTGATCAAGACGGGGCTTAAAAGATCTATTGAAATAAAAAATATTGCAAAATAAGCTTCCGGGTATTTAAGCTTAGTTTGAAATATTAATTATGATTAATTATTATAACAAAAAAATTCCGACCGACTTACGCAGGCCGTTCTAAAAATAAATTGATTTTGTGTCTTATTTGTGCCACAATATAATTGTGTGATAAAGTGAAAGGAGAGTAAATGCAATGGCTAAAACCGGAATAATCAGAGCGCGAACGGAACTTTCGCTTAAAGAAGAAGTAGAAAAAATATTCGAACATCTCGGCCTTACCGCGAGCGTGGCAATAAATCTGTTCTATCAACAGGTGAAACTAACTCACGGCCTGCCGTTTGAAGTTAAAATACCTAAAAAATCAACTTTGAAGACTTTCAAGCGTACCGATTCGGGGAAAGGCATCGTTGAATGCGGGGATACAAAAAAAATGTTTGAAAGTCTGGGAATTTAATGCTGGTTCCATGTTATACCAATAGGTTCAAGAAAGATTTGCAACGAATCATTAAATCAGGCAAGAATATTCAGAAACTTAAAACAGTTATGAAGTGCCTGGTAGATCAGGAAAAATTGTCCGCGAAATATAAAGAACATAAACTTACAGGCGACTTCAAGGAACGTCTCGAATGCCATATCTAGCCTGACTGGCTTCTGATATATAAGATCGACAAGGACCGGATCGTCTTTGAAATGACCGGAAGTCATTCGGACCTCTTCAAATAGGAGCTTAAGAAAGCAGGGGCTGTCCAAAAAGATAATTTTTGAAACAGCCCCTTTTGTAGTTCTCTCGTTCTATTTATTCATTGCCTGTTCAACGGCTACAGCTACGGCGACTGATGCGCCGACCATCGGGTTATTTCCCATTCCGATAAGGCCCATCATTTCAACGTGAGCGGGAACCGAGGATGAACCGGCGAATTGAGCGTCGGAGTGCATTCTGCCCATGGTGTCCGTCATTCCGTAAGATGCCGGGCCGGCCGCCATGTTATCCGGGTGAAGAGTTCTGCCCGTGCCGCCGCCGGATGCGACCGAGAAATATTTTTTCCCCATTTCAACGCATTCTTTTTTGTATGTGCCCGCGCATGGGTGCTGGAAGCGCGTCGGATTGGTAGAATTGCCGGTAATGGAAACGTCGACGCCTTCGTGATGCATTATGGCCACGCCTTCCCTGACGTCGTCCGTGCCGTAACATTTTACGAGCGCCTTCTCGCCCTTGGAATATGGCGTTTCTTTAACGATCTGAAGTTTTCCGGTGAAATAGTCGAATTTCGTCTGGACATAAGTAAAACCGTTTATTCTGGATATGATGAAAGCGGCGTCTTTACCGAGGCCGTTCAAGATAACTCTCAGCGGGTTTTTTCTGACCTTGTTGGCGGATCTTGCGAGTCCTATCGCGCCTTCGGCGGCCGCGAAGGATTCGTGTCCGGCCAGGAACGCGAAGCATTTGGTTTCTTCCTTCAAAAGCATTGCCGCGAGGTTGCCGTGGCCGATGCCGACCTTGCGGTCGTCCGCGACGGAGCCGGGAATACAGAAAGACTGAAGGCCTTCGCCTAATATTACAGCCACGTCAGCGGCTTTTTTACAGCCTTTTTTTATAGCCATAGCCGCTCCGACCGTATAAGCCCAGCAGGCGTTGTCGAAACAAATCTGCTGAACGCCTTTTACAATCGCCGCGGCGTCCACGCCTTTTGCGTCGCATATCGCTTTCGCTTCTTCGAGAGATTTGATTCCGTATTTATCGAGCGCTTTTAAAACCTGATCTATTCTTCTTTCATAACTTTCAAATAAAGCCATTTTCAATCCTCCTTATAATTATTCGTGACGCGGGTCTATTATTTTTGCGGCTTCGCTATATCTTCCGTAAGTGGAAGTAGCCTTTTTTAAAGCCTCATTGGCGTCGGCGCCTTTTTTTATCATGTCCATCATTTTGCCCATGTGGACGAATTCATATCCGATGATCTCATTGTTGCCGTCAAGGGCGAGGTTTCTGATATAGCCTTCGGCCATTTCAAGATAGCGCGGGCCCTTCGCGAGCGTGCCGTACATCGTGCCGACCTGGCTTCTCATGCCCTTGCCGAGATCCTCGAGTCCGGCGCCGATCGGAAGGCCGCCTTCCGAGAACGCCGTCTGGGTGCGGCCGTATGCGATCTGTAAAAACAATTCGCGCATTGCCGTGTTGATGGCGTCGCAGACGAGGTCAGTATTCAAAGATTCTAATATAGTTTTGCCCGGGAGTATTTCAGCCGCCATGGCCGCGGAGTGCGTCATGCCGGAGCAGCCTATCGTTTCGACGAGGGCTTCCTGGATTATGCCGTCTTTAACGTTAAGCGTGAGTTTGCAGGCGCCCTGCTGGGGAGCGCACCAGCCGATGCCGTGCGTTAAACCTGAAATATCCTTAATTTCTTTAGCCTGCGTCCATTTGCCTTCCTGAGGTATCGGCGCGGGGCCGTGATTCGGGCCTTTGGCTACGCACGCCATTTTTTCGACTTCGGTGGAATACATCATTTTAGCGGTCTCCTTTACCTGAAATTTTTGTTTTTCGCATTAAAACAAGACTTACATATTTTGAATATTATCTTTTCTTGAAAATTACATCGTTGATTATTTTATAACCCATTTTATTGATCCGTCTTTTTCAAAATCGGCTTGAGGCATTATATACTATTTTAATTATTTTTTCAATGCCGGATTTTTTACAATTTGAATAAAACCGTATTAAATTTAAAATGGCCGGAAATTGTGATCGGAAATCGCAACCTTAAATGAGCGAAAAAGAAGCGGCCCGGTTTTTTCCGGTTGAGATGAAATTAGAAAAGAAAACGGATGAAAAACCTAATG
>CAZJFS010000168.1:0-9359 GCA_964545075.1 uncultured bacterium
ATTTCCGCTCCGGTATCTTTATCCGACACGCCAATAATATATTTATCGCTCGAAGCCAAAGATTTGGGCGCGGATTGAACAAGCGGAGCCTGGCCTAATGACGACGGAAGCACGCCTTCAATCTCAAGATACTTAGAAACCGGAAAAGGGCCGCCGGTTTCGCCGCCGCCGCCTCCTCCGCCGCACCCGGCAATGAAACTCAAAAATACGATCAGCGAATAAATCAAGAAAGTTTTTTTCTGCATAACAAGTATCTTTCGCGCAAAGGCAATTTTAATTATATTAAAGCGGATCGAAGCCGTCCCGGCCGGTATAACAAAGCGGGCAAACCCAATCGGAAGGCAGCGCCCCGAATAATGTAACCGGAGCTATTCCGTGTTCCGGATCGCCGACCGAAGGATCATAAATATAACCGCAGCTTGTGCATACATAAGGATCAGCCTGCAAATTTTATCCTCCATGCCATTTACTTTTTTATTTATACTATAAAAACTCAAGCCGTTTTTTATCTTTAATTGTAACGTAGTATTATTAACAGTACAATAGGATACAGCTAATGAGTCTACTAAATTTATCAAATATTACTTAAAAAATCAATGAAAAAGTTTAAAAACGGCATAAAAAAATAGCGGGCCGGTCGGCCCGCTATTTTTTGTCGGATTAATGAAGAAAATTTCCTCTATATAAAATTTATAAAATTAAGCATTCATAATCATTCTTGCGTTTCAAAGCGATCAGATTCTTGCTGAAATTTCCGAAACCATTTCGTTTATAATCGCAGAGTTTAAATATGTTCTTTCTTCTATTCGTTTTTTTATCAAGGCGATCTTTTCTTCATTGATTGAGGGTGCGTCTTTTACCATTTGTACGTATTTTTTAAGTGTGGTGGTATCAATTATATTATTGCTTGTGCTATGACTCGCCTTGGTATCAAGGCTAATGTTACGACTTGTAGAACGTGTTTTTGTACAGCTATTTCTTTGACTCATTTTGTCACTCCTCGCCTTTCACAACTTTTCACCGACCTTCTTTTTATTTTGGCAACGGTTTGAAAACCGTCAGATTAAATATCGACCCCACATATTTTTCATTTAACCTTTTTTTATGCTGAATTTTTAATCAGATGTATAAACCTGTATAAAAACAATTGCATTTTTCAAAATCAGGCAATATGATCCTGCATGCAAAAACAAAAAATGGTTTAGGAACAATACCTTATAAAACCGTATTAAATAAAACTTTATCGGGAAACAATTTAATCAAAAAACGACATTAATAAAAGCAGGCGTTAATATGCAACCGCAAAAAATGCTTTACTTTTGTAATTGACAAACAAAGTTCAAATAATGTATAATTTCAAAATAATTTTATCTGCTTATGCCATCATATTTTGTTTGTTTTTTCATCAGTTCATGGCTTAGATTGTTTAATACATATCAGGGGTGGTTTAGTTGCCGGACAATTTTAATGTATCCAGAGTATCCACGACGGAAGGCCAGAATCTTCTGTTCAAAAATGCTAATATCGTCGAGCTTATGAATAACGCGACTTTTTCACAATCCTTCTATCTCGCCGTAACCGGAAAAACGCCGGATATAAAAATATCACAGATGATAGATTGCATTTTGATCTCCATGATCACCGAAACAGCGGTTTCGCCGTCAACGCTCTGTTCGAAGATCGCCGCGAATACGGGCGGAGATCTCAACGCCGCCATAGCCGCCGGAGTATGTTCGATGGATAAAAAACACGGCCTTCAGTTTAAAGAAATCATGAGCGAACTCAGCTCATCAATAAAAGACATGCATGAAATTAATCTGAGTATTGACGAGCAGGCGGAAATAACCGTTCAGCATGCTAACGACCGCAAGGTTTCGCTGCCAGGGTACGGAAACGAATTCAATTCAGTCGATATCCGCGTTCAAAAACTGCTTGAAAAAGCCAAAGAACTGGGATTCGACGGAAACTACGTCAAGCTCGCCCTGTCGATAGAAACCGCTTATAAAAACGTTTTCAACCTGGACCTGCCGCTTAATCTTGAAGGCATCGTTTGCGCCATACTCCTGGAGATGGGGATCAACCCCGAAGCAGGGCCGTCGTTTTTCATGATGGCAAGGATACCGTGCCTCGTAGCTAACATAATCGATATAAAAGGATGGAAATAACAATGAAGTTTCAAAGTGAAGCCTTGTTGAAAAAAATCCCCGAGATCAACCTCATTAAGGATGAAACCCTGCGCGCCAAAGTCGTGAAAGTGTGGGAAGAAGCTCTCACGCGCGGCGGCTGGAAAATAGACGACATGGATAAAATCCCCTTCACGCTTCTTATAAAAGAATGTAACGTCAGTTTCTGCGAGCACACCCGTGGAGTAACGAAAACGGCTATCGCCATGGCAAAAGCTATTTCAGAAATGTACGGCGAAAGGGTAAATATCAATATGGACTATCTTACCGCCGGAGCGATCCTGCACGACGTCGGAAAACTTCTTGAATACAAGAAAGGCGCTAACGGCTACGGCAAAAGCCGTTCAGGAGAGCTTTTAAGGCATCCGTTCTCGGGCGTTATGATCTGCGGAAAATACGACATGCCCGAAGAGGTCGTTCATATGATAGCCACCCACGCGAAAGAAGGCGATCTCGGAAAAAGAATAACCGAAGGCTATATAATCAACCACGCGGATTTCGCGAATTTCGAACCGTTCCACAAATAAACTTTTTTAAAACGGGGTGAGGTAAAAATTATGGGCATGACAATGGCTGAAAAAATACTGGCGAAAAAAGCCGGACTCGAAAAAGTGGTCCCGGGCCAGATCGTCACCGTCGAACCGGATTTCGCTATGTCGCACGACAACGCGGGCCTGGTCATCAAACAGTTCAAGCAATTCGGAGTAGCGAACGTATGGGCGAAGGACCGTATAATCATTCCGCTCGATCACCGCACGCCGGCGGAGTCCGTCGAATCCGCCAACATCCACAAGGAAATCCGCGAGTTCGTCAAGCAGCAGGGAATATCACATTTTTATGATATAATTGAAGGAATATGCCATCAGGTCATGGTCGAAAAAGGCCATGCCCGGCCCGGCGAACTCGTGGTCGGAACCGATTCGCACACCACGACATACGGAGCGGTAGGATGCCTTTCGACCGGAATAGGCGCGACCGAAATGGCCGCTATATGGGCTACCGGAAAGATATGGCTGCGCGTTCCGGAAACTCTCAAGATAACGGTGCGCGGAAAACTTAAAAAAGGCGTATACGCGAAAGATCTTATATTATATATCATCGGAAAACTCACCGTGGAAGGCGCCAATTACAAATCCGTCGAATTCTACGGAGAAACGATAGAGAACATGTCGGTCTCCGAAAGAATGACGATATCGAATCTTTCGATGGAAATGGGCGCCAAGTGCGCGCTTATACCGTTCGACAAGGTGAGCGAAAAATTCTTCAGTGAAAACGGGCTTCAATACGATAAAAGCAAGGCCGTCTATTCCGACGCCGACGCGAAATTCGAACAGACGCTCGAGATCGACGCAACGGAGCTCGAACCCCAGGTGGCCTGCCCGCATAACGTCGATCAGGTCAAGCCGATCAGCTCGATGCCGGAAACAATAGTTCAACAGGCGCTTCTTGGCTCATGCACTAACGGAAGGTTAGACGATATCGCTATAGCGGCGGGAATCCTTAAAGGCAAAAAAGTCTGCAAAGACGTCAGACTTCTGGTATTCCCGGCTTCCCGCTCGGTGCTTTTGAAGGCCATTGAAAAAGGTTATATTTCGACGCTTATAGAAGCCGGCGCGGTCGTAATGAACCCGGGATGCGGCCCATGCCTCGGAGCGCACGCCGGCCTTCTGGCCGACGGCGAAAAGGTAATATCCTCCTCCAACAGAAACTTCAAGGGCAGAATGGGATCGCCGACCGCGGAAGTGTATCTCGGATCGCCGGCTACGGTGGCCGCGTCATCCATAACCGGAAAAATAACGGACCCGCGCAATTTCGTCTAACTTCGGAGGTATGAAATGGAAAACATAATAAAAGGAAGAGTATTGAAATTCGGAGACAACGTGGATACGGACATCATATATCCGGGCGGGTACCTGAAGGAACGCGACCCAAAAAAAATGGCCGAATACGCTTTCGAAGGCTTTGAAAAAGGGTTCTCTAAAAAAATCCAGCCCGGCGACATAATAGTGGCCGGGAAAAACTTCGGGTGCGGATCGTCCAGGGAACAGGCCGCGACCTGCCTTAAAGCGCTGGGTATAGCGGCTATCGTAGCGAAATCATTCTCGAGAATATATTTCAGGAATGCCATCAATCAGGGTATTGCGATAATAACCTGCTCCGAGGAAATAGAAAAAATAGAAAACCATGAGAACGTCGAGATCGACTTCGCCTCCGGAAAGGTAACGGCTAAAGCAAAAACATTTAATTTTCCGGCGCTTCCCGATCACATGCTTTCGATATTGAAGGACGGCGGGCTTATCGAACACGTAAAAAAAGAACTGGCGCATAAATAACTCTCAACTAAAAAAATTTGGAGGTATGAATAAAATGGCAAAGTATAAGATCGCATGGCTGCCCGGCGACGGCGTTGGCAATGACGTTATGGAAGCCGCAAGGATAGTTCTGGACGAAATGAAACTCGACGCCGAATACATACACGGCGATATCGGCTGGGAATTCTGGAAAACCGAAGGCAACGCCCTTCCCGAAAGAACCATAAAACTGCTCGGTGAAACCACATGCGCTCTCTTCGGCGCTATTACTTCAAAACCCAAGGAAGAAGCCGACAAGGAACTCATTCCGGCGCTTCAGGGAAAAGGTCTCGTCTACGTCAGCCCGATCGTAACGCTCAGGCAGTCGCTCAATCTGCATACGTGCCTCCGCCCGTGCAAGGCTTATCCGGGAAACCCGCTTAATTTCGAAGGCAGAAGCGACATAGACTGGGTCATATTCCGCGAAAATACAGAAGGCATGTACGGCGGCGTGGAATTCCACCCGATCCCGCGCGAAGTTTTCGACGTTTTAGCTAAAAACCACAAGAAAATGAAGCAGTTCGAAAAATACGGCCTGGAAAACATCGCCATGTCGACGCGCATAATGAGCCGCCAGAAATGCGATAACATCGTTAGAAAAGCGTTCGAATTCGCTAAAAAATATAACAGAAAATCGGTCACGGTCGTCGATAAACCGAACGTATTGCGTGAAACGGGCGGACTCATGGTCAGAACCGCGCGCGAAGTGGCGAAAGATTTTCCAGGGATACCTTTGTATGAAACCAACATCGACGCCCAGATGATGTGGCTTCTTAAGAACCCGAAAAATTACGACGTATTGGTAGCTGAAAACATGTTCGGCGATATACTTTCGGACCTCGCGGCTCAGATGGTCGGGGGAATGGGCTTCGCTTCATCGGCCAATATCGGCGATAAATATGCCGTATTCGAACCGTCGCATGGCTCGGCGCCTAAATACGCCGGACTTTATAAGGTTAATCCGATAGCCATGATACTCACGGCGAAACTCATGCTCGAATGGCTTGGCGAAACCGAAAAAGCCTCGAAACTCGAAGGCGCGGTAGCGAAAGTTATAGCCGAAGGAAAAGTAAAAACCTATGATATGAACGGTACCAGTACGACTCTCGAAGTAGCCAAAGAGATCGCTAAAAAATATCGCGAAGCATAATCATATCCAATATAAACGCACCTGAAAAAGGGGCTGCCCAAAAACATAATTTTTGAGGCAGCCCCTTTTTTATCAGGCATTATTGATTTACTTTAAATCTCGGCATCAAGCATGATCAATTAAAAAGCACGCAACCCAAAGCTTTTTAATGCCTTCATTTTTTTATAAGCCTTGACAGCTTCCTTAAAAGTATTTCCTCATCGATAGGCTTCGTAATATAATCATCAATACCGGCAAGAATGAACTTGTCGCGATCTTCCCGAAGCGCGTAGGCCGTAATGGCTATGATCGGAATACGGGAAAGTCCGTTATGCATCTCGGTTTCGCGTATTCTTTTCGTGGCTTCGAATCCGTCCATGTCCGGCATCTGGCCGTCCATGAATATAACGTCATATTTTTTAACGGCGTATTTTTTAACGGCCTGCTCGCCGTTCGAAGCTATCTCGATATTCCAACCATTTTGTTCCGCTATGCTCTTTATCAAAAGCTGGCTTATACGGTCGTCTTCCGCGAGCAGAATATTCAGTCCGGGCATCGAGAAAGCCTTTTTACCCAGATCCTGCGAACGGTCCGGCCGCTCCTGAATTATATCGAATGGAATTTCAATCGTGAAAATGCTTCCAAACCCGATCCTGCTTTTGACCGAAATCGTGCCGTTCATCATTTCAACAAGGCTTTTAACTATCGCCAGACCAAGACCGGCTCCGCCGTGTTTTCTGTTATAGGACTCTTCAAGCTGGTGAAACATTTCAAATATTTCACTTATTTTTTCTTCAGGTATGCCTATTCCGGTATCCGAAACCGAAACGCTTATCCTCGAAATTTTTTCGGTTTTCAAGACTTCGCAGATCAGTATTTCTATCTTTCCGGCGGGCGTGAATTTCACGGCGTTAATAAGAAGATTGGCCAGTATTTGATTCACTCTGACGGCGTCGCCGGACAGATTATAATTGAAATTATTCAGGAACGAATATTTTATATCCAATTCCTTTTTCATCGTTTGCGCCGATATAGCCGTAACGGCATTTTTAACAAGTTCCTTTATATTGAACGGCTTCATCTCCAGTTTTAGTTTTCCGGCTTCTATCTTCGAAAAATCGAGTACGTCGCCGATAAGTTCCAGAAGATTTTTCGATGAAACGCTTATCATTTCAAGAAATTCCTTCTGAGTTCCGTCAAGCGAAGTCGATGAAAGCAGATTGGAAAAACCGATTATTCCGTTCAGCGGAGTGCGAAGCTCATGGCTCATATTGGCAAGAAAATGGCTCTTAGCGACGTTAGCCGCTTCAGCCTGCTCCTTGGCTTTTATAATTTCCTGCTCGAATATTTTCCTTTCCGTTACGTCGGTTACCAGAACCGCGAATTGGAGTTTTTTAGGGCTATACGCATAAATTTCGTAATGTTTTTTTAATTCTTCCGAATAATTTTCATATTTTATGGGTTCACCGCTAAGCGCGACTTTGCCGTAGGTTTCAATCCAGTATGCTTCCGTATCGGGCAATATATCAAGAACCTTTTTACCGATTATATCGTCCCCTGAAAGCCCCGTCAGCCGCTCGAAACTTTCGTTGACATCGAGAAATCTGTAATCGCAGGGCCGGCCTTCGCCGTCGAGAATGATCTCATGAAGCGCTACCCCCTGGCTCATCGACGAATATAAGGTTCTGTAGCGCTCCTCGCTCTCCAGTATCTGGTCCTGAGCTTTTTTCCAATCGGTGATATCGTTTACGACCGCTATAACGCCGACGATCTCGCCGCGAACGTTCCTGTGAGGCCCGTATGTTACGCGCACCCATCCGCTTTTGCCGGTCAGGGACACAAAGAATTTAGTTTCGGCCGCGACAGTCACTTCGCCTTTTAAAGCCTGAGCGATGTGAATTATGATATTTTTTCTGGCTTCCTCGGACAATATTTCGCCGGCGACTTTTCCTATCAATTTTCCAGAGCTAACGCCGGTTAATTTTTCCATGAAATCATTCCATACCAGATACTTGAAATCCCGGTCGTAAACTATTATACCCTCGTTGGCCCCGGAAATGATCTCGCCATTGAATTGATTAGCTTCACGAAGGGCGCTCTCCGTCTTTTTTAATTCAGTTACGTCCGTGATAGTGGCATAAACCTGATAAGGCTCGCTTTCACCATTTTTAAATTGAGGCATGGCTGAAACCATCGCCCAGTTATGTTTCTGAAATTTCGGATTAAATATTCCCATTACGACATTGCAAACCGGCCTGCCAGTTCTCAACGCCTGCATCGCCGGATGTTCCGTCCCCGGAAAATCAGAGCCATCCTCATGTATCGTCCCCCAGCGCGGATCTATCGACTCAAGCCCCATTAGCTGGTCCGCGCTAAGCCCGAGTATCCTCTCCGCGGCCGGATTCACCGAAATAATACGACCGGTGGAATCCTGATAAACTACGCCCTGCGACATAGTTTCAAATAAAGTCCTGTATTTTTCTTCCGAATCGCGGACCACTTCTTCGGCGTAATGCCTTTCCAGTTCCGACGCCGCCCGCAACGCGAAAACCGTAATAACCGTTTTTAAAAGATAACTTTCTTTAATAGGGTTTTCGTCTATCGCCGCGATAACTCCAAGAAATTTACCGGTCGAAGAAACCATGGAAACCCCGACAAAACTGTTGGCGTTAATTTTAGACAGCAAAAGCGCATTTGGAAATAATTTTTGAACGCCTGAATGAACAATGCAAAACGAGTTTTCTCTGGTGTTTTGACAGGGAGTTTCTGAAATGTTATACTCGAAATTTTCGGCGATGGCGCCATTATCGCAAACGGCGATCGTGCGGATGCCTTCAAAACCGTTTGAAATATACTGGCCGACCAAAACATGACGCATTTTTAAAACTTTTGAAAGCTCAACGACAAGAACCTGAAAAAAATCCCGGCCGAAATATGACGAAGTGCTCTTGAGTATCGCGTGAATTGCCCTCTCGCTCTCTACGCTCTCAGTAATGATCTGGACGAACGATAAAATTTCCTTGACTTCGCCGTTCGCGTTGAATATCGGTATTTTGTCAACGCGCGCCCACTCGGGTTTGCCTGTAAAGGATATGAAAGGCTCGATAATATTGAGCTTGGGGGTTTTTGATTTTATTATATCGAGATCATCCCGGTAATATTGCGCCCCATAATCAGGCGAAAATTCTTCCATCGATTTTCCCTCGAAGAAAGCGGCCGGCTTGTTAAAATAATCCTGAACCTGGTGGTTAACGCGAACTATTTTGTTGGAGGTATCTTTAATCCATATCTGGGCCGGGGCGAGATTAAATATCAGCTCGTAATCGTTTTTTTGCTTTACGAGCAGATCTTCCATTCGCTTTCTTTCGGTTATATCGCGGGCGATGATAAAAAGATATTTTTCATCATCGATTTCAATGAGGGTGCCTGATAAAAGAATGGTAATTATATTCTCTGACTTTGTTTTAAACTTTGCTTCAACGCTTTGAACCGATCCCTCCGCCAATAGTTTTGAAACAAAATCGGAGCGCTGGCCGGGGTCAACCCAAATGCCCATTTCTACGACGGACTTGCCGATAAGTTCGCCGCGCTGATAACCGAAAGCCTCAAAAAAAGGGGCGTTGGCTTCAATCAGCTTTCCGTTATCGATACTCGTAACCGATACCATGTCGGGACTGACGGCCAGTATGATCTTTA
>CAZJFS010000169.1:0-9342 GCA_964545075.1 uncultured bacterium
CCGAAACTAAATTCGCGGTAGGCATAGATCTTCTGGGTAACGTTTATTCGTACCAGAGCGGTAAAACGACCGGATTTAATATAGATGAAACATCGACGTATGAAATGTCAGGGCCGGTCCGTTACCATCCGAAGTATAAGAATTTCAGGATCAAGCCTGGCGAAACGGTTGCATCGAGCGTGACGCGCGGCAGAAACCTCGATCGCTGGAAGAGGGTTTATGTCCACTTCTATCCGCCGATCAGGGGCGCCAAGGGTTTACAGGAAGACAAGCGCTATGTCATTTATATGTATCCAAAAGAAAATGCAAGTAAGGGCGTTGAAATTTACTTTGACGGATTGCAGCTGCAGAAATCGAAGTACGCTACCAAATACACGCCGGATAAAACGCTCATACTCGGCCCGCTTGTTGATGAGACAAATGGCGTTCTGCTTGATATAATCAAGCCGTTGAATGAAATGGTACCTTATCAGATGAGATAAATTTATCTTTTATTATTGCGGCCGGAAGGAGTGAAAAACTTTTTCCGGCCCGTATAATAAAATTTGATGGCGCCGATTCGAGTTTTTCAATTTACATATTCTAAAAAACATGATATAATAATATCTGGATATAGATATATTTCACTGTCATTTGCGAAGGCGAGAGGAATGTTGGCATGAAATTAATAAAAATTAAAAATAACCGTCGCGGCGTTCTGCTATTCGGCGTGGTCGTGCTTATCGCAATACTTGGAATACTATATTTCAAGGGATTCACTCTTTTCAGCACGGAAACGCGCCGCCATCGGGAAGAAGATCTGGATTTCAAACTTTCGCAAATGAGAAGAGCGGTGGACGACATAAAAATGCAGTATGAAAAAATGAGGCGTGATGTAAATGAAAGCGCGATATATGATAATTTTAAAAAATCATTTAATCCGTCGATAAAAAAATATCAGCCGGAAATGCTTGTGCCTCCGTTAATTTTAACTTCCAGACAAAAGTCTCAATACGAAATATTCGCCGAATATGAAAATCTTCAGGAAGAGGGCGCCGCTACAATTGGAAACCCTGATAATATGACATCGAACGGCGCTAGATTTATTCAAATGATAAGTAAAAATTCCTCGGATTCGGTATATTTAAGGCAGGCCTTTGAAGCGCCAATGCTTGACGTAGATACGGATGGTAAATGGAATGTCGGCTGGCGCATAGCTGTTAACAGAGTTAATTCGTCCAGTTTTGAAGGCGGTAATTTTAAGCGTATATATAAAATAATAGATCAATCCAATGTTGCCGAGGTCAATCAGTGGTGGTTCGCTACTACTACTGAAAATAGCATAATATCGATAGTTGACGACTTTGACAGGCCGCAGGACAGCGATTATCCGGGACAGAAAGATTCGTATGGAACCAAAGGCAAATATGGTAAAAATGTTTTGAGAATGACTGTGAAATAGAGAATTTAAGGAAAATAAAAGTTTTGCGGAAAATATAGAAATGGTGAAAATCAATGGGGGTGGTTTTATCCATCCCCGTGTCTATTTTAAAGAGAGTGAATTTTTAATGATATTCAATAAGAAAAAGCATGAAAGTGTTTGCGAAGTTGAACTTTTAAGAATAGATTATGACGTGGATTCGCCTTCCGATGAAGGTTCGCTTCTTGTAAAAGTGCTTGCAACGGGAGATGAAATCCTTTGCTGTGACGTTGATTGCGGCGCGCATCTTGAGTTTCTGTCGCCCGGAAATACATACGAAGTGTTCTTTACTATTTTCGGCGCCGCGGTTAAGCTTGAGGGTGAGAATAAAAAAGTAAAAATACATAAAAATCATCATGGCGGAGTTGAAAAAATACACGGAAAAGTTATTTCAATAAAAGGTGACTGGATTTTATGTGATGCTGGATTTCCGATTTATGCCATGTCTATAAGCTCGCGCCATGATTTTAAAGCCGGTGATCATATAGTCGTAGCGGGCGGCTTGCGCATCGAAGTAATTCTGAAATAAAATGACCGTTGCAAAATTACCTTCATTTTTGCTATAACTATGTAAGAGCCTTCAAAAGTGGTCGCAAGTTTTAACGCGTGCTTTTGAGATCGGTCCGCGGCATTTATGAGCGGCCTGCATTTTAAGGCAATGGCAACAGGGTAATTATTTAGCAGAAAAGCAAGGGATTTTTATGAAATGCTTCATTTTGAAGTCAATGGTTAGATCGTACTTTATTTTATTATTTGTTTGTTTTTTGACATTTTTATTTATAAATATCGATAACCGTGCTTCTCTAGCCCAGGAACCGCCGTCCGGAACTATCGAGGTAGTCCTGGAAACACCCGAGGCGCCTGCGGCGCATAAGGAGGCGGCGGTGCAGTCCGGATCGGTGGAGGCGCCAATCGATAGCGTGGAAGCTGAAATGATAGAGAAGAACGTTCCGCCTATGGAAAGCATCGAGAACGTTGTAGACGAAAATAAATGCGAGAACATAAGCGGCGAAACCAG
Source organism: uncultured bacterium (assembly GCA_964545075.1). Taxonomy (GTDB): domain Bacteria; phylum Muiribacteriota; class UBA9980; order UBA9980; family UBA9980; genus DAOPXV01. The sequence continues at coordinate 2,478 of CAZJFS010000169.1, forward strand.
GCTTATGAGGCCGGCCGCGCTTATGGTTGAAAACGAACCACCCGCGAGGCCGCAGAGCGGGCTTTTCGCCGCTAAAATATTATACGAGATCCAGGCCGAGGAAGTGACGCGCTTTATGGGTATTTATTACGACCTCTCTCAGAACGTCGAGGTGGGCCCTATAAGAAGCGCAAGGCATTATTTCGCTGACATTTCGACGATGTTTGACGCGGTTTATGTTCACGTCGGCGGATCGCCCATGGGACTTGCTGAAATATCCGACCGCCATATAAGTGATATTAACGCTATCAAGGGAGATCGCGGCTTTTACAGAACGTCAGAGAGAAGAATACCGCATAATCTTTATATTAAGCTTCCGAACTTAAAGAAAGAGATCGGCCGGAAAAAATTCGCGACCGAAACGCAGAAACCGCTTCCTTTTAATTTTTACGGGAAAAGAATGACTTCTGAAGAACTTCAAGCAGCTGGCGTTCTGGGGCAGCCTGTGAAAAAACTTCACATTCCTTATATGAAAGGTTATCGCGTTTCCTATGAATTTGAAGGTGAAAAATTCGCGCGCCTTTATAATGACAGACCGTTTTGCGACTACAGGACCAATGCAAGGGTATGCGCGGACAATGTAGTGGTCATGAGGTGCCACATGCATATGATCGATCAAAGCATGCGTCACGATATGGACCTGTATGAAGGCGGCACGTGTGAAATAGCCATAGGCAACCATTTTTTTATCGGAAGCTGGGATCGCGATAGAAAGAGCGGTATAATTAAATATTATGATTCGAGCATGAACGAAGTCAAGTTCAATCCGGGAAATATAATTATTCATGTGATACCGCCGAAACAAATCTACGTGGTGGATGAACAGACACATGCTTATGGTGAAGATAAAGCTAAACAAAGCAAGAAAATTAAAAGAACTAAAAAAAGCGGTTCGACTGAAGAAATTGAAGAGACTGAAGTAGAGGAAAAGGCGCCGTTTTAAACAATAATTGAAATGTGCCGGTTTCGGCTGATTATCTTGGCAATGAGTTGATTTATATATTTTTTTAAGGGAGGACTTAAAATGCCCGATAACAATTTTTTAGACGTTACGCCTATAGGCGGCGAGCTCGGAACGTCGATGAGCAAGTTCTGCGAGGAAGGAAGAATAATAGCTTTTTCCTCGGTAGTAGGCGACAGCCTTTCGGAAAATCTCGAAATAAACTGGCAGAAAATGAACCGTTCGACGGACCATCGCTGGATCAGGAACCTCGCCATATTCGATGAATCGAAAGGCGTCTGGCGCTATGTCGGCGCCATGACGAGAAATTCAAATCAGATTAACTGGTTTACCCATAAAGGCGTTATCCAGAACTATGCTGACGCTTTTGTAGGAATCCAGGCCGGGCTTTTCTGCCTTTCGCAGGAACGTGAAGATAACGATCTGGCGCCTTTGAAAAAAACAGGCATAGGTTTCGGCATACCGTTTAAAGCCGGTGAATCAATGGCGGAGGCGTTTTTTAACTATATAAAAGATCGCCTTAAAGAGGAAAACGGCAATAAATATCTGTATATAAAAGCTAAAAATGTCGCTACCGGAGAGATAAAAGAATTAAAGATACAGCTTTCATTTCTTCTGATCCAGTTCCAGGCTTATGGCGCGTATATGGCTTTTTTAATGAAAAAATTCGGAATGAGGCTTTATAATACATACGTCGTCGATGTCGGGCATGGAACATGGATAAAGCTGCCGGTCATAGAGAACGAGGCGGACATAAACCTTTCGGACTCGGTTCCCGAGGGAATACATACCGTTACGACCAATATTTCTCAAGCGATATTCGAATCATCCGGTCAGCACTATAAAATACCCGAGCAGCGCATTATGGAAAAACTTCCTAAGCAGGAATTCAAGATTGAAATTCCCGGAAGCGGCGTTTTTGATTTCAAGAAAATTCTCGACAGGGAATGTGAAGCCATATGCGATCATATAGTTCAGGCGGTCAAGAATGACCTGGCTTCCTTGAGCCGTAAAGGCAAGTCTATCGACTATTTTGCGATGGTCGGAGGAGGCGCGTCGCTCATGCTGGATCTTTTCCGTGAAAAGATGCGCGCTTATTACGGTTGGAGCGAAGAAATAGCGAAAGACAGGATACTCGGCGCGCCCGATATAGGCGTGGACCACCGTTTCGTCAATTGCGCCGGGTTCATGCTTTTAGCGAGAGATCAGATAGCGCTTGAACTAGGGCAGGACGTCAATCAGAACCTGGAGATCGTTTCTACTTCGACGGATGTGCTGGAAAATTTTAGAATATGACGAAAAAAAATATAGGTAAAGAAACCAATAATATCGAAGATGCAGGCGCGGAAATCTTTATCGACAAAAAGACGATGGAGATCATAGACGCGCAGTGCGCTGATAAAAATATAGAACGCGGGAAGTTTGTAATGACCGCCGTACGGCTTTACCTTGATTTTAATTATATGGCGCATATGGTTGGCAAGGATATTTTCGCTTTTCGCGACGATATGATAAAGGCTATAATTAAATCCAAGGGCGACGACGGAGCCGCTCAAAACGTCGGCGAAGCTGCAAACTCTGGAACGCCAGCGGATGCGCCGGGTCAGGGTGACGCGGCAAGCTCCATTTTTAAAGAAATAGCCGAACTGAAAAAAATTGTCCTGGAATTAAAAAAAACGGTTGAAAATCGTTCCGATGAATCGGGCGCGGACCGCCGGGAGAGGGAAAAACGCCAAAATTGCGAACGCGGGGATGCCGGCCACGCAAAAAAACAGAGCCTGGTTCCGATAAGCGTTGAAAAGATAGCTATGGAATTTAAGGATTCCAACCCTCCGACATATAAAGAAAAACGCAAAAAACTCGATAAACTCAAGTTTTAATTTAATTATAAACATAAAAAAGCGTCCCTGAAGCTTAATTGAATTTCAGGGACGCTTTTTTATGTATCCGGCAATTTTAGAGCCCGGTGTATTTATTCGTTTTTGATTCTTTCGATGGCTTCTTTAGCCTGAGGCGTGTTCAATATGTCCAGGAAGCTTTCTCCGGCTTTTTCAGGAGCTATGATGATCGTGCTTGAACCGGTTATTTCGTTGTTTTCAAAATTGGCGTTAGCCGTAAAAAATTTAATGAAAGCGTTGAATTTCTGATCTTTGAATTCAGCGCCTACATTTTCATTGAATTTTTTCGCGAGGGCCTGGAATTTATCGTAATTTATGTAAAAACTTAAAAACGATGACGGATTCCATGCCGCGAGCTCTTTTGCCTCGGGGCTTGAAGCGAGCGCCGTTTCTTTTTTTACGGCCGCAACTTTTTCGAATACGGCTTTAGAGGAAGCTATTATCATATAGTCGCCCAGAGTTCCAACGGTTATGACGATATCTTTTAAAAACGGCGGGGTGTTAGACAGCGCAGCTGTTTTAACTTTTATGCCGCCGGCCGTATCGTCTTTGAATTCGAAAGCCGCCTGAGCTTTTTTGAGGATGTCCTGGAATTTTACGAAGAATTTCAAGGCATTATCCTGGTTTTTGGAGCCGATGCCGATATAAAATTCCGAGGCGTTTTCTCCGAAAGCAAGGAAAACGTCGCCGTTCATCCATGAGAGAAGGTCGTCTTCGAGAGAGAGGCCGGACATCATGGAAATTACGGGTTTTGCCGAGACCATTTGAGGAGAATCGACGAATTCTTTTCCAAGATTAAGTTTGAATGAAAGAAGCGTTGAAATGCCGGCGGGCAATAAGTTTGAGGGATGCCTTTCGTTCTTTTCAGCTGATAAAAGTTTTTTTATGAATGAAATGTTGGTGGAAGCGTCCTTGTCCTTCATTTCGCCGAACGTTACCGCCCATTTCGTGTCTATTTTCGAGAACGAGCCGTTTATGCTTCCGGCCGCGGCTATCGATGATACGAGATCAGCCATTTCCTGGCGTCCGTTTTCTATTGCTCCCTGTTTATAAAGGGCGCCATCCATATAAAAGAAAAAGGTGGCGTCTTTGGCGAGCTTGTCGAAAGCGGCTTTCGCTGATTTGTTGGAGAGTATTCCTTCCTCGGGGTTTTTAAGGACCGCGGCGACGGATTTTAATGCGGCTTGAGATTTCGCGGCGTCTTTTTTCTTGAAAATGAATAAGCCGGCCGAATTTCCTGACTGGATAAGACGCGGTTCGGACGTTTTAAAGGGATCCGCGTCCTTTGATTTGAGCGAAGGAGTGGATACCTTGAGTCCGTTTTCGTCCGATTCGGTGAAGAGCATTTCCTTCGACTGTTTTTTTGCTCCCGATATCAAAGTGTTTTTAAAATTTTTGACGAATTCGGCGGCCTCTTTTTCACCGTCGAAAGTGGCGAGAAGAAGTGCGCAGGGATCCTCGCGAAGATCGGCCGTGTTAAGGAAGGCGCCAAGAGTGAAGCTTGTTATGTTTTTCGCGTTTGAGACCATTTCTTTGGGGAATTCAATGCCGTTTTTTTGTTTGAATGCCTCTGCCATTTTTTCGAATTGCTGGCTTTTTATAGCCAGATCGGCTATTTTTTCGATTGCCGCCTGATGATCTTTAGTGAGCGAGATCGTAAAAAGGAACGGAACGTTTTTCGAAACGCCGGGGATCTTTTCGATACCCGCGTAGGACGGGGAAAATAGCGCGAAAACTAATGCGACTGATATTGAAAATAATACGGTTCTGTTAAGCATTAATAGAAACTCCTTTCAAATCTCAATTTTTTATCATGAAGATAATAAAATTATAGCATAATAAAATAAAAGCGCCTCATTTTAGCCCGGCGGCCACATTAAGAGCCTTCCGGCAAGGACGTGGAAATGTATGTGAAATACAGTCTGTCCGGCCGCCTGATTTGTGTTTAAAACGGTGCGGAATCCGTCGGTCGAATAGCCTTTTTCCGTCATAACCTTCGATATTACCTCGAATACCTTGAAAAGATAGTCGCTGTTTTCGGCTTTAAGTTCGAGTACGGTCGGGACGTGAACCTTTGGGACGACAAGCGCATGAAAAGGCGCCTGGGGGTTAATGTCCTCGAACATTATTACGCGGTCATCCTCGTAGATGGTTTTTGAAGGTATTTCTTTTTTAATTATTTTGCAGAATATACAATCCAAAAAAATTTCCTCCTTTCAGCTTATATTGATAATTATATTATTACGTTCAAAGATAACAAATTTTAATAGCAATGTCAATAAATTTCGACACGGCGGGGTATTTGACCGTTTTATATCAAAAAGTCTAATAATATTCATTATTTTTCCGATAAAAATCATTATGCTAAAAGATAAATTTTACGCCTGTTTAAAAAACAAAACTTTGCTGACCGTTTATTTCACCTGTAAGATATTATTTTTAGTCAGCATTTTAGGGTGCAACCAGTCCGCTATAGACCCGGACAGGGATACCATAGGCAATCCTTATGTCGGACTTTTAATAGCGCCGCAGGACGCGCACGTTATAACCGGCGAATATAAACAGTTCGCGGTTAATGCGGTGGACCTGAACGGGAAATATACGAAAGTCGATGCCCAGTGGTCGGCGAGCTGGGGCCATATTACGGATAAGGGCGAATTCGTTGCGCCGGATACTCCGGGATACGCCCTTATTACCGCAAAATTCGGAACCGTCGTCGCCACGACCCAGATATATGTTGATAGCGGCAATGAAATCTCGAAATTTTTCCTCGTTCCCGAATCCGGAGAGATAGAGGTCGGGCGTTCAATTCAATTTACGTGTCACGCTCAGAATCCAGGAGGCGACTTTCTGTTTGTTAATCCTTCATGGAGCTGCGATAACGGCAACGTAACCAATACCGGGTTTTACAGCGCGCCGGGCTCTCCGATGAGCGCGACGATAAAGGCCCAATTTGGAAGGCTTGAGGCGCTGGCAAATTTGAACGTGGTTCCCGGCGCCCCTCATTCGGTGACTATCTCGCCGCAAACGGCTGAGGTGCAGGCCAGCGGAACGCAGCAGTTCATGGCTAAAGCATATGATAAGTTTGGAAATCTGTTGAGCTTTAAGGATTTTAAATGGTCGACGACGTACGGTGATATTTCAGATGACGGGATTTATCAGGGGCCGGCGAGTCCCGGAGTGGCGAAGATTTATGCCACCGCGGGGTCGGCGTCCGGAATCGCATACGTGAATTCGACGGCCGGAGCGACGGCCGTTTCCATAGATATAAGCCCTTCCAGCGCCGTCGTGTCGATAGGCGGGCTGGTCCAATTCACCGCTACGGCTTATGATTCCAGCGGACTTCAGGTGGCTTTGCCGTCTAACGTTACATGGGCCGTCGACAACGGTTCGGTTACCAGCGGCGGCATATATATGGCGTATCCGGCGAAGGCTGGAATAGCGAATCTTTCAGCGACGGCGGGTTCTTTAAGTAAAAAAATAGTTATACTGGTGCAGTGAAGGCTTATGTTTATTTATAAGAACATACTCGTATCCGAAGAGATACTTGCCGCCCGCTTTGCATGCGATCTGGCCGTTTGCAATGGCGAATGCTGCAGCAACGGCGACGCCGGCGCGCCTCTTACCGCTTCCGAGGCGGAGCTTTTCATTTCGAGTAAAGAACGGCTTTCAGACCTGCCGGAGCATATTGCGGCGAGGATAAAGGCGAATGGCGTCGTAAGCGAGATCTTCAACGCCCGTCTGAATAAATCCTGTTATTGCACGGCTCTGGATGAAAATGGCGATTGCGTGTTTATCGAAAAAGCCGGCGGCGTGTATTTCTGCTATTTGCAGAGGCACGCAACAGAATTAAAAAAACCGGCGTCATGTTACCTTTTTCCGATACGTGAAAAACGCAACGGGGAAATGATCGTATTAAATCTTCACGTCCACCAAGAATGCAAGAAATGTTATGGACCTGAGAAAC
>CAZJFS010000170.1:0-9308 GCA_964545075.1 uncultured bacterium
ATTTCGCGCGGTACTATTCAATTTACCGATTATAAGACGACGCTATCTAATGTGGTGCGCTGGCTCAAGCCTGGATGTTCGGCCATGATAGGATGCGGGTTCGGCCTTAATATCTCCGACGATTGCAGGGAAAAGATGAATAAATTTTTCAAGAAAAAAGAAAAGGAAGGCGTCAATACCGCAAGCGACAAGTTCGATGAATTCGTGGTGGAAGGCTATAAACATCTTATCGATAAGCATTTCGACGATGAGCTCGAATACGTCAAAGCCGCGAATTTGAACGGTCTTTTTTTTATGATAAAAAAATCGACGAGAACAAAGTAATTTGCAATTGTGAGGAGAGCGTGAATGTTTGAACCCAAAACTTATTCTTTTGAACAGATCGGCGTTGTCAGAAGGCCCGGCGGCGAAGAACATGTCGAATGGAACGATCTTCAAAGCGAGTCGAAGATTGAATTAAATCCGAAATACGTCGAAGCTCTTGACGGTCTCGAAGAATATTCGCATATTATAATATTTTTCGTGTTTCACAAGCGTACCGAAAAAAAGCTGAAGATTCATCCGGAAGAACGCGACGATATGCCTGAGGTCGGCGTATTCTGCACCAATTCCTACACGCGCCCTAATCCGATCGCGATGAGCGTTGTTAAAATTAAAAATATCGATAAAAATGTTATAACTATAATTGGGCTGGATGCGCTTGACGGCACGCCCGTTATTGATATAAAACCTTTCAATGGTTTTGATTATGAAGGCAAAGGCCATAAAATTCCAGACTGGCTGAAAAAATTATGGGAAGAATAAAATGGAGGAGAAAATAAAAATGAATTTTATTATTAAAATAAAAAAGGCATGGTTTAAAAAAAGTTTTTCCGGCGTTATTAATTTATGTCTGGCGCTTTTAATAATGTCGCTTTTTTCGGCGCAGCCGGTTTGGATATACCCCGGCTGTGAAGTTTTATTCGCCGCGGAAAAAGAAAAGCCGATGCCCGAGCCGTATCAAGGGCTGGATTTTTCGTCGGAGCTTAAAGGAACGCCCGAGAAGATAATACCGCTTTTTCCTCAATCGCTCGGTATCGTTTATCTTTTTAATGTACAAAGAAACGTCATCGGAATGCCGATGTCCAAGATTAAAATATCCGTCCACAAAGGCGGCTTTTTTTCTCAGATCGATCGCGCGGTTATGTTGAAAAAAGATATAGGCTATCCCGGAATGCCTAATATAGAAACGCTTATCGGCTTAAAACCGGATCTTATCATAACGCCTTCAGGCTTTCACATGAAAGCCAATCAGTTTTTCGACAAATTAAAGATTCCACAATTTCGTATGCATGGAACGTTTTCGAAGACCGAGGACTGGCTGGTGGCGGTTGAAAATTTCGGAAAAATATTAAATAAGGAAGAAATGTCGAAAAAATATATCGATTATTTTAACTTGAAATTTAATATGGTTCGCGACCGCATTAAAAATGCAAATTCGGCGAATGCCATTAAGGTGGCGCACCTTGTAAAAGCTGGCGACAAATATATAGCTTACGGTCAGAAATCCAGTTTCGTGAAAAGTTTTTTGAAGGATATAGGATGTGACGTCCTGGGATACTCAAATAAAGATGCCGCTGAAACGCCCCTTTCGCAGGAAGAACTTTTGAAATTCGATCCCGATTTTATTTTTATAGAATCGATAACTCACGCCACGGGAAAAGTGGAAGTCGAATTAAAGGAAGGATACTGGAAGAAACTCGCCGCATATAAGAACGGGCGGATATATTTCGTCCCTGTCGACGACGAATCATGCTTTCTGACCGGCTGGTATTTCAATCTCGCGGCGCCGCTCGGCGTATTGTGGACGGCTAAAACGATCTATCCCGAACAATTTAAAGACGTTAACTTGGATGATGAAGCGAATAAATTCTATAAAGATTTTATGAACGTTGACCGCGAAAAAATGGTTGCCGCGAATAAGGATATAGAGAAGGGCGCTGAAAAATAAACTATATTAAACGTTGAAAACCGCCATCGCGCACGGCACGATCTCTTTAATCATAAAGAGCTTGCCGTGCTTCGGTTATTCTGATTTAGCGAGTGGCGATTTATGTTTCGCGCTCTAGGAGTCTTTGTAATCGGAATAAAGCCGGATAGAAACTGGTGATATATGAGTTCAAAACGGAAAGTAACGATAATCGGCGTATTGGCCGTTATATATTTTATAATATTCGTGTTTTCTTTTTTCGCCGGAAATTATAAGATACCCGCCGGAAACGTTTTGTCTTATCTCAGCGGCGGGGGCGGAATAAATGAAAACGAGCGGTTTATAATATTCGAGGTGAGATTGCCGCGTATCGTTATGGCGTCCGCCACTGGAATAGCTTTGGCGGTTGGCGGCGTTTCGATGCAGGCCATATTTAAAAATCCTCTTGTAAGTCCCTTCGTAATAGGTCTTTCATCGGGAGCGGCCCTCGGCGCGGCTATTGGAATCGTCTGCTTTAACTCGTCCCTGCCGGCGGTTGAATCGCTCGCGTTTTTATTCGGCATAATCGCCGTTTTTTCGTCATATATTCTTTCCGGTTTCGGGCGCGACACGACGCTGCTTTTGCTTTTCGGTCTGGTCGCGACGTCTTTCTCGCATTCCGCCATAGGCATGATGCAGTATTTCGCGGATCCGGAGCACCAGCTTCCAGCGTTAACTTTCTGGATGCTGGGAGGTTTTGACGGGATAACGCTTTCGTCGCTGAAATATGCGCTTCCCGTTATTCTCGCGAGCATGGTTGTTTTATATTCTTATACGTATAAAATGAATCTTTTGACGTTAGGCGATATTGACGCCAGGTCGCTCGGGGTGAACGTGACTATGTCAAAATTCGTGATCATATTTTTCAGCACGCTCATGGTCTGCGCATGCGTTTCAAAAGCCGGCGTTATAGGCTGGATTGGTCTTACCGTCCCTCATATTTCAAGGATAATCCTCGGACCCGACAACAGATTCGTCTTTATAGCGTCCGCTATTTTTGGAGCGATGTTCCTTCTCGTGTCGGACGACCTCGCGCGGACGTTAACGTCCGGTGAAATACCGGTCGGGATAATAACTTCGGCGATAGGCGCGCCGGTATTTGCCGCGATACTTTTAAAATATAGAAAATCAGGATGGAATTAAGGAGGGCCGCCATGGCTGCGATCTTAAAGATAGAGCGTTTATCGTTTCAATACCCTTCGAACGGCCGTCGCGAGCGTGGAAATATATTCGACGGCCTGTCCATTGAATTCGAGCGTGGATCGACGGTCGCGATCCTTGGCCCCAACGGCTCGGGAAAATCAACGTTTTTGAGTCTGATGGCGGGATATTTAAGGCCGCTGGAAGGCAAAGTGTTTTTAAAGGGGAACGATATTTCCAAAATGTCTTCGGCGGAAATAGCGAAATTAATGAGCGTCGTTTCGCAGGAACACCATCCGGCGTTTGGGTTTAACGCCCGCGAGATAATACTGATGGGCCGCGCTCCTTATAACTCTTTTTTCGGTTTTGCCGGAGAGCGGGACTATGAAATGGTCGAAAGGATATCGAAGAAGGTAGAGCTGGAAAGTCTTCTCGCCTATGATTACACGAAACTTTCCGGAGGAGAGCGCAAGCGCGTGCTCCTTGCCAGGGCGATGGTTCAGAATACGCCCGTCATGCTTTTTGACGAACCGGAAGCGCACCTCGACATTCGTCATCAGCATCATTTTTTGAAATTGATCAGCGAACTTGCTCGCGAGGAGAATAAGCTCTGTATTTATTCGGTTCATAACCCGGCCCTCGCCATGAGATATTCGACCCACGTTATGCTTCTCGGTTCGCGAGGTGAAGAGATTATTTACGGCCCGACGGCTGAAGTCATGAACTGCCGGAACCTTGAAAACGTTTATAAGATAGGATTTGACATGATGCCGGGAAGCGATTCGTGTCCGTTATTATTCGTCAAGGCGTAAATAATTCGCTGAGTCTATTTTTTGAATTTTTAATCTTGCTGAAACAATTTCGATTCATGGCATGCGATACAAATTTCGTGTTTTTCATCTGATGAAGCCGCTCGGAGCATGTGTCCCGATTCGCCACATATTGGGCACACGCCCCATTTTTTCATGCCGGTTCCGCGTCCGTGAAACGATCCGGATAACGTTACTTTTTTAAATGTGATTACCATTTCAGCTTTTTTGGCGGCCTCGCAAAATACTTTATAGTTATCGAATTCGATGTCCTGGTTTGATTTTATGAAATAATGATAAAGATACGCGGAATATTTTTGCAATTTTTGGGTATCGACAAAAACTCTTACTCCGGCCAGATCTTCCGAATCGTAAAACGTGAGGGCGTAGCGTCCGTAATCGAATACTTTAAGTTTTCCGTTAACCCTGTTGCAATGGGTTAGTTTTTCGACGGTATCTATAAGGCAGGAATTGGTTTCGACGATACATTTGAGATGCGCCCGGTCTAAAAACGGGAAACGGTTCATGGCGCCGTTTATCATCGAGGCGGCCAGAGGCATGAGCGGCGAGTGATATTTCCTTGCCATAAAAATTTGTTTATAAATGATCAGTTTTAACGAAGCTGATTTGATCGATACTATATTTCTTATGCTTTTTAAAAATAAAATTAATATTGAACACGCATATTGAAGATAACTTTTATAGATGCATTTCAGGCAATTCATACTGTTCTCCTTTTGTAGACGGTAATGTAATTTTGTTTTCAGTTTTATTATAACATAAAATGATTATGAATGTCAATTTTACATACGTAATAATAACTCCTCGCTATAATTCTTGTAAAATAAATGTTTTAATATGTAATTAAATTTTGTGCTACTATATAAGGTGATTAATGTGACGGTTTTTGATTGCGTTTTTCGTAGTTAATAGTTGTATTATTGAACGCGATCGTGAAAGTCTGGATTGTTTGGAAAATCACGCTATTTTTAGTTGATAAATAAAAAATGATAGTGTATAATGATATAAATTTTCCATGCAACTTTTCTGATATGTAAAGGTATAAATGAGAAAAAAGTCTTTTGCTATTTTTTTAATTGTTTTATTGAATATGGGATTGCTGGGTTTATTTACTTTTTCGGCGGTTGGACAGTCGAAATTAGTTTCTTGCAGTAATTGCGGATATTTAAATGGAGAAAAATATACTTTTTGTACGGAATGCGGTCAAAAAATGATTGTTGTTTCATTTGTTAAATGTCCGTATTGTAAGGCCGATGTTATTTCAACCGCTAAATTTTGTACTCAATGCGGTAAATCGCTTGCTATTTCAAAGGTCTCATGTTCGATATGCAAGAATCTGAACGAGCTTAATAATAATTTCTGCACTTTTTGCGGAAATTCGTTGAAAAAAAAAGTTCAAGCGAAATTGCCGCCTCAAAATATACGGATAATGCAAACTCTGATGACGCCTCGGAATATATCCGCAACGGAGAATATACCGGTGCCAAAAAAAACACCCGTAACCCGGAATGTATCCGAGTCTTCAAATACAACGGCGGTCCGAAGCGTACCGGCAGTCAGGAATGCGCCGGCAACCTCGAATATGGCAACGGCTGAAAATTTTATACAGCCTAAAAAAACACCGCAGATTTCATCGCGAAATTCAGAAGAGCAGATTTATAAAAACAAGGCGGTATTAGGCGGCGACAGTTTTTTTAAAATCAAGGAATATTCAAAAGCGCGGGATGAATATAAAATACTTCTTGAAACCGATGCGTCGAGTGAAGAGATTAAATTTAAGCTTGCCGTTGCTTATTTTGTAGATTCTTATTTTGATAACGCCGAAGAAATTTTTAAAACGCTTCAAAATTCATCTGTTTATCAGGTTGACTCGTCTATTTATCTGGCTATGATCTATTCAAGCAGGAATGAAAAAAATGAAGAGATCAATTATCTTAACAAAGCTATAAAAATGAAACCGGATAATTCCAAGGCTCTTAATAATCTGGGTTGTCACTATTTAAGCCAGCGGTGTTATGACTCGTCAATAACATCCTTGAAAAATGCAATTGCCGTTAATAGTACTTATTACATGGCATATGTTAATATCGCGTCCGCTTACATTTACAGAAGAAAGTTTGACGAAGCGCTGAAAGCGCTTGAAACTGCGAAAAATATTAATGCCGGTTATTATCTAACTTACTATAATCTTGGCGTTGCTCCTATACAAACTTCGGCGAAGTTTTAACTGGTTTTGTTCCGCGCGCGTTTTTCTTTCATTCACCAATTCATTGACCGTTTCGGTCTTTTCTTATTCCGGCGTATGAAATGTCAAGCGTACGCAGATATATCAAATTCATAATATTCAACAGGCATATGCGGTCTTTCATTTTATAAAAAATGAAATATTGTTTTATGTTTCAATTGAATAATTCGATCGAATTCAAAACGATAATTGCGCGAATGTATATTCGAGTAATTATATATTGTTTTTCGACACGGTTTTTGGAGGTAAAAATGTTCAAACAATTAGAGGAATACGTAAGGCCTGATTCATTGAAAGACGCTCTGGCCATACTCGATAAGAAAAAGGACGCCGCGAAGATACTCGCCGGAGGCACCGCCGTGATGGTTTCACATAATGCTGGCGTGAAGACGCTTGTCGATATCAAACATCTTGGATTGAATAAAATTAAAAAAGAAGGAAAAGACATGAAGATCGGGGCCGCTGTCACGATCAGTCAACTGCTTCAAAACCCGCTCATTCAAAAATATTGCGGCGGGTTATTATATCAGTCGGCATATTTCATAGCCAGCACTCCGCTTAGAAATATGATCACGCTCGGCGGAAATATAGTTTCCGTTTATCCGTGGTCCGATCTTCCGGTGGCTTTATTGCTTTCTGACGCGAAAGTGATCATAGCCGGAAAAGAAAAAACGCGCACGGTTAGTTATCGTGAACTTTTAAAGAAGCATCCCGCGCAGAATATCGCTAAAAATGAGATTGTGACCGACATCATTCTTCCTGACGCGGCGGGATATTCGGGAGCGTTCGTTAAATACGCCAAAACCAGTTTCGACCTGGCGATGCTGGATGTCGGCGTGACCGCTAAGATCAAGGGCCGAGAATTCGAGGATGTTCGATTTGCGATAAGCGCCATTGGGCCGCTGCCGCAGATGCTCAATGAATCGGCCGGCATGCTTATCGGTTGTAAAACAAATGATGCCGCCGCGATTGAAAAAGCCGCCGCAAAAGCCTCGGTGGAAGCGAAATTTATGAGCGATAAACGCGTTTCGATCGAATACAAAAAGGAAATCCTGCCTGTTTTGATAAGGCGTTTGGTCGAAAAAATCGTCGAAGAAAAATAAGGGGAGGCGAGTAATAAATGGAAATCAAACTTAAAATAAATAATGAAAATAAAACGCTGAATGTCAGCGTTAGAGATAAATTGGTCGATGCGCTTCGTAAAAACGGTTATAAGGGAGTTAAAAAGGGATGCTATCAGGGAGATTGCGGCGCCTGCACGGTGCTCGTCAACGGCCTTCCAATGAATTCGTGCATGATGCTCGCGGTTTCGGCTGACGGAAGCGAGATAACGACGATCGAGGGGCTTGGCGATATGGAAAATCCTCATCCTCTCCAGGAATCGATAATCGAAACGGCCGGGGTTCAGTGCGGGTATTGTACCCCGGGATTCCTGCTCGCTTCATATGCGCTTTTAGAATCGAATCCCGCCCCATCTATGGATGAGATAAAACGCGCTACGGACGGCAATCTCTGCAGGTGCACCGGCTATGTAAAAAAACTCGAAGCTGTCGAACTCGCGGCGAAAAAAATGAGAGGTGAAAAATAGATGGTCGAAAATAATAAAAATAAATTCAAAGTCGTAAACAAAAGCGTTCCGAAGATCGAAGGCCTTGGCCTTGTTACCGGGAAACCGATGTTTACAGACGACATAGACTTGCACGGAATGCTCTATGCGAAGATTCTCACCAGTCCTTACGCTCACGCTGAAATAATCGATATCGATACGTCGAAGGCTGAAAAATTGCCTGGCGTGAAAGCCGTCCTTACTCATAAGGATCTTCCAAGAATAGTTCATACGACAGCCGGCCAGGGATATCCCGAGCCTTCAGCCTACGATAGTTTTACGCTCGATAAAAAAGTCCGTTTCGTGGGTGACCGCGTCGCGGCGGTCGCCGCTGAAACGCTTGAAATAGCTGAAGAAGCGCTGGAATTAATCGAAGTTAAATATAAAGAGCTCGAAGCCGTTCTCGACCCGCTGCTGGCCCAGAAAAAAGGCGCGCCCATAATCCATGACGAAAAAGAAGCGAAAATGATAATACCGCTCGCATACGATAAGAACAAGAATCTCGCGGCGCACGCTGAAATGGCCGAAGGCGACGTGGAGAAAGCGCTTGAAAATTCGGACAGGATATTTGAAAATGTTTATCAATCGCATTACGCGCAGCATTGCCCGATGGAACCGCACGTTTGCATAACGCACCTGGATGCCAATAACAGGCTTAACATAAGGACCAGCACGCAGGTCCCGTTTCATACCAGAAGAATCGTGGGCCAGGCGCTCGGCATTCCGGTGAAGCGCATTCGCGTCATAAAGCCCCGCATAGGCGGAGGGTTCGGATGCAAACAGGAAATGCTCATTGAGGATATCTGTTCGGCGCTTACCCTGAAAACGAAAAAACCGGTGCGCCTTGAATATACCAGAAAGGAAGAATTCATGAGCGCCCGCACTCGCCATCCGCAGCATATCAAACTTCGTACCGGAATGAATAAGAACGGCGATCTCACCGCTATCGATCTGAATATAGTTATGAATACGGGGGCTTATGGTTCAGCGGCGCTCACCGTTTTGTGCAACTCGGCGAGCAAAGTGCTTCCGCTCTTTAATAAAGTGAAGGACATCAGATTTTACGGTGATTCCGTATATACGAATCTTCCGGTCGGCGGCGCTTATCGAGGCTACGGGGCGACGCAGACCTATCACGCGATCGGCCAGCAGGTGGATATAATGTGCCGCGAGATGGGCATCGATATAATCGAGTTTTACAGAAAGCAGCATATCAAGGAAGGCGAAGGGTCGCCGGTTTTTCAGAAAATGGGCGAGGGCAAGGAAGGCGTCGAGATGAAAATCGGCTCCTGCGGCCTTGAGAAATGTATAAATATAGGAGTCAAGGAGTTCGGCTGGTACGATAAGTTCAATAAAAAGCGGAAAGACGGCAGCTGGCGTTACGGCGCGGGAATGGTATGCCTCATGCAGGGGTCGAGCATTCCGGAAATTGATATGGGCGCGGCGTATATGAAGATGAACGACGACGGATCGTTCAAT
>CAZJFS010000171.1:0-9252 GCA_964545075.1 uncultured bacterium
GGTTTAAAACATAAACAACGATTTAACAATGGTTCCGGGGTGTGAAACTTAAGTAAATAATAAAAGGATCACCCCCGATATCATTAATTTATCCGTATATATGCCCTTTTTATAAGCCACATAAGAAACGGATAAAATGATCGTTATCATAAATAAAAGTTCCATTGCTTATCTCCTCCAGAATCATGTTTTTCTGAAATTTGTCTTTTCGAACTTGCCTTGATGCCGTATACTGCCAAAAATCATCAGACAAATTTCTTATATTGCTATACTTGTTCTGGAATTATGATTAAAAGGCCTGTGCGGAATATGTGATAAACGGCTATTTTTTATCGGCGATCTCAACGCGGAATTTGATGCGCGCGAACATAACCATATCCCCGTTTTTAAGTTCGAGCCCGGAAGTTTTTTTGTCGTTGACAAAAGTGCCGTTCGTACTTTCAAGATCTTTTAGAACAAGCTTTTTGCCGTCAAATTCGATCTCGGCATGTTGAGCGGAAATAAAAGGGACTTCTTTAAAACATATGGCGCATTTGCTCGAACGGCCGATACGGGTAACGCCAATCCGAAGCGGAAATGACGTTCCGATATACGGCTCGGAAACGGCCACGAGGCGCGCCTGGGCAGCTCCCGGATCGGCCGCGTTTACGGCGACGGTGCCTATCTTCGTCTTGGCGCTTTTTGAAACTTTGATCTCGGAACGCTTCGCTATCTTTGACGGCGGATTGATATTTCCGACCTGAGCCGTAACTATAGTGTATATGACATCAGGCGCGCCTTCAAATTTCACTTTCGCGGAACCAAGTTTTTCAAATACGCGGTCCATGGCGCTGGCCGCAAAAAGGCGGTAAAATTGTTCCGACGCCAGAAGATGTCCAACCTTTCCAAGCGAGGATATCATAACGGCGGTATCCGGCCCCGAGCCGACCGTTTCCACTTCGCCCGTCATGCTTTTTTCGATCTTGCAGGGACCGCAATGAACTCCGGCGCGGGCCGGGATCTTTTCACGCACGATTCGCGTCGCGAAATTTATAAGAAAATTAAGAGTATCCTCGGGAGACGTGTTTATAAATGCAAGCAGTATAACGTCCGAAGACGGGTTAAAAATTATCTGCGAGCCCGCCGCCAGGTTTTTCTTCATGGGCCTGAGTATGTCGTTTAAAAGCAGAGTCATGCGTGAAAAACTCGCATGCGAATCGACGGCGATGCCTTTGGCCGAAGACAGCGGCTCGACGCAGAGGAATGAACCGGTCGTTTCTACCGTTTTCGAAGCCGAGACGCCCGATTTTTCTTGCGCTTCCGAAGACTGGACCTTTTTGCCGAGAAGATTTCGGGCGCGCCTGTCGGCTATCGCCGCCATCATCTGAGCTGCTCGGCTTCTGGAATATGCGCCATAGTGATATTTTAAAACGCTCAATTCGGTCATGAAAAGCGCTATCTGATATTCACGGACTTCCTCTTTTTTAAGAAAAAATTCAGACGCGTTTTTTCTTATCTCTTCAATAAGCGCGATATAAGATACGAGAGCAGGGCTCGTGGTCCCATGGCCGTCGAGGGTCTTTTCAAATTCAAGCGCCGTTGCGACGTCACTTGCCTCGTCGTGATGGGATTTTTCAACCGCGGCATCCTGAGAAGACGGTTTGTTGCCGGTTATTAATGGGAAAATGCACCATAATTTAAAGTAAGTCTCGAGTTTTGCGAAATCGGTTAAAACATGGCGCTCATAACCTACGCTCTCAAAATCAATGAGAAGTATCGTCCCGTCATCGGTTATAACGACGTTTCTTGGATGAAGATTTCCGTGAACGGTAGAAGTCTTAAGCGTTAAAAGCTCTTTTTTAAATTCCTTGAGAATATCGGATATAAAACCTGCCTGAACGTTCTCAGCGGCGATAAATTCGGCGAAAAATTCCTGCATCGAAAGCGGCGGCGCGCCGGAAACGCTGAAATTGACAGCATTATTGCGAGCGATTTCGACCAGTTTTTCTTTTTTTATCTCAGGATTTCTTAAATAAATGGTATATTGATGCCCGACCGACTGCTGGTCTAAAACCGCGACGGCCTTGTCGTATACTTTTAATATCTTGCCCCTGGCGGAAAATTTTTCCGGATGTTTATCGTAAGCTTCCCCGTTTAAAACTATGGGTTCCATTCCTTCAGCTTCTATTTTAATGGAGGGCGCCGGCCTGTAAACGCCAAAGATCTTGTTGCCAAGGCTTGCGTCGGAATATTCCTTGAATATCGAAACCGCGGATTTCAAAACGGGGTCCTTATAGAGCGCTTTGCCGAGAATATCGCTCAAAAGGATTTTCAGAGTGAGGCATATCTCGTCTTCGCTCCGGCCTTCCGTCCAATCGAGAAGAGTTACCGCGTCATTGATTATCACGTTCTCGTTATATTTGTAGAGTATGGCCGCCTTCCCTTTTAAAAACAGATAATCGCCGGTCTGCGGTATCGCCGAGGGTATCTTGCCGTCGAATTCATCGCACAGAACGTTGAGATTAAGGTATTCATCACGAAGCTCATATTCAGAGCCGAGTTTCACGATAACTCCGCCGGAACCGCCATTATTGGCCGGAAGGCAGAATATTATTTTGGTGCCGAAAATTTTGCTTCTGAGAGCTTTTAAAACGCTTACCTGCTGGTAGCGCCAGAAAAAACCTGATAAAAGTTCCAGGTCTTCGTCAAGAAGATTGATGCCGGACGCGACGTCGATCTTGACGTCGGACACTATAACCCGGACTGGGCGCCTTTCAAGCTGGCCGTCGCAGGCGACATAAAAACGGTAATCGCCAAGCTTTGCGGGAGCGTCTAAAACGATACGGGAACTTTTGCCGCCTTTGATCTTAAAAGAACCCGCCGCGGCGACCTCTTTCGAGCCGCTTGCCTTAAAGTTAATAAGCTGATAACTGACGGAAAAATTTTCGGGAGTTTCAGCGAGAACGTCAAGCGCGATCTCGATCTTTCCGCCCGGGACGACGATTATATTTCTCGGATTTAAATTAGCGACTTTTTCCTGCATACAATTTTTATTATACATTCAAAAAAAATAAATTTCAACTACTATCTTAATTAGATTTGAAAAAAATAATTAAATATGATAAAATCAACGATGTTATGAAGCAATGTCCAAAATGCAATGATATAAACAATAATTTTGATACGGCCTGTAAAAACTGCGCCGCCTCGATGGAAAACGTAAAAAAAATAGAGGACGGCCTCGCGGCTGGCGACAGAAGCCGTTTTAAAATATCCTATTTTCTAGGCGAGGGAAGTTTCGGAAAAGTTTACCGCTGCCAGGACACGAAGCACAACCGTATGGTAGCGCTGAAAATTTTAAAAGAGGACAGCAAAAGCCAGAAAATAGTGCGCGATCTTTTCAAGCGCGAATGCGAATTCTCTTCGAATATCGGAGAAGAACACCTTATTACGACCCTTGAATATTTTATATCCGACGATTTCGTTTACTCCATAATGGAACTTATAGACGGAATCGATCTGAACGTATACCTGGAAGAGCTCAATTCAATAAGCCTGGCTTCGTTTAAAACCATAGCCGAACAGATCGCGAGCGGCCTTCATTTTTTTCATTATCACGGCCTCCTGCACTGCGATCTTAAACCGGCCAATATAATGATAAATCCTGACAACCTGAAACTTAAAATAATAGATCTTGGCCTTTCGCATTTTAAATTCGAGGAAAACATACTTGAAAAAAACATGGTCGCCGGAACGAAAGGCTACATGTCGCCGGAACAGGCGGCGGGCTCCAAAACCATTAATCCCGCGAGCGACATATATTCCGTCGGCGCTATATGCTACGAACTTCTGACCGGATCGACGCCAAGATTCGACGGAACGGGAAAACTTATGCCGCCTTCGTCCTGTTACGGCGTTGACATGGGCGACGACGAGTCGGCAGATAAGCCCGACGAAAAAATCATCGAGGAAAAAACCGTTAAGGCGATAACCGCTCTGGATCAGATGATTTCCACATGCCTTCAGGCCAACCCTAAAAACAGGTTCAAAAACGCCATGGAATTCAGGGACTTTCTTCAAAAAATAGAATCGCCGCCGCGAATCGGCATCACGTTCATCCGAAATCACAACGAAAACGGAGAGGCTCGGCCGACCGAGCATACTATGGCGTATGACGCAAGCGCTAAAAACTCGACTTCGCTTTCAACGCAGCTTTTAAGCGGAAACGACGAGGAAATTTCAAAAACGCAAATACTGGGCCCTGAAAAACCGGCGTTCAACGTCTCGCAGCAAAGCGGTAAAAAGCCCGCGCAAAAAGTTTCCCGTGAAGCCGGAGACGACGGGGAACTTAACCCGGTCGCGGAAAGCAGGCAGCCGGTCAAAAAAGCCGCCGCGGAGCAAAACGCCCGCATGGAAAAACATACGCCGCCGAGACCCGCCGTAAAAGACGTAAAGCACGCGGCGAAACCAAGCCCGACGCCGGTCGCGGAAAGCTATTCCGAAGAAAGCGATAACGTCAAAAAACTCGTCATCATACTTCTCGTCCTGCTCGCCATGGGCGCGTTATTATATTTTATTTAAACAGTTTCAGACGTGACCTTTTGTTCGAATCTTCCGATAAGGGCGAATATCTCTTCTTTTCTGGCAAGAGACGAGGTCCATTTTTCGGGTATGTCGCCGTAGCCGTAATAAGTGGCGGCTAACGCTCCGGTGACGGCTCCGACCGTATCGGTATCTTCGCCAAGGTTGACCGCCCTGAGAACGGCCTCGGAATAGGATGAACTGTTAAAAAGACACCAGATTGCGGCTTCAAGCGTATCGACTATATAGCCGCTCGATTTAATCTTGGCTTCGGGGACCTTCACTATGCCGCGTGAAAGTATTCTGAAATATGCCTCCAGCTCAGATTTATCGTCCGCCCTTTTATAAAAATCCAGAATGGCGCGGCACGTATTTTCAAGCGCTTCAGCCTTTGAATAGCCTTTAATAAGGTTGATGACCAGCTCTATGAATATGGTGCAGCCGATCTTGCTGCGCATATGCGAGTGAGTTATCTCGGAAACCTCATGGACCGCGCCAAGGCGTTTATAGATATCGTCGCAGAAAAAATAATAAGCCAGGGGCAGTATTCTCATGAGAGATCCGTTGCCGTTGCTCTGCTCGCCGGACTCGCCGCAAAAAGGCGGCTCGATCCCCCGCGAAACTTTATCGAGCGCGGATCTGGTGGTGATCCCGGCGTCGAACACGTTTCCATACGGAGTCCAGAGACCTTCTGAAATCCACGAGCAGAATTTTTTAGCGATGTCTTTAACGGAGTAGCCGCCGCAAAGGCTTTCCATAGTGCAAAAAACCATGGAACTGTCGTCCGACCAGGTCCCGGCGGGCTGACTGTGCGTTCCATATCCGGCCATTTCGACCACGGGGCTGCGCCTCAAAAAGATCCTGGGTTTAAACTCAACCGGAACGCCGATTGCATCGCCGACAGCGAGACCTATTATTCCATCTTTTATCTTCAAACTTTCCATGGGTACATTTTAATATAAAAAAAAACAAATTTCAATGAAAATTATTATAATAAAATATTAGCGCTACGCTAACTTGACGGAAGCCGCGTGAAATTAAAACCGACGCCCTTCCATAAAAAATAAAAATCTGTTATAATGATTACTCGAAAAACTCAAATAAAAGGAGAGATAATAATGTCTGAAGATATGAACATGAACGATCAGAACAACTCTAATCAGGGCGAAGATAACGTCCCGAACAGGCTTGACGCGAAACCCGCCCAAGGAAACAGCTTCGTCGGGATAGCATTCATACTCATCTTCGTTGGAATATTCGCATGGGGTATGTATAAGGGCGGCGTCAACCGTGACGAGGCCAAAAAAGAACTGGAAAAAAAGAATATCGCCGTCACCGACGCTTCCGTAATTGAAAGCATAAAAAAGGGCGACTCCGAAACGCTCAATCTTTTATTAAAAGCCGGGGCCAACAAGGACGCTAAAGGTGAAAACGACACTCCGGCGCTCACATTCGCCGTAAATCAGAATAAATCCGATATGGTGAAGGCGCTTCTGGACAGAACCGCCATAGTAAACATCAAAAACACGACAGGAGTTACGCCGTTACTGGCCGCCGTCGACAAAAATAATTTCGAGATCGTGAAATTGCTCATTGATAAGCAGGCCGCCATAAACATACAGGACGCGCAGGGCATGTCCCCGCTTATGATCGCCGTCAGCCGCGACAATATCGAAATCGTGAAGCTGCTCCTGGAAAAAGGCGCCGATTTCAAGGTCAAGAATAACATTGGCCAAACCGCCGCTGATCTGGCCAAAGCCATCAACATAAAAGAGCTCCTGGCCAGGGCCGCGCTTCCGCCGACGCCGATCAAACCCAATAAACCTCAGGTTCCGGTCGTCGTTTCGAGGCAGACCCAGGCCGACGTAATCGAAAAGTTATCGCCGGCAGATGCGAAAAAGCAGCTGGAAGCGTTACAAATAGCGTATAACGATAACCGCTTCATTGAAAGCGTTACGAAAAACGAACCCGAAACGGCGCTGCTTTTCATAAAATCCGGAATGCACCCAAACATTAAAAACAGCGACGGCATAAACACGCTTATGGAAGCGGCCAGAACCGGAAACGCCGCCATCGCTAAACTTTTGATCGAGAAGGGCGCCAACGTGAACGCGAAGGATAAAAACGAAACGACGGCTTTAATATTCGCGAGCGAAAAGGGAAGCGCCGATATCGTGAAATTGCTTCTTGAAAAGGGCGCCGACGCGAGCGCTAAAGATAAAAAAGGCCGTTCGGCGCTTTCGGTAAACACCAATCCCGACGTCAAAGCGGCGCTTTTAAAAGCGGGCGCGAAGTAAAAATCAGTTTAATCGCCAAATAATAAAAACCCCCGGGAACAAATTAGTTTCCGGGGGTTTTTATCATATTTACAAGCAATTGCGAACAACGATAAATATTGTTTTTTTACTTTCAATCATTAAAAACTTAACTTTTCTCTATTCGTTATTCACTCTTCACTATTTAATTAGCATTCCGTCGATTTCACATGCTCGGATACGACTTCGGCTATTCCCACGTCGTATTTTTCGCCGTTTATGTTTAAAACGAAGCTTCTTTCGGGATGCGTCGGTTTAGCGTTAGGCTTGGTGCCTGAAACGACGGTTTTTTTGATGGGGTTCTTCTTGTTCTCGAAGTAATCCTTCGCGACCTGAGGAAAGAGGGCGTAGCAAAGTATGTCCTCGTCACGATCGGAGATGCCCGTCATCTCTTTTTTGCAGTGTTCCCACTCGGGAGCTATCGAGTCGGCGGGACGGGTCGTTATTCTGGGCGTATCGCCGATGGCCATTTTTATAACTTCAGGGTTGATAGGCGCGGGGGTTCTTCCATAGAGGCCCTTGCAGATATCTTTAACTTCCTGAATTATCATTTTGTAGCGCTGGCCGAGAATAACATTGAAGGTAGCCTGAGTTCCTACGATCTGGCTTGTAGGCGTAACGAGCGGAACCCATCCGAGATCTTCGCGCACTCTTGGAATTTCGGCGAGAACTGCTTCGAATTTATCCATGGCGTTACTCTTTTCAAGCTGCGAAACGAGGTTTGTGAACATTCCGCCCGGAACCTGATAAATGAGAGCGCGAACGTCGATCTTTTCGGCAAGGGGCGATATGAGGTACTGATATTTTTCCTTCAGCGTCTCAAAATATCTGGTGATATCCGTGAATTTCGTCTGATCGACGCCCGTCTTGTAACCGGCTTCGTCAAGAACGGCCACGAGCGTTTCCGTCGTCGGCTGAGAGGTTCCCGATGAGAACGGTGAAAGAGCGGTGTCGAGGTGGTCCGCGCCGGCTTCGGCGGCTTTATAATAGCTGATGGGAGCCATGCCGGTGGTGCAATGGCTGTGAAGCGCTACCGGAAGCTTCGTTTCAGCTTTCATCTTCGAGATGAGCTCATAGGCTATCTTCGGCGAGATAAGGCCGGCCATGTCTTTTATGCAGATGATGTCCGATCCGCAGTCGCGCAGCTGTTTAGCCACGTCGATAAAGGATTCGAGCTTATGAACCGGGCTTATCGTATAATTGACGGTGCCCTGAACGATGGCGCCGGTTTTTTTAGCCACCCTTATGGAATATTCCATATTTCTGATATCGTTCAACGCGTCGAATATTCTGAAAACGTCGATACCGACCTCGTGGGCCTTGTTTATGAATTTTTCGACGATATCGTCGGCGTAGTGTTTATAGCCTACCAGGTTCTGTCCGCGCAGAAGCATCTGAAGCTTCGTCTTTTTAATGACTTTCTTGAATTCCCGGATCCTGTCCCACGGGTTCTCGTTCAAGAAGCGCAGGCACGTGTCGAATGTCGCGCCGCCCCACATTTCAAGCGACCAGTAGCCTACCTGGTCTATCTTTTCAAGTATCGGGATCATATCGGATGTTTCAACGCGCGTGGCCGCGAGAGACTGATGCGCATCTCTGAATATGGTTTCTGTTATCTTTGGCATTTATTTGTTCTCCTTTTATAACAAAATAATGATCGGCGTCCCGGTTTCATCCGGCGCATTATTCAACGACCACGAGCATTTCGCCCGCCTGAACGGCCTGGCGCTCGGTCACGAGTACTTCTTTCACTTTTCCCGTGAAGGGGGAAGCGACGACCGTCTCCATCTTCATGGCTTCGAGTTTTATTACAGTATCGCCTTCTTTAACCTCGTCGCCTTCCTTTACGAGAATGGCGAGTATGCTTCCGCTCATCATGGCGTTTATCGTTTTTCCCTCGGCCGATTTCTGGCGGTGAACGCCGCTCGGAAGCTTGGGTTTCGGAGTCGCGATAGGATTGGTAAGCACCGGCGGCATGATGATATTGGAATAGCTTGCCTGCACGGCGCCCTGTTTTTTTATTTCCTCAACTTCGACTTCGTAAGAGTCCTTGCCTATTTTGACGACATATTTTCTTAGCATAAGCCTACCTTTCCTTTATATAAAATTAAATGCTTTTATTTCCAGCACGTTTTCGTCAGGCGTTCCATGTTCCTCATTCTGCCTGATAAGCCCCACAAATTGAGATCACTCGAATGAACGGGCTGTATGTTCAATATCTTGAAGTCGAACTTTTCGTTCTGTAGAAACATCCCGAGCGCCGCGGAGATGACTGCGATCGTTTTCGCGTCGACCTTGTTTTTTACCGCGCCCGTATCTATATTTGGTTTATCAGCCATTATTATAGCACCTCTTCGTTAATATCTTTTACAGAGGG
>CAZJFS010000172.1:0-4104 GCA_964545075.1 uncultured bacterium
CAGAGCGCGCGAAAGGCGCCAAGGTGGCTTTTCAGGTTATCGTTGCCAAGCATGCTTTGAGAATGCATCCTTAAAAGGCATAGCGGCTCGTTTATAAAATAAAAATCATAGCCGCGAGCGACCCGCATCCACAGTTCGTAATCTTCAAAAGCTCTTAAATCAGAGCGTTCATCAAATATCCCAATTTCAGCCAACGTTGCCCTGCGGCAAACAACCGAAACGGTAGGCACGAAGTTTCCCTTTATAATTTCATCAAAAACGTTTCCCGAATATCCCTTTGCGGGATATATTGTTTTTTCATGATATTCTTTTCCGAAAAATCTGCATTGACAGAACACCAGGCCTACTTCGGGCATTTTTTCAAATATTTCAACCTGTCTTTTAATTTTATCGGAAAGCCAGATATCATCGGAATCCAGGAACGCGATATATTCGCCGCGGGCCATTCCGACGCCGACGTTACGCGGCGAGGCCGGGCCGCCGGAGTTTTCCTGTTTTATATATCGAAGGGCCGGAGCGCTTATTTTTTTTATAATTTCTTCCGTGTCATCGGTCGAACCGTTATCGACAACGATTATTTCAATATTTTTATATGATTGCGCCAGAACAGATTCTATCGTTTCGGTTATCAGATCGCCACGATTATGCGTCGGTATGATCACGCTCACTAATTTTTCAGGCATATTATTATTTATTTCCTTTACGCGAGTTCTCTTTTTTGGCTTTGAATTCTTTGAAGCTTTGCAATGCTTTGTCCCTATCCGAAATTATGACGCGGTTTTCCACGAGTTCAAGCGGCCATTTAACATCGATATCGGCATCATTCCAGATGATGCCCGAATCGTGCTCCGCGTAAAACTTCTCGTCGCATTTATATGAAACTATTGAATCTTCAAGCACTAAATAGCCATGGCCGAAACCACCTGGAATATACAGTTCTTCATGATTTTCATCCGAAAGGCAAAAGCCGAGCCAATCGCCGAATGTTTTGGAGTCCGGCCGCAGATCGACCGCTATATCATATATTTTGCCTTTTATAACCCTAACAAGTTTTGCCTGTTCTTTCACTTCTTGAAAATGTATGGCCCTGACGACGCCTTTTTTAGAATATGTATAAAAAACCTCTTTCAGTTCCAACTCGATACCGTTATTTTTAAATAATTCATGGGCATAATCCTTTATAAAGCATCCACGCCCGTCTTCCGATATAAAAGGGCATATTTTAATCAAACCTTCAAGGCCGGTTTTTTCAAAGCTGAAAGTTTTCACCATGTCGCATCACTTCATTTCCTTACTTTTCATCGATTCGATCGTCTTAATTATGCCTTCTTCAAAACTGATTTTTGGAATAAACTTCGTTTCTTTAATCAATTTATCTATGCTGAACCAGGCAATATCGTATACTATTCCATCATCCGGGCGTCTGCCTATTCCTTCCGCAATATCGGCTCCAACAGCACGGCCTGTCTGAAGTAAATACTCTTTTAAAATCATGGGCCGGCCGCTTCCTATGAAGCATTCCTTAACGGCGGTATTGCAATCGCCAAGCAGGTAGAGCGCGGTTACGCAATCGTCTATATGCAATAAATCAAACGGCTGCAAAGCCGAGGAAAATTGGGGCGTTTTACCGTTCATAATTTGTTCGAGCGTATAACTTACTATGTTGCCGGTTTTATTACCCGGGCCATAAACATTCGATAACTGGCACCAGAGAAATTTAACCCGGCTTTTTCGAGACAAGAACTCACAGACTTGATGGGCCGTGTTTTTCGCGATCCCGTATATCAAATTCTGCGCAAAAATATCAGGGAAATTTAATATACCAGCCGCTACTTTCTCTGTGATCGTTCCGGAACACAAAAATTTATCGCACTTTAACAGCTCGCTTGTTTTAAAAGCATCCGCGGCGCATATCACGTTCTCCATTTGCATGGCGTAATTTTGCCTGTCAGGGCCGGAATTTCCATCCCACGCCAGATGATAAAAAACGTCGAAATCTCTATCCTTTGTTTTTCCAGGCAATGAATTTATTTCCCGCGAATCGCAATATAAAATATTGACGTTATTTAATCCCGATAATCCGCTGATATCGGATTTTTCATTTCTTACAACCGCCGTAACGCTTACGCCTCGTGAAATCAAATATTTCACGAAATTTCCGCCGATAAAACCGTTGGCGCCCGTTACAATCGCTTTTTTCATATTATATCCCTTATCGAAATTATATCACGTTATTAAAATATTCTAATATTTGCCTGTCCATGCATGAATTAAAATCATTTCCCGCGAGCCATTTTTGACTCCATTCAACCGTCAAGCGCACCGCGTCGTCAATGTTCAGACGTGGCTCCCATTTCAGAACTGATTTCGCCATGGAGCAATCCAGCTTCAAAAATGACGCTTCATGAGGCCCGCCATCGTATTGGTTTTCCCACTTAACGCCTTCGCCCCATGCGCGGCATAACGTATCGGCGAGCGCGCCGGTCGACACGCAATCGTCTTCTTCCGGGCCAAAATTATAGCATGCCGCAATATTTTTGTCTTCATATTGCTTACGCGCTAATAGCAAATAACCGTAAAGACAGTCGAGAACATGTTGATAAGGCCTTATCGAATGAGGATTACGAACGATAAGATCCTGCTTTTTTTCAGCAGCCCTGATAAAATCGGGGACTATCCGATCGCAAGCGAAATCGCCGCCGCCTATGACGTTACCCGAACGCGCGGTTGACAACGCCGGCGAATCTGCCCCGCTATAAAAAGAATGCTTATAACTATATGTAACAAGTTCCGAACAGGATTTAGAGTTGGAATACGGATCGCGTCCGCACAGGGTTTCGTTTTCACGGTAACCCCAGTTCCACTCTTTATTTTCATATACCTTGTCAGTCGTTATATTCACGATCGATTTTGCGCTTTTGCAATACCTGCATGCTTCAAGTATATTAACCGTACCCATAACGTTTGTGGCATAAGTTTTTACGGGGGCCTTATAAGAATCCCTGACCAGCGGCTGGGCGGCCATATGAAATATAATTTCCGCTCCTGACGAAACCAGCGAGGTTTTAAGCAGTTCAAGATCGCCTACATCGCCACAAATCGAATTGATATTTTGTTTTATTCCGCCAAGTTCAAATAAAGACGGTTCCGTTGGCGGTTCCAGAGCGTATCCGGTTATTTCCGCGCCGGCTTTAAGAAGGATACGGCAAAGCCATGAGCCCTTAAACCCGGTATGACCCGTAATGAAAACTTTTTTGTTTTTGTAGAATTCAAGCAAAGTAAAGCTCCTTTACCAGACGATCCAGGGCGCGGCGCCTTTAGCGAGAAGATCATCAAGAAGCGTTTTATCGCGCAATGAATCCATGCATTGCCAGAAGCCGTCGTGCTTATAAGCCATCAATTGTTTTTCCTTCGCGAGACTTTCCAGCGGTGCTTTTTCAAAGACGGTATTATCACCATCAATATAATCAAAGACCTTCGGCTCAAGGACCATAAAACCGCCATTTATCCAGCCGCCGTCTTCCTTGCTCTTTTCGCAAAAACTTGTGATATGGTCATTACCCGCCAGAGATAGAACGCCGAATCGGCCGCCCGGCTGAATAGCGGTAAGAGTGCCGATTTTCCCGCTCGCTTTATGAAAGCCGATCAGTTTATTGATATCGACATTGCAAACGCCGTCGCTATACGTCATCATAAAAGTTTCGTCGCCAACGTAATTTCTAATTCTTTTTATGCGCCCGCCAGTCATGGTGTCGAGCCCGGTATCGACCAGCGTTATACGCCATGGCTCTGAAACGTTGTTATGTATCTGCATCTTATTGTTGTCCGAAAAATCAAATGTTATGTCGCTTCGATGCAGGTAATAATTAGCGAAATATTCCTTTATGACATAGCCTTTATAGCCACAGCAAATTATAAAATCATTGTGACCGAAATGTGAATAATATTTCAAGATATGCCATAAAATCGGCATGCCGCCGATATCGATCATCGACTTCGGTTTAAGATGACTTTCCTCACTGATGCGCGTACCCAAGCCACCAGCTAGAATTACAGTTTTCATCTTTGCATTTTTAATACAATCATTGTTTGCCGGCAAAAACA
>CAZJFS010000172.1:4114-9229 GCA_964545075.1 uncultured bacterium
AGTTAAATATTTGCGATCATCGTTTTTTTAATTCGTAGGGAAGGCTTGTTTCAGTAAATCCGTTTTTTTTAAGCCAGAATTCGACCTGCGGCATCTGCCAGTCATAATCCATGTCAAGACCGCCCCACTGTTTCAAAGGATAAATTTTACGCCCCATCCACTTTTGCGGCAGCAAGCCGTCCTTTAAGTTCAAGATACACTTTGGCCTCACCACTGATGCGCCACAATCATGGAAATAAACGTCGCCCTGCGCGTCACGGTCACAATTTA
Organism: uncultured bacterium; assembly: GCA_964545075.1. Classification (GTDB taxonomy): domain Bacteria; phylum Muiribacteriota; class UBA9980; order UBA9980; family UBA9980; genus DAOPXV01. The sequence goes on from CAZJFS010000172.1 coordinate 4,385, forward strand.
TCGTCATGCCGTCCATATATTTTTCAAATGGAATGAATGGCTGTAAAGAGCCGTCCGCCGAGATTCTGCGTGCTCGGACCGGACTCCACATATTATAAACGGAAACGGTCACGGCCGAATCGAAATCAGGGTTTTTCCTGAGAGCCTCTACGCCCTCATCAATTTTATCCGGGAGTATGGCGGCCGTATTACAGAACATGAGCACCATAAACTCGACGTCCTTCTTCAACGTCTCCGTTATATATTTATAGCCGTGCACGAAAGCGTCCTCGCCAAGGGCTGTTTTAGTGCAAAGTTCCGGCGGGCGGACGATCACCCTGCCGCCTAAAGCTTCAGTGATTTCCATTATTTTTTTAGAATCGGTCGAAACGTATACTTCGTCGACGAGTTTCGCGTTCAGCGCCGCCATCAGGGGATACTGCATGAGGGGTCTGCCAAGTATATTGTATACGTTTTTACCGGGAAATCCTACCGAGCCTTCACGGCCTATCAATAAAGCGGCTATCATAAGTTCTTCTCCTTGATTTTTTTATAATATAACGATTTTATAATGTTCTTATTTTTTCATGGATATCACTGAGGTCACCAACCAAAAAGTCTATCTTCAGTTTTTCAAAAGGATTGTGTCCGCCTGAATTGACTCCGATAAATCTGCACCCGTTCTCAACGGCGCCTTTATAATCATCGTAGGCGTCGCCTATGAAAACGGTTTCATCCGGAAGCAAATTATATTTATGCAATATGTATCCGACCCATTCGTTTTTCTTCGCCGGCGTCCCTAATATCTCTTTGAAATATTTCGATATTCCTCTTTTTTCGGCTATCGCTTTTATCTCGCCATCTGGCGTTCCCGACACTATAAAAAACAAATATTTTTCATGATTGGTTTCAATAAACTCGATCGCGCCCTTTATATAAGGACACCTGACGACCTCTTCGAATACGAATTCGGAGAATTCCGCGGCCAGTTTTTCGCCGATCTCATCATTATATTCTTTTTTCAATATATTCTCGCAATAATATTTAAACTTGACGTATCTTGATTTTCCGCCATTTTCAAGATGATATTTTACGACCTCGTCCCTCACGCTTTGCGGATAATCCCTGAACAGATACGCGAAAGCCCTGGTTTTTATACCGACCGAATCGGCTATCACGCCGTCAAAGTCAAATATTACGGTTTTGATTGTCGCCATCGATCATTTCCTCTAATATTTTTAATATTCTTTCGTTGGATCTTCCGTCAAGTTTATAATAGTTGTCTTCTATCAATTTATTTATGGCCGCGGGCGAAGGTTTTTCAAGCTTCCCGGCCATGGCCTTGTCTATCGTCTCCTTGAACTTTTTATTAGAATAACATATTCTATCTCGAAATTCAAGCGAATCAGCGAGAGGGCTTAAATTTATTTTGAACGCATCGCCGTATAGTACTACATCCGTCCCTAAAACGAGCGCTTCGAGGCCGACCATCGAGTTCGAGGTTATTAAAACGTCGTTGCTGACAATAAGTTCGTATATGTTGTCTTTTTTTATCTCGTATTTTATATTTTTATATTTTTCGCTGGCATTAAAAATCGCGGCGATTTCGGAGCCGATATCGCACATGGGATGCGTCTTAATGGTCATTGAAGCATCTTTATATGATGAAAGCGATTCCAGACTCGAATTTAGTATATCCAACGACTCATCACGATCGCTGACAGTAGCGATCAAAACCTTGATAAATTGACCGTCTTTTTTTCGGGTGGTGCGATTTAAAAATTTTAAAATAAAGTCATATCTGGGCGAACCCGTCACGAAAAGTTTTTCAGGATTAATCCTATACGCGTCAAGCGCATTTGCCGAATTTTCACCGCTCAACAGGAAGCAATCGGGCTCTGGCAGGCACGACAACCCGGTTTGTCCCTCCTTGCTTATCTCGGTTTCATCATAATTATAATGAAGATTATATTTCGTGATAGTACTATGCTGAAAAGCTATCGTTTTTATTCCGCTCAATTCGGAATCATTCTTTATTCCGTTAATAAATCCCCTTGCGTATGCGTATAGCTCTAAAAAATTAACGAAACCTCTGACGCTCTTATTTTCCTTTAAATACCTTGTCACTGCTTTTGATAAAACCAAATTATAAGGGATATCCAACAAAAATGAATTTCTAAATTCTAAATAGGCCATGTCAAATATGTTTGTTTTATTATATTGAAAAATTTTTTTATTCGCTCTGATAGAAAACGCTCTGTCAAGCGATAAAACTGTCAGGCCGGCCAGAGTATAATATTTAATTATCTCGCGAACGGAAACATACCGATCTAAAAAGTCGAAAGCAAAGCCACCATCAAAAACCCGTTTAAATGACTTATATAGTTTCATCAAACTTTTGTCAAACCATTTAAGCTTAAAAAGATAAGCCGGTTTTATTTTCAGTGAATAATCTTCAATGCATTCAATCAGATCGAAATAATATTTGTCAAGATACTTTCCGTCGTAGTCGTTCCAGTGGGCAGGAAACCATGAATGAAAGCATAGAAGTGCTTTATCGGACCCGCTCCCGGTACCCGACGTCCTCAATTTCATTAACAGCGAAGTTAAAATTTTAGATGATATAAGTTTGAATGCCGCTTTTGCAGCGTTAACCGGAAAAATAAAACCTTTACAAGGCTTGCTTCGATCGTAAAAGCTTCCAGACGATATCCTGTGCGAAGCGAACACGCCATTAACACTATCAATAAAATTCGCGTCATTGCTATGGATCAAGCCGAGATCATAATTGGTTCTTTCTATTATTTTTTTTATTATATCCAGCTGAAAAAGTCTGTTTACGATTCCTCCGGCATCGGGAGCCTTGTCGGCGAAATTCATAAGCCACCAGGCCGAGAACCCTTTATCCAAGAAGATATTATGAAATGAAACGCCGGTTTTACCTCTGAATTTAAAAACTTTTCGCGGAAGTTCGGCAAAAAATTTTACTATATTGTTGCGGGATTCATCCAATAGTTCGACATAATCATCGGCAACATCAATTATCGTGGCTTGGGGCATCTTGGACACGAGAGTTTTAATATATTCATTTTTTCTTATAAACAAAAAATCCGACCTGCGGCTTTTTTCTATAAGCTCGAGTATATTTTGATTTAGTGATTTTTCACACGAATCTATTATTAAAATTAAATTCATTTACATTTAGTTTTCTTTAATTCTGTACATATTCCGGATATCTTCGCCGCCGGAAAAAACGCCGAGCTTCGAAGACGCGGGGCATTCAGTCATGAAGACCTCCCGTTTTTCCTCGATCGATTTATATATCGCGTTCAAAAGCCGCACGCATCTCAAGCCTTCGGCCCCGTCTATCACCGGCTGCCTGCCATTTTTAACCGACTCCACGACTTCGGCTATAAATTCGTCATGTCCGAAACCGTAAACATTGGGCGGATTTTCATAAAACTCGCTCATGTCGATATCGTCGAAGGTCCAGGTGACGAGCTTGTTGACCGAAGCGCCTTCGATTATCGCCGTGCCTTTTTCGCCCAGGATGGAAAGCGACGCCTCCAGGTCCATGGGCCTTGCCGCGGTGGTCGCCTCGATGATGCCGAGCGAACCGTTTTTAAATTTAAGAACGCATGCCGCCGTGTCCTCGATCTCCACCTTGACGAGAGCGGTCTGCGCCCTGGCGAAAACGGATTCGACATCGCCGAACATCCATTGAAGCAGGTCTATATGGTGTATGGCCTGATTCGTGAGCGCTCCCCCGTCTAAAAGCCAGGTCCCGCGCCATGGATCGCGATCATAATATGACTGGCCGCGGGCCCACCGTAATCTCACGGTCCCCATTACGAGCTTTCCAAAAAGCCCTTGAACTATACCTTCTCTTATTTTTTTCACGGCCTTGTTATAGCGGTTCTGGAGAACGGCGAAAAGTCCTACGCCCATGTTCTTGGCGGTCGCGATCATTTCCTCGCCGTCCGATATTTTTAAAGCCATCGGTTTTTCGATGACTATGTGCTTCCTATATTTTTTCATTATTTCAATGGCGTGTTCCGGATGCATTCCGCTCGGCGTCATAATATTTACGACATCGATATCCTCTGCCCTCAACATCTCATGGTAATTGGTATAATATTTTATGCCGCACTCGCCGGCGTATTTTTTCGCACGTTCCTCTACGAGGTCGCACACGGCGACCAGTTCGGCGTCCGCGACCGATTTTATGGCGTCAATATGGCGGCTGGCGATCCTTCCGCAACCGATTATGGCAAATCTTATTTTTTTCATATTTTTCAAAGCCTCAATTTTTAGCGAATATTGTTATCGTATCGGAGATACCTTTTTTAACCAGATTTTCCTTATAGACGCGGTTGACGTCTTCACTGAATACGGCGGTATATTTTCCCATTCCGCCGGGCTTCCTGTCCTTGAGCCAGTGGATATGGTTCGATATGTCATAGCGCTGAGAGTGCTTTACTTCAGCCGTTTTAAAGCCTGATTTTTCAAAAACGAATTCCAGGGTTTTCGAAGAATAATAAAAATAATGGGCAAGCTGCCAGTAAAAATCAAGCAGTTCAGGCATTTTATAAAACGAGACGAGAACATCTTCCACGTTGGGAACTTCAAAAATTATCATTCCGCCGGGGTTGAGATTGTTCTTTAACTTATTCAGGAAATCTATCGGATTTCTTATATGCTCAAAAACATAAAAAGATAAAATAATATCGAATTTCCGCGAAGCTATTTCGCTTAACGATGAATAAGTTTTTATTCCGCGGCCGTTGGCGTAATCGCAATATTGCTCGCCGGGTTCTATCCCGCAGACGCTTTTAACGAAAGGCTTCATGGCGTCGATAAAAAAGC
>CAZJFS010000173.1:0-9204 GCA_964545075.1 uncultured bacterium
AAGATCGGCCAGCTGGTTCGAGCTTACGCTTTATCACTTAAGCTCGGGTTATTTCGGAATTACGATATCCGACATATCCAGCCGGCGCAGGATTGAAGAGGCTTTTAACCAGTCCCATGATTTTTTCAAAACCATCCTAAATGTTTTGAACGCGAGCATATCCATTGTCGATGAATCCGGAATGATAGTTTATGTCAACGAATTATGGCGCCGGCAGCAGAATGTTTTCTTTGGAAAAGATCTTTGCCCGGGCGTAAATTATTTTGGATATCTCGGCCATTCCCGTTTGTCGGAAGAGCCTCAGGTATGCCTGCTGTTAAACGGGATTAATGATGTTTTAACCGGCGGGTGCGATTCCTTCACTGAAGAGATTTCCGAAAAAAGTTCCGGTTCATGGTATCGAGTTATGGTTAACCGTTATAACCTTAAAGGCGTCATCCAGGCAGTGGTAATATTCGCGGATATTTCGGAACATAAAAAAAATTCTATCCGGCTTAAAGAAGTTAACGCCATGCGCGACAAATTATTTTCAATAATCGCACATGATCTGCGAGGCCCGATAGGAACCATTCAGGCGATGCTGGAATTCATCTGTTCGGATAATAATTCTTTCGAGCCCGGCGAAATACCGGAAGTTCTTAATGAACTTATGAGATCTTCCGAAAACGTTTCCGCGCTTCTGGAAAATCTTCTCGACTGGTCGCGTTCCATAAGAGAAAACGTCAAAATCTTTCCCGTTAAAGTAGATGTTAAAAAACTCATAATTGAAACGGCCGGGCTTTTAAAGAGCACGGCGGCCGGCAAGAACATCACGCTTTCATTCGATCCTGAGCCCGGCTTATATATTTATGCCGAAGATCACATGCTAAAAACCGTTATAAGAAATCTTGTTTCAAACGCTATAAAATATAGCGTTCCCGGCGGGAAAGTTACTATAGCGGCGTCGATGCCAACCCCGCTTCTGGTAGAGGTCCGCGTCACGGATAGCGGCATCGGGATGGCTCCTGAAACGCTTGAGGGACTTTTTAAACTGAATAAAAACGCCAGCGTTCGCGGTACGGCGGGCGAGACGGGGACGGGTCTCGGGCTTGTTATATGCAAGGAATTCATTGAAAAAAATAACGGACGGATATGGGCTGAAAGCGAGCCCGGTAAAGGAAGTTCGTTTGCCTTTGAGGTCCTGGCGTATATTTAGGCTTCGATCGCTTAATTGTTTCGAAGCGTTTCTAAAAGTTCGCGGCGCGATATGCTGCGCGCCGAAAGCGTGGCGGATGCGAAAAGCACCGCGATCTCTATAGCGGATATAATAAAAATGTTCAGATAATTTAATTTTATCGGAAGGCGCGTGACGTTATAATACATGGTTATTTCCTTGGGAACTGCCGGGGAAAGCCAGCCCAGCAAGACGCACGCCGCGATGCCGCAGGCGAGTCCCGCTAAAAGTCCGCTTATTCCGAAGAAGAACCCTTCATATAAGAATATGCGGGCTATTTTATCGGAGGGCGTTCCGAGCGCCTCCATTATAGCCATACTTTTCGCCCGTCTGAAAACGTTAAGCGCCAGTATGAAAGCGATGCCGATGTTCGCCAGCACTATCGTTAAAAATATTATGAAATAAAGCACCGCGCGTTCGATCTTGATCGTCGTAAAAAGGCTTTTATTGGCGTCTTTCCATGTGCGCACGACGATGTTCCTGCCGGCGAATTCGCGGTTGAGCTCTTCCGCGAACGGATCGGCCAGAGAAGAATTTTCAAGTCTTATAAGCACCGATGTGGCTATGTTTTCAAACCCAAGTATTTTCTGGAGCGTTTTTATGTCGCAGTAAACGAAGCTCATGTCGTAATCGTATATGCCGATTTCAAACGTGGCCGCCGCTTCGAATATGTTTTCGCGCGAAAGCGTGGTGACCTTCATTTCATCGCCGGTTTTAAGGCCCATTTTTTTAAAAAGCGCCGAACCGACGATCAGAAAATTCGTTTTTTCGCGGTTTATTACGGCCGGAAAAAAAGGGGATACGGACCTTTCGTTTTCCAAATCGACGCCTATCATGCGTACGCCGGTGGATGCGCCGTCTTTGGACAATATGGCGTCGGTCGTGAAGTGAGCCGATATGCCTTTTATCTCGCGTTCTTTTTCTTTTTTCATCCGCCCGATGAATTTATCGTAATCCGAAAAACCGTAACCGTCGTCGGTCGTGAGCTCTATGTGCGAGGACACGCCTATGAGTTTGGCTACGAGTTCGCCGTCGAAGCCTTCCGCCAGGGAAATTATTACTATTATGAAGCTCGTCGCGAATGCGATCATTAGAACGGGATATTTACCTATGCCTAAAGACCGTTTGAAGAATAAAAGCGAAAGGTTTAATTCGAGGCTTTTGCGCATATCAAAGCTTTCCCGACCTGAAAACCGATAATATAAGAGCGACTCCGAATATTCCAGCGGTCAGGAAGCCGATGAACCCGAGCATGGGTATGCCGCATATCGTAGGCCCCTTGGCCGACATGGTCAGAAAAGCCGAAGCCACTACGATGGCGGATATTATGAGCGCGACCGATATTCGGTTGGTTATAGTGTCGAGTTTGTTGATGAGATTTTCAAGGCCGACATGCTGAAATTCGATGGCAAGCTTGCCCTTGTCGATTTTTTTTATTATGGAGTTGAAGGTCCTCGGCGTTTCCGTGGCGAATTCCTTCAGATCTTCCATGAAATCTATTGCCGAACGTATTATATTTTTGGGCCAGAATATTTTTTTAGTCATTTCGACGAGAAACGGTTCCGCTATTTTATTGGCCTCGAAGTCGGGGTCGAGCATGCGGCCTATCGATTCGATCTCGATCGTTGCCTTGCTTAAAAGGGAGTATTCGGCCGGAACCCTTATCTTGTGTTTTACGGCGATCTTGATGGTCTGCATCATCACTTTTCCGATCTCAAGACGCCGCAGAGGCGTGCTGTAATTTTCGTCGATGAATTCCTCTATCTCGTATTTCAGGACGCTCATGTCGATATTGCTTGGAAGTACGCCCATAATAAGCATATTCCTGACGATCTTGTTGGGGTCTTTGGTCATAAAGCCGATGAACATGTTTATTATGCGAGCCTGAGAATCTTCGCTTAATTTTCCGGTTATGCCGAAATCTATGAATGCGATCTTGCCGTCGGGCATTATAAACACGTTCCCCGGATGGGGGTCGCCGTGGAAAAGGCCGTCTATGAGTATCATTTTAAAGAACGCTCTGGCGCCTTCGTACGCTATTTTTTTCAGATCGAAGCCGGCGGCGATAAGCTCGTTTACATGATCGGCCTTGATACCGCTGATATATTCGAGAACCAGCACGTTCGAAGTCGAGTATTCCCAGTGGATATTGGGGATTCGAACGGCCTCGTCGTCCTGAAAATTGGTCGCGAAGCGTTCGCAGTTTTGCGCTTCGTTGGTGAAATCAAGTTCCTTGAATATGTGCTTCGCGAATTCCTCCACCATGCGGACTGGTTCGTAAAGCTTGATTTCCGGCACTCGATTTGCGAGCATTCGCGCTATATCGAAAAGAATTTCAATGTCGGAGTCGATGGTTTTGTCTATTCCAGGCCGTTTGATCTTGACTATGACTTCTTCGCCGTTTAAAAGGCTGGCGCGGTGGACCTGCGAGATCGAAGCTGAGCCGATGGGCACCGGATCCAGCCGCAAAAAAACTTCCGGAATGGTTTTTTGATATTCCGTTTCAAGTATCCGGACGGCTTCCGCGAAAGGAAATGGCTCGACTTCGTCCTGAAGTTTTGAAAGTTCCGCGATAAAATTATCCGGGATCATGTCGGGGCGGAGAGAGAGCAGCTGGCCGAATTTTATGAAGGACGGCCCCAATTCTTCAAGCGCCGATTTAAGCCTTTCCGCGAGCGTGGCTTTGCGGTGCAGGTTTTCATCATCGGCCCCAATGATTTTTGAGAACCGGTTTTTGAGGCGGCCGAAGTTCGTCAAGCCTGTTTTTTCAATGACAAAACCCAGCCCGTGCTTCATAAGCACGTTGGCTATGGCTTTATATCTTTGAAATCTTTTGTATTTTCTTTGGAAGTTGAATAGAATCATCGCCGAAATTTTACCATATTTAACCTGAAATGACAATAGCTAGTCTGATAATTGAAAAAAATCGAAAAAACGGTTGAAAATAAAAAAAAGCCGGAACGAGCCGGCTTTTTATATTTGGTTTTTATCGATGCGAATTAATATCTGGTTAATGCGTCGTTAACATGAAGGATTATAGTTCCGCCGGTGTTCTGGATGGTGTTTCCGATAGAGCTTCCGATAGGATGAACTTTTTCGTGAACGCTTCTTGAAACATTTTTAATCGTATTGTTAAAGCGGGATTTCAAGGTTACGACCTTGTCTTTTACCACTTCATTGAAATTTTCATTGAAACTGTTGTATTCGTGTTTGACGTTGGCTTTGATTTCATTTGCGGTTCTTTCAATGGTGTTTTCGTTATTAACTTTGGTCGTGACGGCGTCGTAGCTGTTTTTGATCTGTGCGGCGGTTCTTTCGACAGACTCGGATTTTTCGCCTATATAGTTTTTCGCGTTTTGAATATCGTTTTTGACCGTGTTGGTGATGCTGCGGATCGCCTGGCGTTCAGGAGCTAAGCCTCTTGTAACACGAGCGTTGGAAGCGTTCGGCGAGTTTTTGACATCGCAAAATGCTGAAGTGATGCTAGCTAACATGAATACGACGACGAGAGACAATATCGATAATTTTTTCATGTGTGATAACCTCCGTAAAGAAATTTATTTTTAAGATCGGTTAAATTCATCTTTTCAATAATTATACTTTAATATTTGAGCCGTGTCAAGGGTAGAAATAAAACTTTAACGGATAGCTTGAAACATTTTTTAAATTTTAGTAGAATATGCCCTGAAAATTTATAATCTGGATAGTGATCAAATGTCTATACTTATAACTCCGAAGCGGGGATATGATCCAAAAACAAACGACCTTGCCGTTTCCAACCCTCGCGAAATATCGAAAAATTTAGAAAATATAAAAAAATATTCAAAAAAAAGAGACATGCCCGCCCTTATACTTATGTGGCAAAAACACGACCATGTTCTCTGGAGCGGCAGCGCCGAGCTTTATTACGAGCTTGGAAACGTTTTTTTAAAGCTGTCGGAGCCGATCCTCGCCTATGATGTTTTGAGGGAAGGCATTAAACACTTCGCCGACGACGTTCGCATGCTTCAGCTTACAGCTCTTGCTCTTGCCAGAAGCGGCGCCGCCGAAAGCGCGAACCAGATTCTGACGGGGTTGCGTGAAAAGGGACATGAAGATCAGGAAACGACGGGGCTTTTAGCCAGAACGCATAAAGATCTGGCCGCGGGTGAAAAAGGCTTTCGCGAGCGCCAGGAACATCTGAAAATGGCATTTTTACTCTATGATACAGCGTATAAAAATACGGGCGGTTACTGGCCGGGAATAAACGCCGCGACGGTCGCGCTTATGATGGGACTAAAGCGTATCGCGCGAGAGATAGCTTCGGATATCTATCCCAAATGCGTCGCGGAATGTGAAAAGTTCAGGAAAGACAGAGTTGACGGTTCTTATGATGAAAGCGCATATTGGGTGCTGGCGACGCTCGGGGAAGCCTCGCTGATAATTGAAAAATTCGAACAGGCCCGCGAGTGGTATGAAAAGGCCGGCGAATGCGGAGCGGGGCATTATGGGAATCTGAATTCTACCAGACGGAACGCATCCTTCATCATGGAACATCTTAAAGTTTCCGCGGACGTGATAAGCGAAATAAATAAATGCTTTAAAATTCCGTCGGTCGTGGTTTTCAGCGGTCATATGATAGACAGGCCGGGCAGAAGCGTTCCCAGATTTCCGCCTGAACTTGAGCAGGCGGTTTATAACTCGATCAGCCAGAGGCTTTTTGAGGTAAATGCAGGGTTCGGTTTTTCATCCGCGGCCTGCGGCTCCGACATACTTTTCATAGAAGCACTTTTAAAAAGAGGCGCCGAATCGCATATCGTTTTGCCTTACGATAAATATCAGTTCATGAAAAACAGCGTTGACGTTATAGAAGGCGCGGAATGGGGCGGGCGGTTCAATGCCGCGCTCAAAAAAGCCGCTCAGGTGTTTACGGCGTCGGAGAACATGTTCGAGGAAGAAGGCATATCGTACGAATATTCAAACCATCTTCTCATCGGCATGGCGCGGATGAAGGCGGCTCAAATAGGCACGAATACGGTTTCCATGGCTGTCTGGGATAAAAAAACGGGCGACGGCCCGGGCGGAACTTCGAGCTTCGTTGAAAAGCTCAGCTCGCTTGGAATGAATTTCGAGCTTATTGATATAAACGAGTTGATGAAAATAAGCGCTCCGCGAATTTACGAAAAAATAGCGCCGCCGGATGTTGCGCCTTCGCCTGAACGGGTATCGGAGCAGGGCAAATTAGATACTAAGATAATGGCGCTTCTGTTTGCCGATCTTTACCGTTTCAGGCAGTTGACCGAAACGCAGATACCGTTTTTTATAAGCGAGTTTCTTGGCGCCATAGGAAAGCTGACTTCGTCTTCCAAGCACGCTCCGGTCATGAAAAAAACGTGGGGCGACGGCCTTTATTTCGTTTTCTCAAGCGTCCGTGACGCCGGCCTTTTTTCTCTTGAACTCTGTGAAATGGTCAATAAGACGAAGTGGGAGGAAAAAAATCTTCCCGAAGGCCTTAATTTCAGGATGGCCCTGCACGCCGGACCCGTATATTCATTTATCGATCCGGTTACGGATCATTTAAACTACATCGGGACGCACGTGGTTTACGCGGCGCGCATTGAACCGATAACACCCGTAGGTCACGTGTATTCAAGCCAGGCGTTTGCCGCCATGGCCACGGCGGAGGCGATCCGTGAATTCAAATGCGAATATGTCGGACAGATACCTCTGGCAAAGGGTCACGGCACTTTTCCTATATACCATCTTAAACCGGATAATGAATAAGCCTTTTATCTAATATTTAAAGCGCCCAGTCGCGCGGATAGTTGAAGCTCTGATTGATGGTTCTGAACGAGACCATCGCTATCAGCGGCATCTGTCTTTTGTATTGCATCGTAGTTATTTTTTTCAAGCAGAAATTGACGAGCTCCGGCGCTACTTCACCTGATTTAGCCAGATCACGCGGGTCCTCGCGGCAGTCGACTATCCTGTAAAGCGCCCTGTCGAGCTCTTCATACGAAAAACCCAGATCTCCCTCGTCGGTCTGGCCGGGAAAAAGGTCGGCGGAAGGTTTTTTCGCGATAACCGCGTCCGGAACTCCAATGTGCTTACTTAAAAGCCTGACCTGATATTTATAAAGGTCGCCTACGGGATTGATGCCGTAGGCCAGGTCTCCCCAGAGGGTTCCGTAGCCGAGCATCAGCTCGGTTTTGTTGGACGTTCCAACGACCATGGCGCCGGTCGCGGCCGAAAGGTGATAAAGCGTGAGCATTCTGGCGCGCGCCATTATATTTCCGCGGCTTGTAGGGGTTATCGTTTTTTCCATGGATATCTTTTCATTTTCAATCCTGACGCTTTCGTTTAAAAAGTTAGCCGCAATAGTATTCGCCGCGAGCGAGGAAGCCATGAATGAATCGCAGGTGGCGCTTATGTCGAAAGTCGTATATTCGATTCCGGCTTTTTTCGCTACTTCTTCCGCGTGCGAGAGGCTTTCGGAAGACGAACTTTTGTACGGCATGCGCACTCCAAGAACGTTTTTGCCGCCCAGCGCCTCGGCGCATAAAAACGCGACGAGCGAAGAGTCTATCCCGCCGGAGAGACCCAGTATTACTTTTGACATGCCGGTTTTGGTGACCTCGTTTTTGATAAAACGCGTTAAAATATCTATGACGAGTTTACAGTCGATATCAAGCATTTTTAAATCGTGATTTTTCATTTATCTGAAATTCTCCCTTCTTATGTCCAACGCTCTTTTAAGTTCGCGCAACGTTAAAAACGGATCGTCTTCCTTTAAGTAGCAATTCTGGGATTTTTCGAGGCGCGCCTTTCTTATGTCGATCTCGACGACCTTTTCGTCGGCGTCGAAAGGCGCGAGGGTTTCGACTATATCTCCGAGGGGGTTTACGACGCACGAATAGCCTGAAAAATTTATTCCGTCCTCGATCCCGGCGCGGTTTACGTAAATTATGTAAAGACCGTAAAGATGGGCGTACGCTGATATCAGCCGCTGCCAGAGTTTTACGTTCCAGGGCGAGCCTTCGGAATTGCCGGAAACGCCGCGGGCCGGCGATGCGGCGCAAATGAAGAGAAGGTCTATGCCGTACATGGAATAAATATAAGGAAGGGCCTGGTGCCATGCGTCTTCGCAGTTTAAAACGCCTATGGAGACGTTGTTTTTAAGCGTGAAGGGGTTTATCTGCTCTCCGCATGAAAAATACCTGTATTCATCGAATATTCCGTAGGTCGGCGGATAGATCTTGCGGTGAGAATAGCATTCGTTTCCGCTTCCTACGAACAGCGAATTATATATAAGGCCGTTGGCTCTTTCTGAAAATCCGGCTATTATCGAAGGCTTCATCGTTTTATAAGATGTCAGCGCGTTGAGCTCGTTCGAAAATTCCTCTCGCGTCAAAGCGAGATCATAAGCTAAGTCCTTTACGAAATATCCGGTGGCGGAAAGTTCGGGAAAGCAAACGACGTCGCATCCGTCGTGTTTTTTTATCATTGCGGCGTGTTCGGCGATATTACTGGAAAAGTTTCCCAGCTTAGGGAATGTCTGGCAGATCGCGATTTTAAGTTTCATCTAAAACTCCTTGGCCTTCGATTAAAATAGAGGAATACTGCAGGTCCTGGCTATATATATGGCTGAAATGACGAAAAATATGGCGTAGGCGAATACGGCGAAAACCGATATCACGCTTCTTACGACGGAAAGCTCGAAAATCTTTCCGGTCGCTATTATTAAAAGAAGCAGATAATATGAAATAATGACGCTTCTCGTTATTATGGAGAACCAGTATTCCGCTTCGGGAGGGATGAATAAAAACGATAGCAGCTGGACCGGAAGAGCCAGATATAGAGCCACCGCGAGGAACGAATAAAAGCAGGCGGTGAATATAGCCTGAAAGCCGCCGTGTCCGAAAACGATTCGCGCGTTTCCGTATAATATCAGCGAGAAAAAGAAAAAGGCCGCCAGAAGGCCGCCGAGGCCGGTAAAAGCGAAGGTAAGGTAT
>CAZJFS010000174.1:0-9161 GCA_964545075.1 uncultured bacterium
TGTTCCAAACGCTTTTACCGGGGCTTCATCCCGAGGTTCGCTTGGGAAATTTTCCGTCGCGAGCGGCGGAACTCTTTTTCTTGATGAGGTGGCCGACCTGTCCATGGATGCTCAGGTCAAGCTGCTGCGTGCCGTCTCGAATTCCGAGATCGTAAAGGTCGGTGCGCTGGCTCCTGAAAAAGTGGATGTGCGAATAATTTGCGCAACCAATAAAAATATGCAGAAAGAGATGGAGGAAGGTAATTTCAGGGAAGATCTGTATTATCGTATAAACGTATTTGAAATAAGAGTTCCTCCGCTCCGCGAAAGGCTTGAGGACATTTCCGAAATAGTGAATTACTTTATAAAGCTTGAGACTAAGAATATTTTTGGTTCGGGTGTAGATGTCAATGTAGGCGGACGTTTTCTTGAGGGTTTAAAAAACTATTTCTGGCCGGGCAACGTCAGGCAGCTACAGGCTGTTCTTGAGCGAGAGATGCATCATCTGGCGGGAAGGTCTGCGGATATTGATTCGAATTACGAACTTACCCATCTGCCGGATTCTATTCTAAACGATTCGGGACGGTTCGGGCCAGAAGCCGGTGAAACAAAGATAAAAACTCTAAAAAAAATGGAAGAGGATCTTATAAAGGCGGCGCTTTTGAAATATGACTGGGATTTTGAAAAAGTATGCGAAGCGCTTGAAATATCCAGGGCCACTCTTTACAGAAAAGTTGGGCTGTATCACATATCCCGCGTCAAAAAATAATTTATACGGAAAGGTATGAAAATTTAATTTGAAGAATTTTTTTAAGATAATAGCGATCTTGTTTTTTATTTCGATAATAGGTGCGGTGGCTGCTTTTTTTTATTTAAAACAGCTTTTATTGCCTGTTTCTTCGACGCCTTTTTATAAGAACGTTACCATTGCTCATGGCTCGAATGTTTCAGATATTGCCGAGATACTTTATAAGAACGAGCTTATTAAAAGTCAGCTTGTATTTTATTTTATGGTCAAATTTACCGTTGACGCTAACACGTTAAAGGCTGGCGATTATGTTCTGAGCTCTCATCTGACGCTTGAGGAGATCATTCACAAGATAGTCGCCGGCGACACTCAAAACATGTCCGTGACGATTCCTGAGGGTTTTACTACGGATGAAATAAAAAAAAGACTCGTTTCATATAATGTTTTAAAAGCCGAAGAATTTTCAGAGGCGGTTTCGAAGCCTGAATTTTTAAAAATGGCCGGATTTGACGCCGATACGGTAGAAGGGATATTATTTCCCGACACCTATATTTTTAATAAAAGCGCGAAGGCTTATGACATAATAAAAGCCATGGTAAAAGGCTTTAAAAACAAGCTTCCTGAAGGCATCCCTGAATACGAAAAGAAGATAGGGCTTCCTTTTGTAAAAATACTTATAGTGGCTTCTCTTGTTGAAAAAGAAGCCAGGCATGACGCTGACCGGACAAAGATAGCGTCCGTTTTTTATAACAGGCTGAAGAAAAAGATGCGTCTTGAATCCTGCGCCACGATCCAATATATTCTGGGTGAAAACCGCAAAACGCGTCTTTTCAAGTCCGACCTTCAGCTCGATTCGCCTTTTAACACATATAAACACGAGGGGCTTCCGCCCGCGCCAATATGCAATCCTTCTAAAAAATCGATATTGGCCGCGTTAAATCCCGAAGCTACTGATTTTCTTTTTTTTGTAGCCCGCCCTAACGGGTACCACGTGTTTTCAAAGACCTTCATCGAGCATACGAATGCGATAAAAGAAATAAGGAAAAACGCTCCAAAGAATTCCAGCGGCAGGGAAAACGACGAAATTTAACCGGCGGTGTAAAATTTATGAGTCTTGAAAAATTATATATTGAAAAAGTCGTGGACGGCGACACGCTCAATGCCTCATCGGGAAGGTTATTACGCCTTATTGGCATCGATTGCCCGGATTTCAGGCTTCCTTATTATGACGAGGTTCTAAATTTCGTAAAAGAGGCTATAGAGGAACGCGAAATCCTTGTTGAATATTGTCCGGTTAAAAAACTTGATACTTATAACCGCGAACGGGTTATTATATTTTATAAGGATAAACGCGGCCATAACTATAATCTTAATTTAAGGCTTTTAAAACTCGGGTATGCAAGACTTTTTGCGGTACCGCCCTGCCACATAGATTTTTACGAATGGGCCCGTATCGAATATAATGCCCGTCAGAAGAAACTCGGTATATGGTCATGCGAAAACGATGACTCTATTATTAGTAATTATACTCAAAACTCGGCTGACGAAGAAAAAGATCTCGGAAATACGAAAATATCCAATAAACTTTTCAAGCTGGGCTATTTCTGGAGCCTTTCTGATGCGAGCAAAGTTATATACATGCTTTTATGCCATATGGCTCATCCTACTGGCGTCGTCTGGATAGCTTTTACGACGATCGTAAAAAATACCAGATACGACCTTAATACCGTTCTGATGTGCCTTAACGAAATGGATTCAATGGGCCTTATTTCATATAAAATTTCTCAGAGTAAAGAGAAGCCGAACTATATAATCCTTCATAAAATAATTCCCCCGCCAAAGAAAGATCCTTCGGCGAGGGAAAATCAGGTCGATACTCTGGACCTTTTTTAAGAGGTTTTTACTTCGATCTGTGGACTATCATTGATAGGGCTTTTCCGGCTTTGAACTTTGCGACCTTTCTCGCTTTAACCTTTATATTTTTTCCGGTCCGGGGGTTTCTGGCGATTCTCTCTTTTCTCTTGTACGTCGAGAAAGTCCCGAAACCCACCAGGGTTAGTTTTTCACCTTTGTGAAGCATTTCGCGAATTATATGCAAGGTCGTGTCCAGACTGCGTTTGACGTCTTTCTTAGAAAGGTTGGTTTTTTCGGAGATTTGTTTCACCATTTCCATTTTGTTCATTTAACGTTGCAACTCCTTGTTATTTCTCTTGTATTTTTTTTATATGATCGAGCGCGAGCGGGCCATATAAAAATTAAAATTCGGGTTCAGTCTGAGTGATTATAGGATGAGAAAGTATTTCAAAACGGTATTTTTGGTATTCCTTTGATATTTCGTCAATTATCGAGTTGAGAATGTGTTGATATCCGGATATATAATTTTTTCTTCCGAATTCCTCCAGCTGGCCAAAAAGAGCTGACATTGTCTCCGCTCCTACGTTTATAGCGGTTCCTTTCATTCTATGGGCCGCTTTCCAAAGCGCTTCGGCGTTGATTTGCATTATCGAGTCGCGTATTTCATCCATAAATTTTTGATAAGAATCAAAAAAAATTTTTACTATTTCTTTAGCAAGGCGGGATTTTCCGGAGACTGTGCGGCGGAATATTTCGATGTTAAATGTTTTGGATTCTGATTCGATTGGCGTCTTATAATTTTTCATGATTTCCGGCGCCAGGCCGCTGAAGTTTTTCTGGTTATTTATTTCTATGAAATCGTCTATTGACGAACAGATAATGTCGGGATCTATGGGTTTGGCGATAAAGCCGCTCATTCCTGCGTTCAGGCATGATTCGCGGTCCTCGCTCATAACGCTCGCGGTTAAGGCTATTATCGGATTGGTAAAACCGCCCTTTCTGATCGCGGCTGTTGCCTCGAATCCGTTCAGGATGGGCATGTGGGAGTCCATTAAAATTATGTCGAAGTTATTTTTTTTAAAGGCCTCTACGGCTTCGAGTCCGTTAGCGGCCAACGATACAAAATGGCCGTTAGAGGTAAGGACTATTTTGACGAGTTCGAGACTGACCGGGTCGTCGTCAACAATTAGAATTGTGTGTTTTTGCCCAGGCGAATTTTTTTTACGCATGATGCCTCGGTCAGTCTTTTCGGCCGCCTGGAAAAAACTTTTTCCCGTTTTGAAGGATAACTGAAAGGATAAATTTATACCGTTGTTTTGATTTCTTGAAATCGTTATAGCGCAGCCGCCGCATGTTGGATCGCCGCTTTTTTTGTTCATGAGTTCGACCAGCATATTTGAGAGCAGGAGGCTGAACTCGCAGTTTTCCATGGCGTTGTAATTCTCGGACGCGTCTTTCTCGGTTTTTATTGAAAAAGTAGTTGTAATGTATGAATTTTCGGCGTACCGGATGAAAGTTTCAAGCTTGATGCGCCGGTTGGATGCGGGCTGGCGTTCTTCAAAAGTTTTTAGAGCTATTGACATGAGGTTCAAAAGGACCTGCTTCAGCCTTAGCGAGTCGCCGATTACGTTGTGTTTGAGTTTTTCATCAATGGCGTAAGTGAGTATGATGTTTAGTTTAAAAGCTAAGATATTGGCGATGGAAAAAATTTCATGAACGGTATTTCTTAAATCTACTTCGTTGTTTGAAAATTCGATATTTCCTGATTGTATTTTTGAGAAATCGATGATGTCGTTTATAAGTTTGGCGATTATTTCGTTGCTTGTTTTTATGTAATTCAGAAATTGGGTTTGCTGTTCTGAAAGGACGGTTTTTGAGAGCAGGGAAGTAAAACCGATCGCACTGTTTAATGGCGTTCTTATTTCATGGCTTATGCTGGAAAGAAAGCTGATGCACGCTTCGTCAATTGGCGCGACCGGGGAATCGATAAGCGGATCGGCTTCCGTGTGTGCGTTATCCTTGTCATTTTCTGGCATGTTATCTCCTTATCAAGCGATTAGTGATAGTGCAATTTTCATACCTGATAATGAATAACAAAAAAACACAGCAATGCCGCTGCGTTTTGGATGATTATATATTTGCGCGTATTTTTTATGAAAATTTGATGTTTCTTATGCGAAACACCGACGACGTTTGCGCATATTTTTATGTTTTGCGTGAATCCTGAAAAATGTTGTATTTGTTCATTTTGCGCCACAGCTGTATCCGGCTTATGTTCAGACTTTTGGATGCTTCATTCCTGTTGCCATTGGACAGTTCCAGGGCTTGAATTATCGCGTCTCTTTCGGTGACGTTCCTGATGTCTTTCAGGTGTTTCTTTTGAGAAACATTCGCCTTGGCTGTCGATGATTTTTCCGCCGGGGCGGAAGCTTTAGAAAATGAAGTGTATTCTTCGGGGAAATGTTCTTTTTTTAAAGTTGTTCCGTTGCAGAAAACGTAGGCGGATTCGAGCATATTTTGGAGTTCCCTGACATTTCCGGGGAAGTCGTATTTCATAATTAATTCAAGCGCTTCGGAAGATATTTTTGTTACATTTTTGAAATATTTATCGTTCAGAATTTGAATAAAATAATTAGTTAGTAATTCAATGTCTTCGCGGCGTTCTATGAGCGGCGGCATTTTTATGCTGACTATTTTCAACCTGAAATAAAGATCGAGCCTGAATTTTTTTTCCCGTACCATTTTCGATAAATCGTTATTGGTGGCGGCTATTATTCTGACGTCGGCATTGCGTATCTCGTTTGATCCGAGCGGAGAGTATTTTTTTTCTTCAATGACCTGAAGAAGCTTGACCTGAAGAGAAAGCGGCATTTCGCCGATCTCGTCCAAGACCACGATGCCGCCCGAAGCGGATTCGAATTTTCCCGGTTTGTCTTTCCGGGCGTCGGTAAAAGCGCCTTTGGTATAGCCAAAAAGCTCTGATTCGAGAAGCGTTTCCGGTATCGCGCCGCAGTTGACTATTACGAACGGTTTGGAGCTTCTGGGCGATACTTTGTGGATGAGGCAGGCCACGAGATTTTTTCCGGTTCCGGACGGCCCTTCGATCAATATGTTGCAGTCGCTTTCCGAAACTATGGGTATGATATCCATAATTTTTTTTATTTGCGGGCTTTTGCCGATCAAATTATGAAAACTGGATTTTTCAAAGAGCTCTGATTTTATTATGGAGACTTCCTTTTCAATTTTTTGACGGATTAAAATATTTGACATTATCTCGCTGACGATTTTAAGCATTGTAATATCTTCGTCCGGCCAGACTTTTTCATGTCTGACCGAATCGAAACCGATGAAACCTATAGGCGCTTTTTCGGATATTATCGGGACGGAAACAAGCGATTTGATCGATTCGGCCATAAGCAGTTTCCTTTCGTGTTCGGCTTCCGGCGGAAGATTTTTGATGTTGGCGACATAATTGATCTCGAATTTTTCAAGTTTTTTACCCCAGTACGAATCGATAAAGAAGGGGATGTTCTGGTTTTGTGATATCATGGGTTCGATGCCTTTGCGGCACCATTCGTGGGTGTTAGACATCATAGTGATGTTTTCGTCGAATAAAAAGATGTAACATCTGTCCACTCCGCTGAAGTTGCCGATTTCACCTAATGCCGCAGTTATCTCGCCGTCTATATCCGCGAGTTTTACGTCGGTGAATTTGGTCAAAAGCTTTAAAAGCAGGTTTTCCCATTCAAGTCTGTATTTTAAGATGTCTTCGTCGCGTTTTCGCTCGGTGATATTGCGGGCTATTCCTACCGTGCCTATAATATTTTTATTCTGATCGTAAAGCGGAGATTTAACGGTTTCAATATAATTTTCAACGCCGCCGAGTGGCTTTACAAGTGTTTCGAATCTTTTCTTTTTCTTACTGTTTGCTATTTCAAGATCCTGCGAGATTAATTTAATGGCGGTTTCAGTTTCGAAAATTTCAAGATCGCTTTTTCCGACGATATGTTCCGCTTTTGTGCCGAGATATTTTTCGAGAGCTGAATTTATGAATACATAGCGATTTTTAATGTCCTTGATCCATGCCCTGTCGTCCATGTTGTCAAGAATCGATCTTAGTTTGCTCTCATTTTTTTTCAGTTCGCTTTCGCTTTTTTTTCGCGCCGAAATATCCCGGCAGGCACTTATTATCATTTCCATTGCGCCGTTTTTCGTGACAGGTGTCGAGCAAGTTTCGGCCGTTATATATTTTCCTGATTTAGTAAGGAATCTGATCTCGGCGGTTACATTTTCACCGTCGCTAAGCTTATTGAAATCGGCTAATAACTTTTCGAGTTCGGAAGGATGGCTGAAAAATGTGAAGTGTTTGCCCACTAATTCGGATCTATTCCAACCGCTAAGTTTTTCGAGTGCGCTATTTGCGTCCAGGATCAAGCCGTTTTTTTTAAGCAGGCATAATGGTTCGGGTATGAGATCAACTATTGCCCTGCAGTTTTCGAATAATAAATCTCCTGGTTCGGCTGCCGAAGGGCTGTCCGAGACTGTAATATGTATGGTGGTCTCATTGCCTTGCCTGATGCGGGTTAATGTGATTTCGAGTTCTTTTTCGAAAATGTTTTTGAAATGTCTTGAACATTTAAATGAGATGATGTCATCCTCGGCGGAGGAATTAAATGTAGCTAAAATGTAACAAAGCTCTTCTTCGGCTATTTCAGGAAGCCTTAAAAGGATTAGGTCAGAGCGCATAAGGCAGAAAAGATCGCACGCTGAGTTATTGGCATCGATTATTTTCATTTCTTCGGGTTTGACCAAAAGCCCTGGTCGCCTGTCGGCATTAAATATGAGACGATATGTTTTTTCTTTTTCTGACGTCATTTTTAAAGCCTTTTAAGGTAAAATCAACCGTGTATCAATTTAGAAACATCGATGAAAGTCTACCACATTATCACTGATATGTAAATCGAAAAATAAATAATTGAAGGCTAATGTTTGAAAACTTATATAAAATACACTTTTTTATTGATTTATTTGACGATTTGTAGTATAATTTTTCCTATGATAAAAACAAGTGAACATATTGGCGGACACGTACCCGTGCTGCTTGAGCCGGTCATAGATAATTTTTTAATGCTCGAAAAAGTTTATAAAGCTAGCGGCAGAAACTACTTCATAGACATGACATTCGGCCTCGGCGGCCATTCGGCGGCTCTTCTTGAAAAATACGAATGGCTTAAAATAATCGCTCTCGACGCTGATTTGAAAACATGCGAGATGGGGCTTTCAAAATATCAAAATCATGTGGCTTCAGGCCGCCTTCAAATTATCAAGGGAAATTTTTCCACGTTTGAAACTTTAATACCGGAACCCATTTTAAAAAGCAGTCTTGGCGCGATAGCCGATTTCGGCATTTCGAACTTTCAGTTGCTCGCTCCCGGACGCGGTTTTTCCTTCGATGATTCCGAATCGCTGGACATGAGAATAGATAACGTTTCCGGTTCCGAAACCGCTGAAGAAGTTTTAAATACCTATTCGCAGGGCGAACTGGCCGATATCTTTTATCACTTAGGCGATGAGCGGCTGTCCAGGGAGATATCTTCCGCTGTAATAAAGCGCAGGTCCGCTTCGAGAATAAAGTCATGCAGCGAGTTTGCGGAAATAGTAAGAAGCGTTTATAAACGGCATCCGTCCATTCGCATGGAAATAGATTTCGCGACGAAAGCTGTCATGGCGCTTCGCATATTCGTAAACGACGAATTTAAAAATATCGAAGAGATGTTGAAAAAGACGCCGGTATTTTTTCCATCCGGCTCAATGCTCTTTATGATCAGTTTCCATTCGAACGAAGATCGGCGCGTCAAAGAATTCATCGTGGATCAAAGCAAAGATTGCGTCTGTCCGACATCTATTCCGGTATGCAGATGCGATCACCGCGCTCGAGTTCGTTCGGTAACTCGAAAACCGTTAACCGCAAGCGACGTTGAGATGCGCGCCAATCCGAGAAGCAGATCGGCCAAAATGAGAATATACGAAATAATTTAATTAAAAACGGACGATAAAAATGGACAATCAGGAAATAGTGATAGCCAGAAAACCATTATACATAAGAAGAATTTCGGAAGGCAGGAAGAATGTCGTGCTATTTTACATGCTTATCGCGGTACTTTTCTGCACAATGATACTCGCTTACGTCTGGTCATTCGTCAAAATGGTTGAAATAAAGGTCGGTCTCAATAAAATTTCTAACGAATACAAAGATATTTTAAAGGAACACGACAAGCTGATGGCCGAACGCGCGAAGCTTTCGGCGACAAACCGCATCGAGGAGATGGCGAAAGGAAAGCTCAAGATGACCCTTCCTACAAGGGTGGAGTATGTTTCGCTTCTTCAGAATTATTATGGCGCGACGAACGAAAATGCGCTTAAAACGCAGTAGAAAATGTATTATAACTTTGTAGACATACTTGATGTTCATAAAAGAAGGCTCGTGTTCGTAGGCGCGATAACCTGCCTTTTCGTTCTTCTGATCATAAGACGCCTCTACGTCGTGCAGATTATAGAGCATGACAAGTGGGACGATGCA
>CAZJFS010000175.1:0-9104 GCA_964545075.1 uncultured bacterium
AAACGCGAAGACGATAAAACTATTCGGAATGAACGAGACCATATCGGATCTCAATCTCGCCTTCGAGTCCCGCAACTATGACGTGAAGGTAAAAAAAGGGACGCTCAAAGTCGAAAATTCGCTATGGGAGGTCAGCGGCGGCGCCAAAGTAAACCATGGCGGCGCGCCTCTTTATCTCGATCTTTCAATAGAGTGCAAAGACCTGAAACATGGTTTCGGAAAGACTTCATCCTTCGAAGGAAACGCGAAGCTAGGCCTCAAGGGCGATGTGTCCAAACCAAGGCTTTACGGTTCTTTTAAGATAACCAAAGGCAAGATAGAGCTTTCTCCGGAACTTTTCAAGGCGAAACGCGAGCCTTTAAGCGTAGGGCCGATCGAACTTGACGTCATAATATTCGCCGACAAGAACGTATGGCTTTCAAACAGCTTCGTCAATGCCGAGATAAAGGGAAAGTTCACGCTGAAATCCGCTAAGGGCAATCTCGTTTATACCGGCCAGATGGATACCGTCCGCGGAAACGCGATGTTCAACAACAAGGAATTCAAGATAACGGAAGGCAAGCTTCAATTCAATGATAACCCGATGTTCGATCCGCTTTTTAAAATAAAGGGCGAGACCAAGATAGACGTTTTCAAGATCGAACTCAATGTTTCCGGAAGCACATCTAATCCGCTGTTTAGTTTAACCAGCCAGCCGCCGCTGACGCAGCCTGAAATAACGGCCCTTTTAACTACCGGACAGGCGCAAACCTCCCTTAATTCAAAGGACGCGGCTTCCATGCCCGCGAAAATGTACGGCGACTATCAGAAGGAACAGCTTCTGGGCGGCGTCAAAAACAAGGTGAAGGACGCGTTGAAGCTCGATGAACTTTCAGTGAAAACCAGCGGGACGACGGATAAAGGCGGTAAGATCGAACAGAGCGTGTCCGTCGGCAAATACGTCAACGATAAGCTGTTCGTAAACTATACCCAGAACAAGGAAAAAGACGTGGATAAAAAAGTGAAGCACTATCAATTTAACTACAAAGTCAACCAGAATATGGACCTTGACGTAAAAGAAAGCAACACCGAAGGCTCTTCAGTGGGCGTTAAAGTGAAGAAAAATTTTTAATTTAAGGCGGTTTATATAGATGTCAACGCAGATCAAAAAAAAGGTAATGCTGGTTATTCTCGACGGTTTTGGATATACGGACAGCGAGGACGGAAACGCCATAAGGCTCGCTAAAACCGATTTGATTTCAAGGCTTTACGTGAAGAAGGAATTTCCTTTCACGCTGGTTAAAAGCTCGGGAATGGCGGTCGGGCTTCCCGAAGGGCAGATGGGAAACTCCGAGGTCGGCCACACGAATATCGGCGCCGGCCGAATCGTTTACCAGGATTTCACGCTTATAAACAAAAATATCGAGACGGGTGAATTCTTTAAAAACGAGGCGTTGATAAACGCCATCGAGCACGCGAAGTCTAAAAACGGCGCGCTTCATCTGCTCGGACTTATTTCGGACGGAGGCGTTCATTCGCACATCGATCATGTTTACGCCATACTCAAACTCGCTAAAGAAAAAGGCCTGTCGCGGGTCTTTCTTCACGCTTTCATGGACGGCCGCGATACGTCTCCGAACGCCGGCCGCTTCTATCTTAAGCAGATGAGCGAATTCATGGCCGAAAATTCGGTCGGGGCCATAGCGACGGTTATCGGGCGCTATTACGCGATGGATCGCGACAAACGATGGGACCGGGTAAAACTCGCGTATGACGCTATGACGTCCGGCTTCGGCGAAAAGTTCGACGGCAAAAAAGTCTGCGAGATGATGGATGAATGCTATAAAAATAGCGAGACTGATGAATTTATAAAGCCGAAGGTCGCCGTGGACGACCGCGGAAAACCCGTAGGAACGATAGCGGATAACGATGCCGTCATATTTTTTAATTTCAGGTCCGACCGCGCCCGCGAAATATCGCTCGCCATCAACAAGCCAGCCGGCGAATTCAACGATTTCGACCGCGCCGCGGTATTGAAGGGGCTGCATTACGTCACGATGACCCAGTATGACGAAAAATATACGTTCCCGGTCGCTTTCAAGCCCCGTGCGCTTAAAAATATCCTTGGCGAGATAATTTCGCGCCATGGGCTGAAGCAGCTCAGGATCGCCGAAACGGAGAAATACGCGCATGTGACGTTCTTTTTTAACGGCGGCGAGGAAAAGCTCTTCGACGGCGAGGAGAGAGTTCTCATCCCTTCGCCCAAGGTCGCCACTTATGACCTGAAGCCGGAAATGAGCGCGTATGAAGTTACCGAAGCGCTGCTGGAAAAGATCGGCGAGAATAAATTCGACCTGATAGTTTTGAATTACGCCAACTGCGATATGGTCGGGCATACCGGCATCGTCGAAGCGGCGGTCAAGGCCGTCGAGACCATAGACAAGTGCCTGCCGCGCGTGATAGAGCGATTTCATGAAGTCACCGGCGGCGCCGTTCTCGTTACGGCCGATCACGGCAACAGCGAGAAGATGATAGATTACGAAACGAGAAAACCGTTCACCGAACATACGACCTTTGACGTGCCCTTCGTCATATTCGATAAAGGGCTTCCGAGCGCGAAACTCATTTCCGGCGGAAAGTTATGCGATATCGCTCCGACCATTTTGAAGGTAATGGGGCTTGAGCAGCCGGCCGAAATGGAAGGCAAGAGCATATTATAATCCGAACTCCCGACTCCAGATAAAAACGAAAGCGCGCCGCCTCGGTTATCAATCAGGCGGCGCGCTTTTTCAGATTTTGAATTTATGATTGATTCGAGTCGCTTTCAGTCGCGTCGACGTTCGATACATTCGCGTCGGGCGCGGGCTCATCGCTTTCCAGGCTGAAATTGAGATTGGCCGCGGCTATAAGGTCGGCGATATTCGCGTTTGACGCCATATCCTTTATTTTGAGCTTTTTAATGACGTTTTTAAAAGCATCGACGACCTTCGGGTCGAACTGCGTGCCCGAGCACCGTTCGACTTCGACGATGGCGTTTTCGAAGGACATGGCGGTCTTATAGGTTCTTGACGTCGTCATAACGTCGAAGCTGTCGGCGAGATTTAATATCCTGGCTCCGAGAGGTATGTCGTCGCCCTTTAAATGATCCGGATAGCCAGTTCCGTCATATTTTTCATGATGATGGTAAGTCAGAGGCGAAATCTTCTTTAAAAAATCCACCTTGTTCATTATTTCCATACCGAGCTTTGGATGGTTTGAAATGACGCCGAATTCGTCGTCGGTAAGCGAACTTTTCTTTTGAAGTATGACTTCCGATATGCCTATCTTGCCGATATCATGTAAAAGTCCGGCGAATCGTATGGTTTCAATTTCGTCCTTGGTGAGTTTGAGCTGCTGGGCTATGGCCACGGAATATTCCATGACGTTCTTCGAATGGCCGTGGGTGTAATGGTCCTTCGCGTCGATCGCGGCGGAGAGGGCCGTTATCGTGCTGGTATAGTTCTTCTGCATGTCGCCGTATAATTTGGCGTTCTCGATGGCGACGGACGCGTGCGAAGCCAGCGTTTGAAGAAGCGTTATCTCTGATTGGGAAAAGTGGTGGTGCTTTTTAAAGAAGCAGGAGATGACGCCAATCGCGCGGTCCTTGACTATAAGCGGGACGGAAAGTATGGATACGAGTCCGAGCGATTTCAGATAACTTTGATCCTTGACTTCTGGCGATTCGCTTATGTTGAAGATCGCCACCGGTTCCTTGGTCGAGATTACGATGCCTGAAATTCCTTCGTTAACCGCCATTTTCCTCGTCTTGAAATAGTTGTCCGGCATGCCGTATGAGGCCTTTACGATAAGCTCGTTCGTGTTTTCGTCCAGAAGGCGGAGGAAAGCGACCTTGGCCTCCATGAGCTGGGCTGATATGGAAACGATGAGCTCCAAAACGTTGTCGAGGTCGAGGGTCGAGGTAAGCGTGCGGGAAACTTCGAAAAGCATCGACATTTCCTTGATCTTTTTCTCCATTTGCTCGTACGAACGGGAGTTCTCGATCGCGACGGCGACCTGGGAAGCGAACGTTGAAAGCGTTCTCATGTTATCTTCGGTAAAGGCGTTTTCCGCCGTGGCGTTGACGTTTAAAAGTCCGCTAATCTGGCCTTTTATTACGAGCGGGACCACGAGAAATGATTTTATTTGAAGCATTTTGATGTCGATATCCTCATAGCCTTCGGACACTTCATAATCTATGGAAATGTTTTCGGTGGGAATGGTTTTCTTCGTCATTTCGCCGTAAGCGTTTATGACGATGGAACAGACGTTGTCTATGGAGGAACTGCCGAGATTTTCCTGCGAAATGATATTGAGCTTGTAATTCGAGGCGTCCTCCTCGATAAAGAACGAACCGACGGAAAATTCTATGAGATCGGCCAGAGCGTCCATTACGAGCCTGAATATTTCCGCGTGCTTGAGAGTCGAGTTGAGCGCCTTGCCTATTTCGTTCAATTTTACCAGCTCGTTTATCCGTTGCTTTTCGACGAGGTTGAGCTGGGATACCGTTATCGTGTTGGCCGCCTGGTTGGCGAAAAGCATGAGCGTCTCGAGGTCGGCTTCCTGAAACACCTTGATGGAGGAGGTGACGTTGATGACGCCGAGGGCGCCGGAAGCGGAGATTATAGGGACTGAGATGCCGGATCTGACGTTGGGGCGTTCGGAATAGTCGCCGAAGGGCGGAAAATATTTTATGGTGTAGTTCTGATAATCCTTCGGGGATATTTGCGCCGAAAGCGATGCGTGTATGGAGATTATGGGCGAGCAGCCGAATACCGCGGCTCCGGCGGTTCCAGTGCCGAGTTTGATTTTGAGGTTTCTGTCGACGTCCTCGGGAAGTCCGCGCCCGGATTTTATATAGAGTTCGTCGTTCTTTTTATCTACGAGAAGGAGAGCGCCGCCGTCTCCGCCGACCTCGAGGATGGCCATATCCAGGATATAATCGATAAGCTTGTCGTAGCTCATCTGGCCCGAGCTCATAGCCCGAGTTACGTCTAGCAGGGTTTTCAATGATTGAACGTTACGCGCCAGAGATTTGTGCGCGTTAACTACGCTCTCGTAAAGGATGGCGTTTTGAATGAACGCGACGACGTTGTTTATTATGACGAGAAAATTATTTATCTGTTCTTCCTGAAGTTTGCGGGGTTTGTGCGAAAAAAGCGTTACCAGCCCGAACGTTTCCTTTTTTATGGTGAGCGGCATTGATATGAGGTCGTTAACGAATTCGATCTTCGAGGACGGGAGGACGGCCTTGTTTTTTTCCTCAAGGTTGACGATCTCGATGACGTGGGTTATGTCGTAAGAAGGGTTCATTTCCTTATAGGTTTCCTTGATACGGTTGAGCATCGAGTCGAGGAAGTTTTTTTCGACGCGGCGTTTGGAGTGGAAATATACGGCGTTGCGCCCGGCCAGGAACATGAATGCGTAGTCGTAGTCAATGGTTTTTTGAATGATCTTATGCATTTCCTGCCAGATAAGCCCGACGTCTTCGACGGTGTTTATGTTGGCGATGACGTCGTTGACCAGATTCATGTTCTGAATCTTGTCTTCGAGCATGTGGTTCAAAAGGGAAAGCATTTTTTTACCCTTTTTATTCCGGAAAAGGTCGGTTTCCGTTTCGCCGATGTTTTTTTTCAGCGATTCGACCTCTTTTTTCAGTTGTTCGTTCTCATGAAGAATTTCAAGCGTTTTTTTGTAGTTTTCTTTCATGCCGTTCTCCTGGATTGAAGTAGCTCGCCGTTGTGATTGTAACAAACTCTGTTCCTGCCGCTGTGCTTGGCGTGATAAAGCGAATCGTCCGCTGATTTTATCAGCGAGTCGGCGTCAGGGTCGTTTCCGGGTATGTACGCTGAAACGCCAAGCGATATGGTTACTTTAAGGCTTAGTTCCGTTTCTTTTGAATGGACCTTGAAATCGTTGGTCTCGATTGATTCGCGTATCCGTTCCGCAAGTTCCAGAGCTCCTTCGATGGCGGTTTCAGGAAGCACGAGTATGAATTCCTCTCCGCCGTACCTGGCGACTATATCTATCGTGCGCGCGCGAGCGGTAAGTATTTTTCCTACTTCCCTCAAGACCTCGTCGCCGGCCTGATGGCCGTACATATCGTTGAAGGACTTGAAATGGTCGATATCGATCATTATGATTGACATGTCAGTTTCATATCGCTTCGATCGCTGCACCTCGGAACACATATGGGTGTAGAAATAACGGTAGTTAAAGACGCCGGTCATTCCGTCAATGGACGCGAGGCGTTCGACCTCGTTATAAAGCCTGGCATTTTCGACCGCCGATATTATCTGGTTGGAGGCGAGGGTCAAGAAGCGTATCGACGTGACGTTTATGGATTGGATCGAATCGTCTGATGAAAACAGGCCAAGGTAACCGCAGATGCTGTTATTATAGTTAAGCGAAAGCCATAGCGAGGATTTAAGGTTTATCCGCAGCGGCTGTTCCTCGGCGCCCTTCGATTTCGGGGCGGGAAAATCAAGCAGCAGCTTGAAGGCTGAGGTGTCCTCATTAAGGTTGTTTTTGATCTCATCCAGAATAACGCTGAAATTGGATTTTATATCGACGCACTTCGCGGAACCAGACGCTATTATTTTGACGCTTCCACGCGAGACCATTATAACCGGTATTATATCCTTGAATTTTTTACAGATCGTTTTGACGGAAATTTTTAATATGCTTTCGGTATCAAGCGTTTTATTTATGGAATTTGAAAGCGTGTAAAGGAATTCAAAGCCCGTTTTCTGATCCTTCGTCTCACGGAAAATTTTTTCACGTTCGTATATCATCGAAATCGGAGACGCTATAGCCTCTATAAGATTGGCGTCGATCTTGTTGACCTTAAGGGACTCGTTCCTGCCGTGGAGTATCATGAGCCCCGTCAATTCCGAATGGACGAAAAGCGGAAAAAACGCGTAGCAAAATCCGGGAAGCGATTCGTCAGGGATTCGGTTCTCGGCTATGTCGAAGGCGCTCTGGCCACGGGCCGTCATTTTGGCGGAGTTTTTTTCAATCAGGGCCGCGAGGTCCTTTTTTTCGATCTTGTAAAGAAGTCCGTTTTGTATTTCAAGCGCGTTGCGGGCCGTATCGAAGGATACGACGGCGGCGCCGGAAACGTCGAGATGGTTCTCGAGTATTATGAAAATCTTCTTAAAGGCCTCGTTCAGGGTGAATGAACCTGAAAGAGCCCTCAATATCTCATTGGTTATAAAAATTTTTTCGAAACCTGACACTTTTCAGACCACCTTTACTATCACGAAGGTTATATCGTCCTCGTGTTGTATGCTATTAGAATATTCGAATATGGTTTTCAATAATTTTTCCTTGAAATCGCGAGCGGAGAGTTCGGCGTTGTCCTGGATAAAAGATACCAGCCTTTCGCGTCCGAAAAAATCGCCGGCGGGATTTTTTATTTCGGCGAGCCCGTTGGTGTATAGCAGAAGAATGTCGCCCGAGTCGAGAAGAAGTATGCCTTCTTTGAATTCCATGTTTTTAAGTATGCCGAGCGGCGAATTCCTGGATTCATGGGCCACTACGTTGTGACCGTCGTTTATATAATGAAGTATGGGGTTATGGGCTGCGTTGCAGAACGCGGCGCGGTTGCCGGTAAGGGAAAGCTGAAGGAAAAAAAGCGTTATGAAATTATAAAGGTCGATATCGTCGCAAATGAGATTATTCAGGTTGTACAGAAGCTTGCGAGCGTCGAAATTATTTTTAATGAGGGTGTGTATCTGGGTCCGTATCATTGCGGCTATCATGGCCGAATTAATTCCGCGCCCGGAAATATCGGCGAGCAGGACGGAAATGGTATTGCCGGCCTCGTTATGTATTATGTCGTAATAATCTCCGCCGACGGGGATGGCGGCTTCGCAGTACGCCTCGATTTGAAATTTCGGCGTCGAAACTATCGATTGCGGCAGAAGTTTTTTTTGTATCTCTCTCGCTATGATGTTCTGGGTCTCATTATAATTCCTGCTGGCGCTTTCACGGTAACCGGCCTCATATTCGAGCGCTTTTTCAAGAGTTCTGGCTATCAGCGCCAGAAGGTCGCGGTCGTTGATCTTTTCGACCGAGTCAGAAGGGACCCGGCTTATTATATAGGCGAACCGGTTTGATGGCGACGATAATGGAATGACGGCCGTAGTTCCGGATATCGTTCCCGCGGCCGAGGCGCCGTCGTCTAACTTTATATCCTCCTCGCAGTAGAAAAGCTGAGGGCTTGAAGACTCGAGCGCTTTTTTTATAAAGGCGTCGCCGGATGAAATATAGCCGGCGTGAATGCCGCTTTCTTTTGGAGAATAAAAATAAGCGAACCGGAGCTTTCCCTCGGATTCTTCGGAAGCCACCGAAAATGAGACCTGGCCGATGAGCTCCGTCAATATTTCGAACGAGCGCTCGAAAACCCCTTTTATTCCGGCTGATGGGGCTACTATATTAAGCAGCGCTTCGAGGTTTTTGGTTTCGCTTTCGCGGCCGGCGGCCCTCGCCGTATTGAGGCTTTTTATCTTGAGGGCGTTAAGCGCGATGGCCATGATGTTTGAAATAAGCCACATGGTTTCAAAATCGTCCTCTGAAAATAAAAGCTCTAATGAACGGTCGTATAAGACCACGGCGCCTGAAGGCAGGCCGGAAACTCCGGAAAATGGGATGACGGCTAGTTCCGGCGTCCGCTCAATCGGCCCTCGCCTGAAGTAGGGCGTCGCTTTCTGGATGGAGGAGCCGATCAGTCCGCGATCTTCGGGAGAGCGGTAATCGGAAACGAACGATGATTTGAAGCCTATCGCGTGCTCGATGAATATTTCCTTTTTCTGGTTATTTACGTTCATGACCGCGGCCTGTTCGATTGAAAATATGGATGAATATGCGTTAAGGACCTCGCTTAGGATTCCGTCATAAGTGCTGACCGATGAAAGTTTCGAGCTGAGTTCGAGTATGTCCGAAGTCCTGCGCGAATTTCTCGCCAGGTGGCGTTTCTTCTCATGCGCATCGCATGCAGACTCGTTGGCGCGCTGTTTAAGAAGTATATTTTTTAAAGATATGGAAGCGGTATATCCGATTATGTTGATGGCCGAGAATTCCTCGGG
>CAZJFS010000176.1:0-9091 GCA_964545075.1 uncultured bacterium
AGATCAATCGAAGACTTTGCGGCGTTCTGGCGTCCCTTCATTTCGCGCCTACGTCTCTCGCCCGTCAAAATCTTTTGCGCGAGAATATTTCGGATAAAAATATTTTTGTTACCGGAAACACTATCGTGGACGCTCTCGGATATATCCTTGAAAAAAAGGCCGTGGATATAAGTTCGCCGCGGATCCGTGAAGCCCTGGCCGGCGGGAAGAAGATCATAGCGGTTACCGCTCACCGCCGTGAAAACTTCGGCGGGCCTCTCGAATCAATGTGCGCGGCGTTCCTTCGTATCGTCAGGGAGAATGAGGACGCCGTAATCGTCTATCCTGTTCATCTCAACCCGAACGTTAAAAGCGTAGTGGAAAAAAATATCGCGGGGCATGAAAGGATAATCCTTGAAAAGCCCATGCAATATCTTGAATTTGTGACTCTTATGAATTCAAGCTTTTTCATTTTGACGGACTCGGGCGGCATTCAGGAGGAGGCCGTAACTCTTAAAAAGCCGGTTCTTGTCATGCGCGAACTGACGGAGCGCCCGGAAATAATACAATGCGGATGCGGACTCCTGGTGGGAAGCGATCCCGGCCGGATAACGGCCGCGGCCAACAAACTTCTCGGATCCGATAGCGAGTACGAGCAGATGGCGAAGGGGTCCGATTGCTTCGGCGACGGAATGGCGTCCTCGAAGATAATAAGCGCCATAAAAAATATATTCGGAATATAGAATGCTATGGAAATAGAAAAATTGCGATCGACTTTTTCATCCTCAAAAAAATGCGCCATATGCGGTATCGGAAATCCCGATCGGGGCGATGACGCGGCCGGCACGCTCGCCGTTGCGGCTTTATTTGAAAAGCGCGGGGAGTCCACTGATGAGCGCAGCGTTATCGAATATGCCGATAGCGGACGATCCGTCCTGATAATAGACGCCATGACCGTTCCTGAAAATTATCTTGAAGAGATAATGGACTTTTCCCCCGACACTCTTATTTTTATCGATTGCGCCGATTTTAACGACGTGTCGGTGAAGCCAGGCTTCGTTAGGGTTTTTGACGAGAGGTCGCTGCCGTCTAACGAAACGGCGTCCACTCATTCGATACCGCTTTCCGTATTTATAGCTATATTGAAGAACAGGATGCCTGAAATGAAAGTCGTGATAGCGGGGATCCAGCCTTTATCCGTCGAATTCGGCGCCGCGGTATGCTCGGGAGTTAAATCGGCGTGCGAAAAGATTTGCGGGGCGCTTGTTTAGGAAGCCCTGAATTTTATTACTCTGTCGTCGGATTTTTTAGCTCCCGCTTCGCCTTCTTTTCTTGTTTTTTTCCTGCGTTCGAGGACCTCGGGCTTATAGCTTCCGACGATATGAATCAGTTTCTCTTTTATCTTGTACGGGTTATTGGTTCTCGCGTAACGTTCAAGGGCCTGTATCTCGCGTTCCAGTATCTCCGCGTTTATTTCCTGCTTTCTCGCCACGAAGATCTTTTTATGTACGGTCCTTCTGGTGCCTTCTTCCGCGGTAAGAAGCTCCTCGTATAGCTTTTCAGCGGGGCGCAGGCCCGTGAACTCGATCTTGATATCGGCGCCGGGTTCGAGACCTGAAAGCCTTATCAGATCGTTCGCCAGATCTACTATTTTGACGGGTTTACCCATATCAAGTATGAATATCTCTCCGCCGGCGGCCATTACCGATGCCTGAAGGACTAGTTTCGCGGCCTCCGGGATGGTCATGAAGTATCTGGTTATTTCCGGATGCGTGACCGTTATCGGCCCGCCCGCCTCGATCTGTTTCTTGAAAAGAGGTATTACCGAGCCGCGCGATCCGAGTACGTTTCCGAACCTCACGGCAACGAATTTAGTTTTCGAGACGTTCGCTTTCGATTGGATATACATTTCGGCTACGCGCTTGGTGGCGCCCATGACGGAAGTGGGGTTTACCGCCTTGTCGGTCGAAATGAGCAGAAATGTCGATGCGCCATATTTTTCGGCCATATCCACGAGGTTTTTAGTTCCGATGACGTTATTTTTAACGGCTTCGTCGGGATTATTTTCCATGAGCGGGACGTGCTTGTGCGCGGCGGCGTGAAAAACCATATCTATCTTTCTTTTCGAGAAAATGTCTTCGAGCTTCGTCCGGTCCTGGACGTCCGTTATTATGAATTCCGCTTTTATATCCGGGAATTCGGAGTTGAATTCGTTGCTTAAATTAAAGACGCTGTATTCTCCGCGTCCCAGAAGATAAAGTTTTTTAGGCTTGAAACGGGCTATTTCGCGGGCCAACTGCGATCCGATGGAACCGCCTGCGCCGGTGACGAGTATCGTTTTTGAAGACAGCTGGTTTTTTATTTCATGGATATCCAGGTCAACCTGTTCGCGTCCTAAAAGGTCTTCGATCTTTACGTCCCTTATCTGCGAAACGTATACGTCTTCGTCTATAAGTTCGTAAACGCCGGGAACCGTTTTGATTTTTATATTGGCGTTGTTGCACGCCTCTATTATCATTTTCATCTCTTCGCCCGTAGCGGAAGGTATGGCTATTACTATTTCCTCTATGCCGTATTCCAGAACCAGACTGTCCAGGTTGTCGCGACCGCCGAGGACTGGCAGGTTATGTATTTTCATTGTGCGCTTGTCGCGATCGTCGTCGAGTATTCCGACGGGCCTGTATCCAAGTTCCGGATGCTTGAGCATTTCGCGGATTATCATGTCGCCCGCGTCGCCTGCGCCGTAGATGAATATCTTTTTCAGGCTGTCCGCGGATGCTTTTTTCTGGAAATATTCATAGCGCATTCTGAATAAAAGGCGCGAAGTCCCGATCAAAAAGAAGGTTATGCACATGTCGAGCGCCATGACCGAACGCGGCAGGCGCCCCTGCAGAAAGTAAATATAGGTTATGATTATGAGCGAACTCACGACGATGGATTTGAATATGTTGATCAGGTCGCTTATCGAGGCGTAGCGCCAGATGCGGTTATACATTCCGAGAAAATAAAAAGTTGAGATCTTTATGAAAATAAAAGTGGCGAAAAGCGAATATTCAGAATATTGGGGAGGGATCATTCCGCGGTCGAGATAAAATGTTATGAAAAGACTTACCAATAGCGAAGAAGCTACGAGTATCGAGTCTAACACCGCGAGTATTATTCTTTTTTTTCTAGTATCCATAATTAGATAATTATAACATTTTAATTGTTTTCACGCAACATTAGCGAGGAAACCGGTTTAAATTTTATTATTTCAGCTCTTCGACGGCCAGCTTTTCCTTTATTTCGACGAAGACATCTGAAATATTGACTTTTTTATTTGCCTTGCCTTTTTTTACGATGGTCTTGACGAATTCGTCCGTGTATGAGATTCCATTGGCCGAAAGCTCGTTCATGACCATTTCTTCAGGATCGGGGTTCTGGCCGTATATGTCGTCGTAAAAATAAAAAACGCCGTCGACGAATTCGACCGTATTATAGCTTATAACTACCTTTGTTCCGGGGCCTACCCGTTTATAAAGGTCGAGCATATCTTCGATCGAAAGCCCCATGCAGCCTGTTGAACAGGCATGTCCGAGCGTTTCGGGGTTGGTGGTCGCGTGAAAGATCTGTCCGGTTATTTCGCCGTTGATCTCGATCTCGAGGCCCTTCATTTTTTCATAAGGTATTTTTATGCGTTTTATAACGCGGCCCTGGTATTTGTTTTTAATATTCGAATATCTTATTATTTCGCCTTTTTGGGGCCCGTCCGAATAGCGGAAATATGAAGGCGCGAATTTTCTGGTTATTTCGCCTTCGCCGGTAACGGTTTTATGCTTTGGCGAACCGACCCTTATCCTGTATTTTTTTTCTACCACCCGCGAAGATATCAGGCGAAGGTTGAAGGATGGTATATTGACGTATATTTCATATTTTTTATCGTATTCTTCGCCGTTCGCGGAGCCGGGATCGACGTCGCCTGAAACGTTCTCGTCCTCGGGGTTGTAAGAACCGGCTTCGTCGTAATCCTGCGCGTACAATTCTCGCTGGAAAGACCAGCCCAGCGTATGAAAGCAGAGCAGCAAAAATAAAACTCCGGCTAAAAACGCGAAGTGTTTTTGCGGCGTTATATTGTTTTTAGTGTCCATGTGAAATATTATCGGCAATAAAAAAAATTATTTTAAGTTCAGATGGTGTGATATAGCGAAAAACTCGAGCGTCAGGTCAACTTCCTGAAGCCTTATGAAGGGCGGGACCTTTATTTTTTTCGTGGTGAAGTTGATTATGCCTCCAATCGCCGATTCACACATGAGTTCCGCCACGCCCTGAGCCGCCTCGGCCGGCGTGGTTATTATTCCGATCTCGATACGGTTGTCGGTTACGATTTCCTTGAACGAACTTATGTCGTAGATCTTATGGCCGTAGTGGACCATGCCGATCTTGTTCTTGTCGTTATCGAAAACGGCGACTATTTTAAAACCGTACTGGGTAAGGCTTTTGAAGTTTAAAAGGGCGGAGCCGAGGTTTCCGGCGCCAACTATAGCGGCTTTATAGGTTTGATTGAGGCCGAGTATTTCCTTTAGAACTTTTTTCAGGTCGAATATATCGTATCCCTTGCTTTTTTGACCGAATTCACCGAAAAAAGAAAGGTCTTTGCGGACCTGGGTCGGCTTTATATCCAGCGCTTCGCCTATCGTTTTTGAGGAAATGTTGAAGGCGCCGACGTCGTCTATAGAATCTAAAAAGTGAAGATACTGGCCTAAGCGAGCAAGAGTAAGGCTGGAAACACGTTTGCCGTACTTATTGGCCGTCCCGGTTTTATTGGATGTCATGTTGATATTTCCCGTCAGCGTCCCTTGCATTTTTTTATTCAGGGTCGAATGTCCTTAATATTTCGACGACTTTCTGATAGATCTCAGATTTTTTATCTACCAGCATGGAAACTTTTTTCAGGTTATTATAAGCTTCCCGCCTGTTGCCTTTTTTAAGATTGACCTGTCCGAGCTGATAATAATAGGCCGGATCCGCAGTCTGGCTTATTTCGATGGCCTTCATCAAATATTCGCGGGCCTGATCGAGCCTTCCGAGTTTATGATACATTATGCCTATATTGTAATGTATCCCGGCTTCCCGCGGACTTAACTTAAGAGCGACCAGAAACAGTTTCAGAGCTTCCTCGAAATTTTCGCGTTCGGAATATACGGTGGCGAGGTTATTATAGGCTTCGACGTAGGAACGGTCGTAGGAAATGGCGCGTCTGAAATATTTTATCGCTTCGTCATAGTGGCCCTTTACCTTTAATACAATGCCCTTGGCGTTGTTAGCTATAGGCGATTTCGGGTCGCGGGTAAGGGCCTCGTTATAAAATGCCTCGGCGCGTTCATAAACGCCTATGAAAGCGTAATAATCTCCATCTGAAAGAAGTTTTTCAACATCGTTTTTGATTTTTTGAGAGGCTTCGGTGGCAAATATGGGGATCTCGATCTTTGGTTTTTTACGGAAACTGTCGCGGTCGGCGGCGACCCGGCCGTTCATGTCGATCTTGAAATTTTTTGCGTCCCCTGAAAAGTTTCTGGGAATAGAGCCGCTTTCTTTAAGTTTTTCGATGTCTATAGCCGCTAATATCTTGCGATTGATGAATATCTCGGAAGTTTCGGGTATGAGGGAGATGGCTTTCCAGTCGAAGCCGCCTTTGATGCTGTTCTTAATATCGATCTCTGAATTATGCTTGTATATGCCTTTTTGAAGGATCGCTTCTTCCTGATAAAGCTGGCACTGATTATAAATGCTGGCCAGAAGCTCTTTTGAAATAGAGCCTTTGGGAGCGTTACGTATCTTTTCGCGCAACTTTTTCAAAAACTGCAGAGCGGCTTTTTCGTCTCCGTTGTCTTTGGCGTATTTGAAAACGTAAAACCATGATTCCAGGCGATCCGGGTTATCGACGATATCCGATTTGAACATATCGTTGGCTTCATCGAATTTGCCTTCCGAAAGCTTCTTGAGGCCCTGGTAATAATTGATGTTGTTTTCCAGCTCTTCAGCGTCTGAAAGCGGCGGTGGAGCTTCCAACGTTTTTTTTTCGGCGGCGGCCTCGACTTCCGCTGTTTGAGAAGTCAGCTTAGGCGTCTCAGCCATTTCTTCCTTGAGCTTTTTAGCCGCGGCGAGTTTTTCCATACGGTCTGAAAGCCATGATTTTAAAGACTTGGCGTGCTGGTTATCCGGGTTGAGCTTAAGGGCTTTTTCACATTGCTCGAGAGCTTTTTCATAGTTCTTGCGGTTAACGGCCTGATATTTGGCTTCCTGATACCAGTAAAATGAATCCTGCTGGTTAATAAGCGAAACATCCGCCAGCGCCGGAGCATACCTGACGAAAGCCGTCTGATGTGAAACAGTAAGGGCGGCCGCGACGAATAAGCAATATAAGAATTTTTGGATGTATCCCGGTTTACGTGATGTCATGTAAGCTGCCGTTTATTTTCTGTTTTTACCGGATGGCGCGGCCATGTTAAGCTTATAATATTTTTGGGAAAGATTGCGCGCTTTTTTCGAGTAAGGTCCGGATGTGGTTATTTTGTCGATCTTGCGTAAAACGTTCATTGCCTCTTTGTAATCTTTTTTTACGTCGCCGAGGGTCTCTCCCAGAAGGACGTAAGCCTGAACGAAGTTTTCATTTTTTTCAATGCTTTTGTTAAGATAACTTATTCCCTTAGCAATGTTTTGCGGGTGCGCGATCATTTCGCGTGAAAGGAATATTTCGGCCAGCTGAAAGCATTCTTCGGCTGTTTTCGGTTCGCCGGAAGGTTCGGGACGAAGTTTTTTCACGAGAGAGGAGTATTTGTTGGCGCTGGAGAGCACTTTTTTGTATTTTGCGATGACGCCGTCTTCTCCGGCCGGCGTCAGTGATATTCCGCGGGTTATTTCCATGATGGCGGCGTCGAATTCGGCGTTGTAATAGAGGAGAAGCCCATACAGGAGTTTGCATTTAAAGCTGGCGGGGTTGTCGCGGACTATCGCCGCGGCTTTTTCAAGCAGACCGTCAAATTTTTCAATATCGATCTCATGTTCGAGTATTTCGGCCTCGGCCGTATAATTTTTAGGATCGATAGCTATTATGCTTTTATTCGCCTCGTAGATTTTGGCGTCGATGTCGCTTGTGTCGGATCCGGCGAAATATGCTTTTTTGCGAAGCATTAATCCTGATATGAGCTCTTCGTAATTTACGGTTTTAGCGTTTCCTTTTAATATCTCCGCTTCGGCGCCGCTGATGATGGAATTGGCCTTTTCCATCGTACGGGGATTATAAGATTCGTTTATGGCCAGAGCCGGCGTGAAAAAAAGCGCGGCTGCGAGGGTTTGAAATATTAAAAGCGAAGCGGGACAAACCATCGGTTTAAATTTTTTCAACATATATTTTATCTCTCCCGGGTTTTTTATTCGGGGCCGATATACCCGTTACTTGTTGCCGCAGCATTTTTTATATTTTTTACCCGAGCCGCACGGGCAGTCGTCATTTCTTCCGACCTTAGCGGCGTCGCGCCTGACCGTTTTTTTATCGCTTATTGAATCGTCTTTATTGGTGAAGTAAACCGGCTTTTCGGGTTCCAGGTCCTCTTCGACGTTCTTAACGGGTTGCAGCTTGAAGATCATTTCGACGACGCTTTGTTTTATGCCGTCTATCATCTCTTCGAACATCTGGGTTCCTTCGATCTTATATTCGACCAGCGGGTCTTTCTGGCCGTACGCGCGAAGGCCGATGCCTTCCTCAAGGTCGTCCATGGCGGTTAAATGTTCTTTCCACGCGTCGTCAATCATTTTAAGAAGTATGAATTTCTCGAGTTTGACGAATACTTCCGGGCCTATTTGACCGCGCTTTATTTCATATGCTTTTCGGGCTTCGTCGAGCAGATTGTCGAACAACTCCGCCTGGGTCAGCTGTTCGATTTTTTTGGGTTCGATCTTAACGCAGAAGAGGTTGGCGAATTGATCGCAAAGTTTTGGATAATCTCTTTCCTCTTCGTATTTTTCAAAGTCGATAAACGCGATGATAAGATTTTCGATAAGTTCCTCGAACATTTCAAGGATGATCTCCGTCGCATCATCGCTGCGCAATATCGTCTGACGCTGCTTGTAGATCGCGTCGCGCTGGCTGTTCATGACGTCGTCGTATTTCAATACGTGCTTTCTTATATCGAAGTTTCTGGCTTCGACGCGTTTCTGGGCGCTTTCGATAGCCTTTGAAACAAGGCCCGATTCGATTGGAACGTCCTCTTCCATTCCGAACGTTTCCATCAGGCCCGATATTCTATCGGAGCCGAACAATCTTAAGAGATCGTCGTCGAGAGCCAGAAAAAATCTCGACAGTCCCGGGTCGCCCTGGCGGCCGGAACGGCCTCTCAGCTGGTTGTCAATGCGCCGGCTTTCGTGGCGTTCGGTGCCGAGAATGTATAAGCCGCCGGATTCAATGACCTGTTGTTTTTCAGCTTCGCATTCGGCCTTGTATTTTTCGTATATATGCTTGTATTCTTCTGTGCCTTCGGGATTTTGGGCGATATGCTGTTTGGCGAGCATCTCCGGGTTTCCGCCGAGCACTATATCCGTTCCGCGGCCGGCCATGTTAGTGGCTATGGTTATGGAACCGAGCCTTCCGGCCTGAGAAACTATCTCCGCTTCTTTTTCATGATATTTAGCGTTTAATACGCTGCAGGTTATTCCGCGTTTTCTTAGTATTTCCCCAAGCAATTCGGATTTTTCGATTGAGATGGTGCCGACGAGCACCGGTTGTTTTTTTTCGTTGTGAACCGCCTCGATCTCGTCGCATACAGCCTTGAATTTTGATTTTTCGGTTTTAAATATCACGTCGGGAGCGTCCTGTCTTACCATGTCGTGGTGAGTCGGTATGACGACCGTTTTAAGTTTGTAAATCTCTTCGAATTCACGCGCTTC
The DNA here is from genome assembly GCA_964545075.1 of uncultured bacterium. GTDB lineage: Bacteria > Muiribacteriota > UBA9980 > UBA9980 > UBA9980 > DAOPXV01. The sequence goes on from CAZJFS010000176.1 coordinate 8,902, forward strand.
CGTTTCCGCTGTGCCGGTCATGCCGGCGAGCTTTTTATACATCCTGAAATAGTTTTGAAGCGTTATCGTCGCTAGCGTCTGGTTTTCACGCAATATTTTGACGCCTTCCTTGGCCTCTATCGACTGATGAAGCCCCTCCGAATAACGTCTTCCTATCATCAGGCGTCCGGTGAATTCGTCTACTATTATA
>CAZJFS010000177.1:0-9036 GCA_964545075.1 uncultured bacterium
AAAAATAACCTCGGAAGGCGAACATGTCAGGATCGGCCAGGTGACACGCACATGGCAAGAAGCAAGAAATATAGTGAAATAAAGCGGTGTAAAAAAACGTCTCCCGTGACGGATTAAAGCGGTGTATGAAGCGGATAACGCTCTATGCACCGCTTTTTTTATTTTTTGAAAGGAGGGAAAGCATTGAATGAAAAAGAATTTTTCAAAAAAATAGAATATACGGTTAATAAAAGTTTTCGCTTTAAATCACCACACGACATTGACCCAACAACGCAGGAACAAATAATATTCTGTGGATTGTCTTTAGTCGAAAAGATAACGGCGATAAACGAAATCATCACTCTTATAAAAAACGTTGGGCCAACAGAAATTACAATGGCGGTATTAAACAAATACTTCAATCACTGATTTAATTTTCTGCCGCAATGAATACAATAATCAAAATCCTCCGAATAAAAAGGCATTTTGCAATTTTTATTTGTGCATTCCCTAATTAAAACGCTGCCGCATTTCCCGCAATGCTTGGCGCCGGTATTTGAATTATATGCACATTTGCAATGAAAGCACAAATAAAAAGAATCAGCTTTTTTATTAGACATTGATATCACCTCGCGAAGAGTTTAGCAAACAAATCAATTGAAAAGGAAGTGTACGAATGCCCAAAAGAAAAAAAGACCCTCAGTATGATTATGATGAACCTAAACATGATGACAAATCTTTAACTCGAAAAGAATTTTGTAAAGAATGTAAAACGAAGGATTGCGATAATTGCAATTCAAAACAGGACGTCTCCGGAGAAAATGAAAACGCAGACAAATCGGCCGATATCCCCGAAAAAACAAAAGATGGCCCGAAGGTTGAAACGTTACCCGACATCCCTGCCGAGTATGTCAACTATCGCGTAACGCTTCGAGATCTACTCCGCGAAAAAGACGGCCTCGAATATCGTATCTCAAGTCTTAAAACACAGTTAAAAGCCGCTGATAAGGCTATCGAAACGCTTAACAAAGAATTTGTAAGCGGTGAATATACCGGCGAGCTTTTCAGCAACGGTAAAGGTAACGCTTCCGATATGGCGCCGGGGTTTATGACAAAGCGTGAGGATGGTCCAGACTTCGGTGAGTTCCTTGTATTGGCCGGCGAATCTTTTTCATTCATCGACGAACACGTGGCACCCGCTACAAATATCTTTCACGCTGCGCTCCTGGACTTCGTGACCTCAAATCCGGACTCCGCAACAGCAAAGCTTTTATATCACAAGGTATCTTTCGTAAAACTCGAAGAGGGCGACGAAGATTACGATACTTTCGAACTCCCCGCCCTTGACGATCGCTCGGACTTTTTAACTGCATTCGTGCCCGTTGAGGATCGCGCAAAATATAACGAAGTCATGGCGAAATGGTCAAAGAAGATTGAGGAAGCCGGAGAGAAAGAAGACGAAGAAAAAGAGAACAAAAACAATGACGGCGAAGAATCCGGCACGCCGGTTCTGGACCATTTTCTCGAAAAAAAGAAACAGATGGACGCAGAAAAGGAAGCGGCAAAAGCCAAGAAAAAAGCGGCACGAGAATAGTTTAAAAGAGGAGTGAACATATTGAGCAGTGAATATACTGTCAAACAAATTGCTGATGCGACAAAACAACCAAAACATGCAATAAGGTTTGTTTTAAAGCAGATTAAACCTACAATACACGAAGAAATCCACCCAACCTTACAGTTTTATAAATTCGAAGATCTTCCTGAGAAATACAGAATGGCTTTACAACCAACACACACAGATAAAAGCGGTCATACTTCTTTCGGCTGCGGAACAATACCCGCGTTTTCAACCGAAACATCGAAATCCCAAAAGCAAACTCCACCCGAGATTATCGACGAGAAATTCGACAGACCCGAAACCGTGCCTGTTTTTCCGGATAATTCTGGTGAAGTACACGATGTTGATATACCGCCTGCCGAGGACAATTCAACAATATATGAAGACAGCGCTCCACCCGTCGGAGCCTTGCCCGAACTCACTCCGGAGCTAATATACGCTTTTAAGGATGTTTTCGGGGCGGATGATACAAAGAATATTTTGCGAAATAATTATCAAATAAATCCCAGCTAAAAAAGAAAAGCCGCTGTTAAGCGGCTGAATCTGGGAATTGTGAAACGAAGATATTATAACCGAATTTAAAAGGAGTGTCAATAAAAATGAATAATATGTCTGCGATAGTTTTAGCAGATACTACGGCAATGAGCCGTGAACACTGGCTCGAAGAACGCAAGCGCGGCATTGGTGGAAGCGAAGCCGGAACGATCATCAACGTAGATTCTTACAAAACAAAACGTGGTCTTTGGCTTGAAAAAACCGGCAAGATAGAACCCGAACCAGCCGGTGAACCAGCCGAAGTGGGAATACTTATGGAACCTGTTATCGATATTTTATTTCAACGCCGCACCGGAATAAAAACCGCCGAATACAAAGTTCTTTTACAGCATCGCGAATATCCGTGGATGCTAGCAAATCTTGACCGCGTAATCCCGGGCGAACGCATAGGTGCGGAGTATAAAAACGTTTCACTTCGTAAAGCTAACGAATGGGAAGGCGACGAGATTCCGGATAAACATTATGCGCAATGTCAGCACTATATGGCCGTTACCGGATACGAAAAATGGTACATCGCCGCTCTTATAAACGGAAATCATCTGGTGAATAAACTCATACCGCGCAACGATCAATTTATTGATTTTCTCATTGAAGAGGAATACGCCTTTTGGAATTGTGTAGAAACAGACACCATGCCAGACGGAGCCTTTTCTAAAGACCTTTTAAAACTGCTTTATCCCGAAACGAATGGCGCGATTATAACGTTGCCAGAAATTTCAACCGAATATTCCGAACAATTTAAAATCGCGAAAGCAAACGAAAAAGAAGCAAAATTGGAAGCCGAACGATTTCAAGTTGCGTTATGCGGAATGCTTGGCGAAGCATATAAAGGGTTGACGCCTGATGGTCTTTTCGAACTCACATGGTCGCAGGTAAATCCAAAACCCAAATTCAACGAAGAACGCTTCGCGGTAGAGCAGCCTGACATTTTTCAAAAATACCTCGAAGCGGCAAAACCTTATAGAAAATTTGCATGCAAAAAATTGAAGGGGGAGTAATCATGGCGAACGTAAACGGAGACAACAAAAATCTTATGAACAAAGGCGCAAATTTACCGGCCGTAACCACACCGCCCAAAACGATAAACGATTTTATAAAAGAAATGGGCCCCGAGATCGCCAGAGCGGTTCCGAAACACGTCAGTCCGGACAGAATAACCAGAATCGCGCTTACGGCTTTCAGGACCAACCCTAAACTGCTCGAATGCGAAAGAAACAGCCTTCTCGCTGGAATCATGACCGGCGCGCAGCTTGGTCTCGAACTCAATACCCCGCTCGGACATGCGTATTTAATCCCAAGAAAAAGAAAATTCAAAGTCGGTAACGAATGGAAATCTGTAATGGAAGCGCAGTTTCAGCTCGGTTATCAGGGGATCATTGACCTGGCTTATCGCGCAGGAACCTATACCGACCTTTACGTTGATGAGGTTTACGCAAACGACACATTCGTTTACCGTCTCGGACTTCGTCGCGACCTCGATCACATACCTTGCGAAAACGAAGATCGCGGCGAGCTCACGCACATCTACGCGGTTTATCATACTAAAAACGGCGGCTTCGATTTTCAGGTCTGGTCCGTTGGAAAGATACTTGCTCATGCCAAGAAATATTCTGATCTCTGGGATAAAAAAGAACTGTGTTGGGTTGGCGGCGAGAAATGCGCTTGGGTTGCTAATTTCGTCGGTATGGGAAAGAAAACCGTACTGAAAGCGCTTCTGAAATTCGCGCCGAAATCAATTGAATTCTCCGCAGAACTCGACACCGATGAAAAAATCAAGAAAGAGATCGCGCCGAATATGCTCGAAGTTCCTGCGATTGAATATAAAGAAACGGCAGTTCTCGAAGATAAAACCGAAAGCGAAGCCACACAGCGCGAGCCCGAAAAAATCAGTGAAGTTTTAAATAAGAAGCTTGACGAAATGGCCGACACAGGCGAATCGGTCGCGGTTTTTACAACAAAGGAACTTTTAAACGAAACACAGAAACCCGCCGAGCCCCAGCCCTGGACAATCGACCGAATCAACGAGCTTATAGCGAAGTCAAACCCGCTCAGACTGAGCATCGGCGTGAAACGCCTAACACCGGCCGAGTTCGTTCCTGTCATTGAAAAACATAACGGCGACCTTCGGGCGATCGTAGCCGAAATTGAAACGATGGCCGCGAAGCCGGCGCCGGAATCAAAACAACCTGCAATGGCCGGAGCGAATATTCCTTCGAAAGCTGATTTCTAAACATCGGAGGCGGTATGATAACTAAGAAAGTCAATCGCTATTATTGCGAATACTGCAAAAAGGCCGGATGCAATAAGTTTTATATGGAGCGCCATGAAAAACATTGCACGGCAAATCCGAACCGAAAATGCCGGATGTGTGCTTATGCCGAGCTCGAGCAGACGAAGATCACGGACGAAATTTTGTCGATCATTCCGGACCCGAACATACACGCTGGAAAAGCCGAATATTGGGATGGCGAGGAAATGTCTGATATTTATGAAAAAATGCTTCACGAGGCAATGGACAAAATAAGCCCAATGATTAATGGCTGCCCCGCCTGTATGCTTTCGGTTATAAGACTGGCGCGTAAAAAATACAATCGAGAAATCGATTTTCCTTTCAACTACAAAAACGAAGCAGAATCATTTTTGGAAGATCATAAAGAACATCCTGGAATTTATTAATAACAACAACAGGGCCGGGAAAACTCCCGGCCCGAAAGGATAACAAAAAATGAATAAAAACGCATATTTACTGAATGGTCAACAGGTTCAAATACACGAAAAAACGACCAAGGGTTTTCTCGTTAGTAAAATTTACGAATGCGAAAATCGCGAACCTGTCTTTGATAATCGCGTTATTTTCGTTGAAAAGGTTTTTGAAAATGCGCCGACGGAAAAACTCGATGAACGCATTAAAAATCTTAACACCGAAATAGACAAACTTGACGAAGAAAAAAAACAGCTTGAAGCAAACAAAAAGCTTTTTGAAACCCAATTTAAAGCGGCCGAAGAAGATGTTAAAAAACAAATGGCGAAAATCAAACAATATCAAGCATTGAAAAGGATCGAAAATTTTATTGAAGGCAAGATAACGCATTACGTTGTTGCGACTAAGTGGAAACTCGATCTTCTATCCTTTGAAGATACGAAAGCTAAAGAAGATTGGAATTACCGACAGCCAGGTTTCAAACTTCTTACTCTTTTCGGAAAAACGGGCGGCGACTTAGAATGGGGTCTTAACGAATACAAAGATGGCTCGGGTTGTAACTACACGATCATACCGTGTTGTTCATACGAAGAAGCAGTCGAAAAACTTAAAGAATATCTTATTCCCGAATTAATAAAAAACGCAGATAGTGGCGATTTTGAACTGGCTGAAAAACACAAAATCGAAATCCCAGTTGAAGCTTTTGAAAAACGTAAAGCTAAATTAAAAAACGCATTTAAAAAACAAAAAACTGACGCTGAGGCTAAATTAGCAGAATGTAATAAAGAGCTAGAAAAACTTGAAATCGGAGGCATAACCAATGACCAAAAAACCTAAACCCGAAGATTTCGGCTGGCATACACAATGCGGATTTGACGATGAACCGAGCGGCTGGTGCCTTCCGGAAGGCAAAGAAAAATACGAAGAAGCCTTAAATAAATATATGAAGGAAACGCACCTTTGCGAACAATGCAGCCAGGAATATCCAACATGCTCCGCTAAAGATATTTTATTCGGCTGCGGTAAATGTAACGATAACGTTGTGGAATGCGACGCTTTTAAAAACAAGGAGCATAAAAATGAAGCATAACGCAGACAAACCTTTATTCATAACTGATTTTCGAAAAAATGTTCCAATAGAAAAAAACAAAATATATTTGGTTATACACGCCGCGGAACAAATCACATCATCGGAATTTAGATCAAATTTTATAGGCAAATTAGTTGAATTTGTTTATGAAAATTCTTCTCGTGTTATCAGGCAATTAAAATTTGACGTTTCGAAAGACTTCAATGCTTCCAATATTTTTCAACCTGTAGAATCGATCTATCATATCGAGGAATTACAGCCGCGTAGTAGCTTATGCAAATTTTGCGAAAGACCTTACGAAAAAGATCAGAACTATTGGAAATGCCCTAAACAAATGAAAAACAAGAAATTTTCTTTTAATTGCATCTCAGAATGCAATGATTTTAGGTTTCTTGCGAATAGTCAAATGAAAGCAGTTATTGAAAAAATGAAAATGGAGGAATCGAATAAATGATAAAAACTCTTAGCCTTCAGGATTTTGGACCTTATAAAAATAAAGAATTCAAATTTATCCCGGGAATAAACATCATCACTGGAACGAACCACACTGGAAAATCAACCATAAAGCAGGGAATAAGATACACGCTCGCTGGTACTCCCGCTAAAAAAGAAGTTTCCGAGCTGAAAAGAATGGCTCCCAATTCCAAGTGCCAAACAACAATGGTGGTTGACTTCGCCGGCCAGATTCACACGATTTTTCGCCAGCCGGAACCGAATACTTTGAAGCTCAACGGAACAAAGCTGAAGCTCGGAAAAGAAGCGGATAAGGACGGGCTCTACGATTATGGCTATAAAAGAAACGTTTTAAAAATGCTCTGCGATGCCTCAAACTTTTTCGAACTCAAGCCGGAAGAGCAGCGCGAAATCCTCGTTAACTATTTCTCCGGCGATGAAGAAATCGACGTAACGAAATACGGCATGTCAGCAGAGGACGCTAAAGATTTTGCCGGTCTGCGCCTCTCGAATATCAAATCGACTGCGGAGCGCTTCCGCGAGACGCGCGCGACGGTCAACAAGATGATTGAGCAATCAAAGGCCGAGATCAGGATCAATAACGAAAACACGCAAAAAACAAACGCGGTTTATACCATGGACGAACTTTTAGCCCAGAAGAAAGCCATCGAGGAAGAAATAGCGAAATGCAAAAAGATCGAGATGCCTCTGTCAACTCCCGAGATCGAAGCACTGCGTGATGAAAAACATAAAATCAAAATGGCGCTGCCGGTCGAACTGGATAAATATACTGCCAAGACTAAGGAAATATCCATCAAAGGCAACGCTAACAAGGCGATCATCGAGGCTTATAAAAAGAACGCCGGCAAATGTCCTATAAGCGGCGGCACGGTCGATTGTCATGAACCCGGTCTTGCGGCTTTCGTGGCATCACTTGAAAAAGCAAACGATGAACTGCGGGCTGAATATAATCGTCTCGCCGAAGAATGCGAAGTCGAAAGGCAGAAGTTCGAAGAAGATAAAGAAAACAAACTTTCGAATCTTCATTATAAGATCGTCGCGGCCGAAGCGGCGTATAACGAAAAACTCGCGGAAGTTGACGGCCTTAACTCGGCAGCCCAGAAATGCTATAACGAGCTCGCCGTGAAGCTGGACGGTGTAAAGATATCGATTCATCAGCAGGAAGCCCAGGCGAAGCTTAAAGATAAAAACATCGAACTTGCCAGCAGCCTCATCGAGCTCGAAAAAAATTCGGAACGGTTCACGCGTTTCATCGTCTTCCTCGAAAAAGAATTAAAAGAGAAAATTTTATCCGGAAGCTCTTCAGACTTCTTCGAAAAGATCAACCGCCTTTCAAGAAAATTCGGATTTGATATCGAAGCACAGAATGGCGATCTGGCGAAGCTGCTGATTAACGGCAAGACACTCGGTATGTTATCCACTTCCGAGCGCATAATCTGCGGCATATCACTTCAGCTCACCATCGCGGAGCTTTCGGGGTACAACTTTTTCGTGGCAGATGATCTCGAAAGCCTCGATCCCGAATATATGGAAATTCTGATTGAATTTCTGGACGGCTGTAAAAAGATAACGGCAATTCTCATAGGATTAAGACTTTTTGAATATCTTGTTGACGGCGACTACGAATACGTTTTTCCGGGCGGTTCTAATTCAATCGTATTGACGCCCGAAGAAACGGAAATTCCCGAAAAACAAGAAGCGGCATAAATAAAATTAAAAGGAGGTTTGCCTATGAAAAAATAAGTGAAAAAAATTTCAAAAATCTTTTTAGCAACCCCGCCTCGGAAACGGGGCGGGGATATATAAACCGGTCACCGTATAAGCGAAAAGCCGCTAACGGCGCAAAATGGTACCGACGAATAAACTGCTCAAATGTGTTTTTTAATTAATATAGACAGGTCATAAAAAAGTATATCAAAAATACGTTGTGAAAGGTGGGAAAAATGAAAAAGCAGATCATGGGTTACAAAAATATGTTTATCGATACCGAAATCCATACCAATCTTAAAATCGCGGCATGTAAAGCTAATGTTTCAATGCGGGAATTTGTAAAAACTGCGATCACCGAAAAGATCGCGGCAATGGAAACCAAGGCAAAAAAGAACTGACATTAGGAGTGAACTTATGGCAAAGAATACATACTTCGGGCATTCGTTCACGCTCGCAAATTCGCCAGGCATGTTTTACATCGTTTCACACGGTGGCGTGAAAGCATACGGACAGATTTTCATGCTCATTGAAATGCTTGGGAACGATAATAACGCAATTGATCTGAAAAATAAGCCTCTAGCTTATATGGTTGCAAAACGGCTTGAATGCGATGTGGACGATCTTGACGAACTGGTAAATATTTTGGTCGAAAGTGATCTTTTCGAACTAATTAATGGAGTGCTGTCTTCGAAGATTGTTTCTGAAGCATATCGCATAATGGAAGGGAAAAGCGAACTGGCTCGGAAAAGTGTTCTTAAACGTTACGAAAAAGAAGAAAATGAGCAAACGCAAGCGAATACAAGCAAACGTAAAGAAACGAATACGAACGAATACGACGGTATACGAACGAATACGAACGTAAGCAAACGTAAAGAAACGAATACGAACGAATACGACGGTATACTAATA
>CAZJFS010000178.1:0-8936 GCA_964545075.1 uncultured bacterium
AAAACCTTAAAAATGATCACGAAGCGCTCAACGAAGACTTTAAAAAGAAGGACGAAGAGCTCGGCAGCATATACGGCGCATTCAGCAAATACAAGGAAGAAAGCGGATTTATGTCGCGCGAATATAAAACCATCAAGGATGAGCGCGACAGGCTCCTGGCCGAAATCAAGACTAAAACCGAGCTTTTGCATGCAAACCAGGAATCGATAGACGCCAAGGAGGCCGAACTTAAAAAGGTCAGCGAATTTAACGAAAAGCTGATCGAAAAGCTGAAAAAAGACCATGAAAACGTTATGGCCGCGGTGGTGGCCGAAAAAGAAACCGAAATTAAGACGATGGTTTTCGCGCACGAGGCCGAGATGCAGAAGATGGCCGAGGAAGGGCGCGCGGAGTTCCAGCAGCTGCGTTCGTCGCTTGAAACGATAGATTCGAAATATCAGGGCGCTATATCCGAAACGCATAATATGCGGGCGAATCTCGAGACGCTTTTCATGAAAATAAACGGTTTTCTGGCGAGGCCGGAGGAAGAACGGGACGGCTTTAAAAGAACCGTTTTTAACGAAGTGCTTTTTTTATACGATCAGATACCCGAACTCGGAGCGTCGCAAAGCGGAAGCGAACAGGCCGTCAACTCGCAGGGATTCGTGGCGCCTCTTCCGGACGTTTACTACAAGGTATTCAACTCTTTAAAACCGCTTCCCGAATTTTTCTATAAAATATTTCAGGAATTCGGCCTGGAAGTTAAATACGCTAAATATATCGACTTCATAACTTCGAGTGAAAAGCCGAAGCCGTGCGTGGCGATATTCGCCAATATCAAGACCAGGGAAGATATTTTAAAGGTTTTTGAGATCGCGGCGTTGGATCCCGGTTCGCCCATCGTGTTGTTCTGCGACAACGCGAATGTTTCGGTCGCCGAGATCGTCAACGCGATAATTTCAGGCGCGGCATGCGATTACATCGATGGCGCCATGCCCGAGGGGATCGTGGCGAACGTTCTTGCGCGGGTTTTTGAAAAACGCATACACGATATATCTGGCGTCGTGGTTGAAAAGGACAGCGAAGAATGCAAGCTCCGTGAAAGCGTCGTGCTGACCATAGATAACCGCGTCAAGGCAAACCGCATCGAAACGCTCATAAGGCGGCTTGATTACCTCAGAGAAAACAACGCTAAAATGATGTTCAACCTCAAGGAGATGCAGAAGGCTTTCGATCAGATAATAGCGATAGTTACAAACCTTACGATGCTGGAGCTGCCAGATAGCATTTCAGACGGTTTTAACGAGATTACGGACATACTTTTGAAAATTTCTTTTATAAAATAACGCTTGCAATTATTTTTCCGTTGTGATAGAATTAAACCATTCCAAAAATAAATATAAGGATTTCCTCGCTGTGTTGAAAATCCGATAAAACGTATGCTTAAAGGATGGTGGACAGATTTGGATATTACCGAAGTAAGAGTCAGAAAAGTCAATGGTGATGGAAAACTCAAGGCGTTCGCATCGATAACTATCGATAATGCATTCGTAGTACATGATTTAAAAGTTATAGAAGGAAAAAAAGGCTATTTCGTGGCGATGCCGTCACGAAAAACCAATAACGGGGATTATAAAGATACGGCTCACCCGATAGCGACGGATACGCGCGAAATGATACAGAGCGCCGTGCTGACCGAATTCGACAAAGTGAAAAACCTTGTCACGACCCCGACCGTACCCGCGGCCGAAATGTAATTGATAAATGAAGAAAATATTGGGGCGTCGCCAAGCGGTAAGGCATCAGGTTTTGGTCCTGACATTCGTGGGTTCGAATCCTTCCGCCCCAGTATACTTTACATAACAATAAAATTTGGGTAGATAGAGCTTGCCTCGTCTACCCAAATTGCTTTTTAAAACCCAAATTATTATTTGCCGGGAGTGGTTTTTGTGGACATTTGCGCTGTTATTCTGGCGGCCGGCCTTGGAACCAGAATGAAGTCGAAATACCCTAAAGTTTTATTCAATATCGCGGGCGAGCCTATAATATCTCATGTTATCCGGGCCGTCCGGGCCGTCAATCCCACGAAAATAGTCGTTATAGTTGGGCATTCCAAAGAACTTGTAATAGAGGCGGTTAAGAAGACGCACGGCGATTTTCCGAATTTGACTTTCGTTACCCAGGCGGAACAGAAAGGCACCGGGCATGCGCTTATACACGCGCGCGAAGAGCTTTCGAATCAGGGCGGAATGACTTTCGTCCTCTGCGGCGACACGCCTCTTCTCACGGGCGATATTTTCAGGAACCTTTTGAAGTTTCACGAGGACAGCTCATCCGACGCGACTGTTTTAACGACCCGCGTAAAGGACCCGAAGGGATACGGAAGGATCGTGCGGGACGCGGCCGGCCACGTGACGTCGATCGTCGAGGAGCGGGACGCGGCGCCGGAGATCAGGAAAATAGATGAAATAAATACGGGCGTTTATCTTTTCGCGACGCCGAAGCTTATCATATCGCTCTCTAAACTTAAGCCGAATAACGACCAGCATGAATATTATCTCACCGATACGATATCCATATTGAACTCGGAGAACTCGAAGGTCATGGCTTATCCGGAGCCCTGCGACCATCTCATGATGGGCATCAACAACCGCTACGAGCTGGCCACGGCGGCGCGTTTCATGCGCGAGAGAATAAACCGGATGCACATGATCAACGGCGTAACGATGACCGACCCGACTTCTACGTATATAGACGTAGGGGTCGAGATTGAAAACGACGTTACGATACATCAAAACACGAGCATTATCGGCAAAACGAAGATTTCGGCGGATTCGGTTATCGGGCCGGACAGTTCCGTTTCGAACTCGACGGTCGGGAAAAACTGCGTGATAACGTACAGCGTGGTGGAGGATTCGACGATTTCGGATAACGTTAAGGTCGGGCCTTATTCTCATTTAAGGCCGGGGGCGAAGCTTTCGGAGAACGTACATGTCGGAAATTACGTCGAGGTCAAAAATTCCGTTATCGGGGTAAGCTCGAAAGCGAACCATCTCAGCTATATCGGCGATGCCGTTATAGGAGAGAATTGCAATATCGGAGCTGGTACGATCACCTGCAATTATGACGGCGTCAACAAGAACAAGACGGTCATCGGAGACGGCGTTTTTATCGGGTCGAACGCGGCCCTCGTGGCTCCCGTGAAGCTTGGCGACAATTCGCTCGTGGCCGCCGGGTCGGTCATCACTAAAGATGTGCCGCCCTACGCGCTGGCTATAGAGCGTAGTCCGCAGGTGGTAAAAGAAGATTATATGAAAAAAAGAAATATAAAAAAGAAGAAACAGTGAAAATAAAACAACGGTAATTAATAAAAAACTGGAGCGCTTAAAAATGGTAGATGACAAGAAAAAGCTCAGAGTTTTCTGCGGTTCGTCCAACCCCATGCTTACGCTGGAAATATGCCGCCATCTCGGAGTTGAAAAAGGCGATATCCTCGTTTCGAATTTTTCGGATGGAGAAACGCACGTTAAGGTTAATGAAAGTGTTCGGGGCGGGCATGTTTTCGTCATTCAGTCGACGACGTCGCCCGTGAATGAATCTTTGATGAAGCTTCTGATAATAATCGACGCCATGAAGCGGGCTTCGGCCTCGAAGGTAACGGCGGTTATCCCTTATTACGGATACAGCCGTCAGGAAAAAAAGACATCCGGCAGGGAGCCGGTTACGGCGAAGCTGGTCGCCAACCTTCTTACCGTCGCCGGCGCGGACCGCGTAATGACGGTCGATCTGCATGCCTGGGCGATCCAGGGGTTCTTCGATATTCCGGTGGACCATCTGACCGCCCTTCCGATAATATGCGATTATCTTGAAAGCAAACGCACCGCTAAAGGCGACGAGATGGTTATAGTCTCGCCGGATGCCGGAGGCGTGGGGCGGGCGAGGGCTTTCGCGAAAAGACTGGACACGACGATAGCCATCGTCGATAAAAGGCGGCCCAAGCCGAACGTGGCCGAATCGATGAACCTTATAGGCGACGTGCGCGGCAAAATAGCGGTCCTGGTCGATGACATAATCGACACCGCCGGCACGATAACCTCGGCGTCAAAGATGCTTTCGGACCATGGCGCGCGTGAAATATACGTCGTGGCGACGCACGCGATATTGTCGGGCCCCGCGTGCGCGAGGCTTAAGGCGGCGCCCCTGAAAGAAATAATCGTCACCAACACTATCGCGCTCGATGATAAGGAAAAGCCTGAAAATCTTACGGTGCTTTCAATGGCGCCGCTCATATCCGAGGCGATATACAGGATATACAATGAAATACCGGTTTCAAGCCTTTTTGAATAGTTCAATAAAATATCGAATTGAAAAAATGACGGCCGCCATGGTTTTGATGCTCATGACGGCCGTCATTTTGACGCTTCCCGGAGCCGGCGTTGCTTACAGCGCGAGGCGCGCCAGGGCCGCGGCCGCGAATGAAGTTAAAGAAAGGATTTCCGGAGAGGCCGAGGCGGCTAACGCATCAGGCATCAAGCTTTTCGAGGGCGGAAATTATGCTTCCGCGGCCGAAAAGTTCGAGGAGGCGCTCGCGAGCTCTCCGGATTATACCGAAGCCGCTTTTAATATGGGATTGTGCGATTTTATGAGCGGCGATTACCAAACGGCGGTAAGCCGCCTGCATGAAGTTTTAAAGAGAGACCCGGAATTTCCGGAGGCTATTTCTTATCTCGGGCAGGCTTATTCCAACCTTATCTCGTCCTTCGAGCAGAAGGGCGATTACGCATCGGCAATTCGTTGCGCCGGCGAATATTCCAAACAATATTTTACGGACGATGCGAAGAAGAATGAACTCGCTGAACTTGTAAGCGGATTGATAGCGAAGGCGGCTTCCGCTTCGGCGGTCGCGCCGAAAGCCGCGAATGAAGCGAATGACGGGAAAGCGGTTTCGGCGCCGCCGGTCGTCAAGGAAGGCGACGTCGTTGAAAAACTCGCGGCGCTGTTATCAAAAAATCCTTCAAACCGTCCGGCCGCGGCCGAACTTAGAAAATCGATCGGGGCGCGCAGGATTTCGGGCGGGTTTTCCCAGGGCGAGTTCGATATGCTTGAAAAAGCCTTGAATTCAGCGGTTGAGGAAGATATGCGCAACCTGACCGCTCACGGCGCTCTCGGCGATCTTTATCTTATGCGCGGGAATGTGGAACGGGCCGAATACCATTATCAGATGGTATTGATCGCCGATCCTGCGGATCTGGCGGCGAGCGCTGGAATGGCGGCGGCCAGGAAAAAAAAGAGCGATTCCGCCAGGATATCCGAACTCGCATATCCTGAAATACGGGACGCGATGAGAACTTCCGAAGTCGAATCGGCAGGCTCCGTTCAGGAAATTTCTTCACGCGTTCCGGCTGCCGGGCCGGCCACCGAAGAGATCGAAACCGTGGACGTCGCCGATGACGAGAACCGGATACTTTCGACGACGATCGCGCAGAACATACCGCGTGAAATATCGGGGCTTAAGGAAAAAATCGAAAAAAGCGCCGCGGACATTGAAGATCTTATAAAAACGGCGTGCTACTATATATCTAAAAAAGAATATAAGACCGCTGAAAAGATCATAAACGTGGCTTTTACCGTGGACCCTTCAGACCATGAGACGAATTATCTGATGGCGTTCGTAAAGGTCAGGCTGAAGAAGAAGGACGAGGCGCTTCCTTACCTGTTCAGCCTTAATCCCGACACGCTCAGCGACGCCAGGCTTTTACACGACGCCGGCGTTCTGTATATGAGATTGAAAAAGCCTGAATACGCCGTTAAATTTTTTGAAAAAGGCATAGAGGCCGACGCCGGTTATATTGAAAACTATCTTTCGATGGCGATCTATTATTCGCGTATCAACGATTTTGAATCGGCCAGAAAATATTTCGCCTCCCTGGCCTCGATCGACCCGAAAAGCATGCGAATCCTCTATTTTACAGCTCTTGCGGCTAAACGCGAGGGCCGCTTCGAAGAGTTCACTCAGATAGTAAAAAAAATGCAGGAGATGTCGGCTAACGATCCGTATTCAAAGAAAATCCGCCGTCAGATGGGGATGGCCCCGAGCGAGCAGCTTTTGAATTTCGAGAGCGATTCCTCGCTTGTAGAGACGGCGAAAAATTACCTTAGAATGGGCGATCAGGCAAGGGCGAAGGCTAAACTTCGCGACGCCTTGCGCATAAACCCTTCGTCTTATCAGGCGAATGAGATGATGGCCACGATCTCGCATAAGGAAGGCGCCGTGATAGCGCGCATAATTCATCTTTTGAAGATGTATGAGACGCGTCCGTCGACGGAACTTTGCCTCGAGCTGGGAAGGGCGTTTTTTGGCGCCGGCCTCAAGGAACTCGGCCGCGAATACTATATAAAATATATCAATCGCTCGCCTTCGGATGTTCAGGCGAAACTTGAATTTGCCGAATATTTGAAGAACTCAGGCGCCGTGATTTCAGCGAAGACATTGTGCGAGGCTATTATTCAGCGCGCAAAATCCGGTCAGGAGACGGCTATGGCCGAAGCGCTGAACAATTCCATGGCGGACCTGCCGGACGATACTTCTGAAGCCGAATTCAAAACCCTTTCCGAAGCGGGCGCGGCGAATTTTATAGAACTCGCGAAAGCCTTGCATAGCGGGGAGATGTTTAAGATGGTCGAGCATATAGCGCTTCAATATTCAGCGACGCCGGGCGATATTCCGGTGGATTTCCTGGAACTGTACGCGTCTTCGCTTTTCAGGCTGAAAAAATACGTGAAGGCGGTTGACGCCTATAAGAAAATGGCGGCTCGAGAACGCACTAATTTTTATCCGTACGCTCAAATAGGGCTTATTTATATGAAGAAAAACAACTACAGGGCGGCCGAGCAATATTTCAGGCAGAGCCTTATATATAAGCCTGACGAGGCCGAAGTGCTCATGAATCTCGGCGACGCGTGCTTTTTCCAGAGAAATTTCGAGGATGCCGAGGTGGCTTACGCCGAAGGGAACGCAGTGGCGCGTAATTCTCTTATCGCGGAAGAGCTTAAACTTAAATGGGACCGGGTTAAACAGATATTAAAAAACAAAAGATAGGCGGAGTGAAGGTTTATGCATATCATATGCGGCCTGGGCAATCCGGGCAGGAAATACGCGAGTACGCGTCATAATATAGGGTTTATGGTTATCGATGAGCTGGCGTCGAAACTCGCTAAAGCTTCGCCGGAATCTTTTTCAAACAAGTTCAAGGGCGAATTTTTAACCGTAAAAAAGTCGGAGAGCGAGATAATATTAGTGAAACCTCAGACTTATATGAACCTTTCGGGTGAGTGTCTTCGCGATATTGCCGGATTTTATAAGGTCGCGGCGGCGAACGTCATAGTCGTATGCGACGACGTAAGCCTTCCATTTGGCAAAATTCGCGTCAGGGCGGCCGGAAGCGATGGCGGACATAACGGGCTGAAATCGATCTTCGGGCTTATGGGCTCAAATTCTATAGCGCGCGTGCGCGTGGGGATAGGCGCCATGCAGGAACCGAGAGACGGCGGAGCCGTGGCAGCGGGCCAGCCAGACTATTCGAAGATAGACCTGGCGGATTATGTTTTGATGAAATTCTCGCAGGCCGAGAGCGCTCATCTTAAAAGCGTCATAGAATTCGCGTCTCTCGCCGTTACGGCCTTCGTTGAAAAGGGTTTGAATTTCGCCATGAACAATTTTAATAACAAGTTCGGATTCAGCCTTCCGCATGCCCCGGAAAAAGAAAAAACGGGCGAATAATGAAATATTCTGATTTTAAAATATATCTTTATTTTATTGACAAATAATAAAAATTAATGTAAACTGTAAATTTAATGACGGCAATAAAGCCGTTGTTATTATATTTTTATTTTTGGTGTTCGTTAGTTTGCATCGAAAAGTAATTGATGTGAGGGGGATTCTACGTTGTGTGATGTCGACAGGGATTGTGAGATTTGGGAAAAATATAAAAAAAATCATGATCCTAAGATCAGGGACCAGATCATTTTAAAATATGCTCCTTACGTGAAATATATAGCCAACAGGGTCGCTATGGGGCTGCCGCCTAACGTTGACGTCGAGGATCTTTATGGTTACGGCATATTCGGCCTTATGGACGCCATAGAGAAATTCGAGCCGCAGCGCAAGATTCAGTTCAAGACATATGCCCAGACTCGCGTGCGCGGCGCCATACTCGATGAACTTAGAAAAATGGATTGGACGCCGCGTTCGGTGCGCCAGAAAGCAAGACAGCTCGAAAAGGCATACATACAGCTTGAAAACACTCTCGGAAGGGCCGCCAGCGACGAGGAAGTCGCCGGATATATGAAAATATCCCTTGAAGAGCTATACGAATGGTATAAAGATACGCGCGGATCATTTCTGCTTTCGCTTGACGATCTTCTTTATTCTGAGGACGACGGCGTGACGGTAGGCGACAGTGTGCCAGCCAGCGAAGCGGATAATCCTCAGATCCAGATCGAACAAAAAGAGCTTAAGCAGATGCTCGTCAAGGCTATCAACGGCCTCGCCGAAAGGGAAAAACTCGTATTGACGCTTTATTACTATGAGGAAATGACGCTCAAGGAGATCGGGGCCATTCTTAACGTTTCGGATTCGAGGGTTTCGCAGCTTCATACGAAGGCCATACTTAAGCTGCGCGCCAAACTTTCGGTTGTCAGAAAGGGTTCTAAAGCCGGCGAAGATTAAACTTGAACGAGGTCTTTCATAATCAGGCAATAATTTATGATGGGGTTTTTTCATGAGTAACGATTTCGTTATTTTCGAGGGCGAAACGCAGGAAAAAGCCGTTGATAACGGCCTTAAGTCGCTGGGATATTCTATATCCCAGGTTGAAGTCAAACTCATTGAAAAAGGCTCGACCTCTTTTCTCGGTATCGTCACAAAACCATATAAAATAGGAATAAGGCTCCATCAG
>CAZJFS010000179.1:0-8901 GCA_964545075.1 uncultured bacterium
TCGGTGTCGATATTTGGCATTTGATCTTTCATGCCGCCGCCCGCAGGCCTTGACTGCATAGCTGTCGTTAATTCGGTATCGCTGAGCACGCCGTCTTTGTCGGCGTCGAAATTCGTCAAAAAGCGAGCCTTAAGCTCGGAATTTTTTTCCATTTCTTCCTTAAGACGTGTTGTAGCCTGAGTTAGAGCCGCCGCTTTTTCCGTATCGCTGAGTTTTCCGTCGCCGTCGGTGTCGAAACGCGACAGCATTTGATCCTTCATGCCGTTCTGCGCGCCGTTGCCGTCCTCCATGCCGCCTTTGTTTCTTGACCCGCCTTTACGGGATTCTATTGCTGTTTTAATTTCAGTATCGCTGAGCGTGCCGTCTTTATCAGTGTCGAATTTAGTGATCATCTTGGTTTTCAATTCGGCGTTGTTTTCCATTGCCGTTTTGAGGCGAGTCGTGGCGGCAGCAATGGCGGCTGTTTTTTCGGCGTCGCTTATCTTTCCATCACCGTCGGTATCGAAGCTTTTAAACATTTTTGATATCGAACTAACATCCGTCGTTTTGGTTGCCGTCGTCGTTTCGTCCTGAGCGTAAGCTAATGAGCAGATAAGTGAACTCGCGGTTATGCCGACTGTTAATGCTTTGAAAAATTTCATTTTTCCTCCTGATAAATTTTAATGATTATACATAATGATTTAATAATCATCTGTCATAATATAAGAACGTACTCTATGCCTCCAGTTTTCATAATATATAATTTACCCGCTGTGTCGGCAATTTAAACAGCAAAAATCATGCCAATTTTAAAAATGAGCAATGAGGCCTGTTTTGCTTTTTTTTGGATAAAAATTTTTCGGATATATTTCCGATAAAAAAAAGTGTTGAAAAATAAATTTTTGTCGATATAATATACTCGTAGGGAAAAAATTTAATTGGGCGATAGCCTGAAATAATTCTTAATAAGGAGAGTGAAATTTATGTCCAAGGATAAAAGCCCCAAAAAAGAAGTCAAAAAGGTAAAAAAAGCAAAATAACGAGTTGAAAAATGGCCGTGAAAATAACATTAATTATTTTTCACGGCCATTTTTATATCTGGTTTAATCAGTTTTGCGAATTGGCTCTTATTTTTCAATGAATCGCATGAACGGTGAATGGATACTTTCTGAATATGTAGTATTTGTATAAGGTTCTTTTTCTATAACATTTTTGAGTTTATTATTATCATCAAATTCTTTACAGCTGTTCAACATATTGTTTTTATTACACCATCCGGCTTTTGGGCCGCGTCCGAAAGCTTGAAAACGGTTAGGTTTCACATTGAATTTTCCGTCAAAATTACAACACATCATGCCGGGATGCGGACCTCTGCGACCGTTCATGCCTTCTCCAAAAGGCGGCGGAGGTGGGAAGCCGCCATACATACCAGGAAACGGACCTCTGTGACCGTTCATGCCTTCTCCAAAAGGCGGCGGAGGCGGCATCATACGGCCAAAACGTCTTGCCATTAATGAATTTTTAATTTCGTCATCGCTTAATTTTCCGTCTTTGTTCGTGTCGAACATCGCTAACATATGTTCTTTGAACTCGGGTTCCCTGTCCATTTTTTCTTTGATACGGCCGATAATATCTTCGATTTTCGGTTCCTTGAATTTTCCGTCAAAATTACAACACATCATGCCGGGATTCGGACCTCTGTGACCGTTCATTCCTTCTCCAAAAGGCGGAGGAGGCGGCATCATGTTATTGCCCTGACCAAAGCAAGGCGGTGGAGGTGGGAAGCCGCCATACATACCAGGAAACGGACCTCTATGACCGTTCATGCTTTCTCCAAAAGGCGGCGGAGGCGGCATCATGTTATTACCCTGACCAAAGCAAGGCGGTGGAGGCGGGAAGCCGCCATACATACCAGGAAACGGACCTCTGTGACCGTTCATTCCTTCTCCAAAAGGCGGAGGAGGCGGCATCATTTGGCCTCTCATGTGAACCGGCCGGTCTAAAATAATGGCGTTTTTGATTTCGTCGTTACTTAATTTTCCATCTTTGTTAAGATCGAATTTAAAATATATGTGTTCTTTAAATTGTGGTTCGCTTTCTAATTTTTCTCTGAAGTTTACGATGATTTTTTCTATTTCTTCGGTGACTTTCATTATTTTTTCACCGTGATGTTTTTTTTGCTCGCCGGATATGTTTTCACCAGCGCCGGCCGCTGAGCAAAACATAAAGCCTGATATGAGAGCCATAGTAATTATTTTTAATGACTTCATTTTTTTTCCTCCTTGATTTTTCAGTTTATTTTTTTAGTTAATAATGTATGTTGTATGTAAACGTGCTCTCAATACTATTATAACATAAATTTGATTTTAATAAACGTGCTGATTGCCGTAGTAATTAAACACCGTCCCGTCTTTTTTATCAAGCGCTTTGAGAATAATACAGCTTGATTTTCGTTAAATATCAATAAAAATTTTACATTTTTTTACAATACAGTTAGAAAAATCTTCAACATTATTAAAGCAATAGTTATGCCATTTTTGAAAATGCTTGTAATATCTGCAATAGTGATATGTCGGCATAATGAAATCGGATATTTTTCCGACTTTTAATCGGACATAAATCTCGCTATGTTTGGTTTAACAAGATATTTTTGAGTTAAAAACAAGGTTCTCAAAAGAAGAATGGCTATAAAACTAAAGGAAAAGGCGAATTTGGAAAAACACAAGATATAATAACCGTTCGCTAAGCATACGGCAATTACATTCACAAATAGTTAATAATTTACGTGCATTCCCATCATTGAATGCATAAAGAAAAAGTTGATATTGACTTCGTCGGAGCCGTCGCTGAAAATATTTTTGGCTATCATTTTTTTCAGTTTTTTGGCGGGTATTTGATATTTACTGGAGACCATCTTTTGAGTATGATCGATTTTATTGATCTGTTTACCGTAGTTTTTATAAACGTACTTCTTAACATAATCAATATGATACTTTACAACTGTTCCAAATAAAAGACTTCCGGCATAAGAAAAAAGATCGGAAGGCTGATTGGGTTGCTCTGTGCTGAAAAGTACATCCACTTTTTGACCCGGAGGAAGGTACGTATAAACGCGAGTGTCTTTTTTACCTTTTCTTTGATCAGAACCAGGACCTTTCATTTCAGGTCCCTGGCCACCCATATTAGGCATCTGGCCATTCATGCCGGGCATATCTCCATCCATATCCGGCATTAATCCGCTCATGCCAACTATATCGCCTTTTCCGTGCTTGCCTTTCATTCCAGCCATTTTTTGTTTTTTTATGCCTGAATTTTCCAGGATGGTTAAAAAATTGGCCATATGTTCGGTTTTGTACTTTTCTATAAGTTTAGTCAGATCTTTATTGTATTTAGAGTTTTTGTTTTCAACCGCGGTAATATTACTTGAAATAAAAGGCGCCAATTGAAGGTTACATCCGGTGAAGCTCGATTGGTTATAGTATTGTTCATCACATTCTTCAAAAATACCGACGCTGTTTAAATATTTCTTGCCATCTTCTTTTGTTCCAGGAGATGAAACGGATTGGTCTGAAAAAAATAATAACCCGGCCAGACTTAAAAGTGCAATAAATATGCTTTTTATTGAAAAATTGATTATATTCATCCTGTTAGATTTCACCTCACCGTTAACTATCGGATGATTAATTTTTAAAAGTATAATTATTCTTGCGGATATTTATCCGAAAAAAATACCGGAGTTTTCGGAAATAAATCCGATTGCGAGCTTGCCGCTTAAAACCTCATTAACGGAAGCGTTAAATTTTAATGAAAATATGATAAACGGAAATTTGTAATCAGGTGGCATATTAATTGCTTTAAAACCTTCGTGAATAAATTATGACAAAAAAAGTCGAAAAGAAATTATGATTGGTTATTTAATGATTGTATTTGTGGCAAGTTTTATGATAAAATTATCAAAAACTGAAGACTGAAAGGCGTAAAAATAATGGGCTTAAAAAAACAAAAATTTTTCCTTATACTTATATTTTTTTTATTATTCATAACTATTTTACTGATGAGTTCCGAACCGCCATTCGGGTTCAGACCGGACATGATGAAACCACGTCCCGATGGAAAGGGCCCCGATATGATGCAACCGCCACCCGATGGAAAGTACCCGGACAAAATTAGCGGCAAAACTGATGAAATAAAAGTGTCGAAGTTGAATAGCTCTTCGGAAGTCGGAATTTCAAAAAAGGAAGATGAGGGTCAAAATAAACGATCGGGCAGGAGGATGCCTCACGAGGAATTTGTTTCAAGGGTCCTCGATGAAATTCCGAAAGATCAGAAAGCCGGAAGATATGAAGCCGAACATTGCACATATACTATACTCGATACAATTGAAGCTACAAATGTTCTGACCCGTGATATTTTGTCCAGCGGCGGGTTCTATATGCGTGAAAGTGAAGAATGCATGGTTTTTTTCAGAAAGATAACGCAGAAGGATTCCCGTGAGGTAAATGTCATTATAGAAATGGGAATGAGAAACGGCCCCGAGAGGGACTTTATAGGCATCATATATGCGAGAAAACTGATAATTTTTTCGTTAGTGCTTATAATAGCTGGAATAGCGATTTTTTTCATTTTCGTTTCATATCGTCACTCGGTCGAGGCGCAGAACGAAAACCAGAAATACCAGGCGGTAAAGCGTATGTCACACGGTCTCGCTCATGAAATAAGAAATCCGCTTAATGCGATGCATCTGTCGCTTGAAGTTTTAAAATGCAATGTCGAGGATCCGGAGGGCGTAAAAAAAGGCGAGAATGAAGAATGCGTGGCGATTATAGATTCAGAGATTAAAAGGCTCGATGAATTGGTTAAAAAATTTATGGAATATTCCAAAGAAATAAAAATAAAGCGCGCTAAAACTTCGCTCAATAAGCTTATTAATTCGGCTGTTTTAGTTCTGACGCCGATAGCGTCCGAAAAAAATATAACGATCGGTATCAAATCTGAGCGTGAAATTGAAGCGGATATTGATTCCGAACTTATTTACCGATGTTTCATAAATGTTATCAAAAATGCCGTTGAAGCAGCGAACGTGGGCGGTATAGTTGAAATTTTATGCGGCAAGACATCCGCCGGCGCGGAGTTTGTGATCACTGATAATGGAGAAGGCGTTAAACCTGAAAATATGCCGAAAATATTTGATTTTTATTTTTCGACAAAAAAAGAAGGCTCTGGAATCGGCCTGGCTCTGACGAAAAAATTTGTGGAAGCTCATAACGGAAGCATAAACGCGACGAGTGTGGCGGGGAAAACAAGTTTTGTAATAAAATTACCTGTTTAGTGTAGAGGTGTAAACTTTGAAGCATAATATTCTAATTATCGAAGACGAAAAAAATCAGGCGGATCTTATTACCAAGATCCTCAATAAAAAAGGTTTTAATGCGACTGCCGCCAACACAAAATCTGATGCGTTGAAGATGTTTTCGGCCGGCCGGATCGACCTGGTCCTTACCGATTTCAAACTTCCCGACGGCAACGGACTTGAAATAATAAACGAAATAAGGACTTTGAATCCGGAGGTCGCAATTATTGTCATGACGGCTTTCGGCGATATAGAGACCGCCGTAAAGTGTCTTAAAAGCGGCGCCGGCGATTTTTTATCGAAACCCATCGATCTCAACGAGCTTGAACGTATTATTTTTAAACTCCTTCAAAACAGGATACTTGTCGAGGAAGTCGCCCAGTTGCGCCGCGATGTGGAAACTCTTTACAGCGCCGGAAATATATGCGGCACGAATGAGCGCCTTACGGCCGAAATCGGAAAAGCGATAAAGGTTGCGCCCACCGATTCGAACGTTTTGATTAATGGTGAAAGTGGTACCGGAAAAGAGCTTTTTGCTAATTTAATCCATTATAACAGTTCACGTAAAAATAAAACTTTTATAAAAATAAATTGCTCGGCGATCCCCGTCGATCTTATTGAAAGCGAATTGTTTGGACACATGAAAGGGTCATTCACTGGCGCTTTTGCGGATAAGGTGGGTAAATTCGAGGCCGCGGATGGCGGAACGCTTTTTTTAGACGAGATAGGCGAACTTCCGTTAAACCTTCAGGCGAAACTTTTAAGAGTGATCCAGGAGCGTGAGATCGAGCCAATTGGTTCGAATATTTCTAAAAAAATAAACGTGCGGCTTTTATTCGCGACCAACCGCAATCTTGATGAGGCTATCAAAAACAAGGAATTTCGAGAAGATCTGTATTATCGGGTAAACACTATTTCGCTTAACCTTCCGCCGCTTCGGGAGAGAAGAGATGATATAGCTATTCTTTTAAAATTTTTCATAAATAAATATAATACGGTTTTAAAAAGAAACATACGCGAAGTTTCAAGCGATGCGCTCGACATTTTAATTAAATATTCATGGCCCGGAAATATTCGCGAGCTTCAAAACATCATTGAAAACACTATGGTTCTGATGAGTGATCAGGACGATGTCATATATATCAGAAACCTTCCGGAAAAGATAATCGATCACGAAAATAATTCCGGAGGACTTTTGAAAGATGGTAATTCTTCATTCGAAGGCATAGTTTCAGCTTATCTTGAAAAAGCATATGCCGCCGGAGAAAATGTCGATATAGGTGATTTTTTGGATAGCGTGGAAAAAATAGCCATGAAATGGGCCGCCGAAAAAACCGGCGGCGTTAAAACTGATATGGCGAGATTTTTCGGTATCGATGAAAAAAGCATCAGAAATAAATTTAAAAAATACAATATACTTTGAACCGTTTCATAATCTTGAGACGTGTTTCAATATCGTTTCAGTGATAATGCGGTCGTTATCTAACGGTTTTGATATATAATCGTCCATTCCCGCCGCCATGAATTTTTCGCGATCCTCGCTCATGGCGTATGCGGTTAGCGCTATTATAGGGATATGCCTTCCGGTTTTTATTTCCATTTCCCTTATTTTTCTGGTGGCTTCGAATCCGTCCATTTCCGGCATCTGGCCATCCATTATAATGGCGTCGAGGTTTTCCGTTTCATAGAGTTGAATCGCTTCCCGGCCGTTATTAGCGGTTGAAATATTCCAGCCGTATATTTTTAGCAGCATTACTACCAGTTTGAGGTTGATCTCATCGTCCTCGACTACGAGTATCTTTAATTTTTTACAGGGCTTTTCGGCTTTTTTTAAATATATCTCATTTGAAACGTCTTCAAAGTTATCGCGATGGATTTCAAACGGTATTGTGATGGTAAAAGTGCTTCCGCTGCCGATCTTGCTTTCTACCGATCCATTTCCGCCCATTATTTCAACAAGCCCTTTAACTATTGAAAGACCGAGTCCGGTGCCGCCGTATCTGCGAGTGTTTGAATCGTCCAGCTGATGGAACATTTCGAATATCTCTTCGGTTTTATCGGGAAGAATTCCAATTCCGGTGTCGTGAACCGAGATCGATATTATGCAATTTTCACCTTTTCTTTCAATTTCATATATTTTTGTTTGGACTCCGCCTGTAAAAGTAAATTTTACTGCGTTTGAAAGAAGGTTTATAAGTATCTGTTTTATTCGTACCTCGTCGCCGGATATTTTATAATTTATTTTCGGGTCTATTTCACAGGAAATAGCAAGTTCTTTCTTTTTCGCCTCTTCGCTTATTATTTTAAGAGAATTTTTCACCGTTTCTCTTATGTCAAAAGGCTTCTTATCAAGTTTTAATTTTTTTGACTCGATTTTTGAGAAATCAAGAATGTCATTAAAAACTTCGAGAAGATGTTCCGAAGAAGCTCTTATCATTTCGTTAAATTCTTTTTGAGTTTCGTTAAGGTCGGTGGATAATAAAAGGTTTGAAAACCCTATGATTCCGTTCATCGGCGTCCTTAGTTCGTGGCTCATATTGGCCACGAACCTGCTTTTGGCGATATTCGCCTCTTCGGCTTTTTCTTTCGCGGCAATAAGTTCGCGTTCCGCTGATTTTCGCTCGGTAATATCGTGCGCGATAGTATGAATAAGCGTTTTATCGCCGAATTTAATGGGGCCGTTGCTCACCTCGACGTCGCGGATTTCACCGTTTGCGAGCCGGTGCTTAAAAATAAAAAAGTTCTTTTTCTCATCTCTTGAATTTTTTAAAAAGGATAGCACTTCGTTGAATGGAAGCGTATTAATATCGGTTATTTTCATTGCTGTGATCTCTGCGTATGACCAGCCGTAGTAAGAGCATGCCGCTGGATTTGCATCGACGATCGCCGCTGTTTCAGGGTCTATCAAAAGCATCGCTGAATGACTGTTATTAAATATGGCCTTATATCGCTCTTCGCTCTCTTTTAATAATTCATTCGCCCGTTCTTTATCTTTTTGTATTCTTTTCTTTTCGATGGTTTCTATGACCGCGAAAGGTAATCTTGAAATATGGCCTTTGATAAGATAATCGCTCGCGCCGGCTTTCATACATTCAACGGCGATATCTTCGTTCATGGCTCCGGTCAAAATAATAAGCGGAAGGAAAGGATCGTGTTTTAAAGAAAGTTTTAACGCCTGCATACCGTCAAATAAAGGCATCGAATAATCGGAAATAACTATATCCGGCTTGAAATTATCAAGCGCGGCAAGGAAAGTTTCGGCCGTATCGGCGGTCGTATAAGAAAAATTGATGCCGCCATTTTTTAATTTATCGATGATAAGTTCGTTATCCGCCGGCGTATCTTCAATAAACAGTATTTTTATCTGGGTTTCTTCGCTCATATAATAGGATCCTTGTCGTTATCGTTAAGCCGGATAAACGTTATTAATTTATTATTTCGTTAAAAGTCGTCTCGGCGAGATAGGAACTTCTTACCAGCGCGGATGAAGCCACTGCCTTAAAGCCGAGATCATAAGCGATCTTCCTGTATGATTCGAATTTTTCCTCGGAAACATATTCAAATACCGGGTA
>CAZJFS010000180.1:0-8890 GCA_964545075.1 uncultured bacterium
AAACTTCAAAACTCGGTCCAGGCATTTTCAAGCCGGGAGGCGGTCCGGATCATTGAAAAAGAACTGGGCGGGCCGATCGCGGACCTGTTTAAGACATTCATTGAAAAGCCCATAGCGGCGGCTTCGATCGCGCAAGTCCATAAAGCCGTTCTTCATGAAGGCGCAGCCGTCGTGGTCAAGGTGCAGCGCCCCGACATTAAAAGGATTATAGAAGTCGACCTGGAGATAATGAAAGACCTGGCGGAACTTCTTGAAAATCACGACGAGCAAATAAAGCGCATGGATATTACGGGTATCATCGAAGAGTTTGAAAAGTCCATACTCAAGGAATTGGATTTTTCGTTTGAAGCCTCGAATATGGAAAAATTCGAACAAAATTTTCAAAACGACGCCAGAATCTATGTTCCGAAATGTTATCGCGATCATTCAACGAAAACCATACTTACAATGGAATTTATCGATGGAGTCCATATATCCGAGATCGATGAAATAAAAATGCGGAATTTATCGCCTGAAATTTTAGCGAGCCGCGGCGCGGACCTTATTTTAAAGCAAATATTCGAACACGGGTTTTTTCACGCCGACCCGCATCCCGGAAACATGCTGGCTCTGGACGGAAACGTGATATGCTTTCTCGATTACGGAATGATGGGGCTTCTGACGAAATCGACGCGAGAGAATCTATCGTCCGTTATAATCGGCGTGGTAAATCATGACGCCGGAAAAATAGCGAAAACTTTAATTAAATCTTCGGTAAAAAATGACGGAGATTTTAATTTCACGACCATCGAGTCGCAGGTAAGCGAACTGATAGAAACGTATTTTTATCAATCCCTGACTCATACTGACATGGCAGGGCTTTTAAATTCGCTGGTCGCTATAATGATCAAAAACCATCTTAAAATACCTTCCGACTTTTATCTTTTGACGAGGGCGCTGATAATCCTTCAAGC
This sequence comes from uncultured bacterium, assembly GCA_964545075.1. Taxonomy (GTDB): domain Bacteria; phylum Muiribacteriota; class UBA9980; order UBA9980; family UBA9980; genus DAOPXV01. The sequence continues at coordinate 954 of CAZJFS010000180.1, forward strand.
GAACGGGGAAATTTTAAATAAAAATTTCAACGTTTCCGAGCATATGAAACCGTACGCGGAAAAAATGATGCGCGAAAAAATGAACCCGATCAAATTGGCCGGCCGGCTGTTCGATTCGGCGTCCGATTTCGCCGCTTTAATGCACGAGCTGCCCTCGGGCGTAAGCGAAATAATGGATAAGATCAAATACGGAAAATTGAAAATGGACATCGAACCCAAGGGCGTCGAGCGCATACTCGCGGCGCATGAACGGATGTCGAACAAACTTGCTTTTTCAATTGTTCTGGCGGCATTGATAATAGGCTCGTCGGTGGTCATACATTCCAAAATCCCGCCCCTGTGGAACGAGATTCCGATAATAGGCCTCGCCGGATTCGGCATCGCGAGCATTCTGGGGTTCTGGCTTTTAATTTCAATGCTGCGCCATGAAAAGATATAAATAAACCGGGCCGGGCGCGCCAATTTATGACCGGTAAATTCGATCAATTTTTTTCCATTATATTTTTTATTTCTTCCGGCATTCGGAAAACTCCGTTTCCGTCGGCGGCAAAATCCGCGACTGCTATAACGGCAGCGGATTTTATCTTTCCATAAACATGCGGAAAGAGCTGTGAGCCCCCTTCGAGGTTCTCATATTTTATAGGAAATGCTATCTTCGCGGCATCGATTAATAACAATACCAGGCCGGTCTCATTTTTAAATATATAATTCGCCACGTTTAAAACCTGATCCGGAGCCGAGCAGTGAATAAATTTTTCGCTTTCGAGCGTTTCATGAGTATAAACGCCTGATTTCAAGGCTTCATCCCAGGCCGACTTCTTGGTTATATGCAGAATATAATTCATTTCATAAGCTCCTTTTCGATATTTTCAATGGCTGATTCATTTTAACACGCCGTTTTATTTTAATCAAGACGCGCGTCACTCGAAAAAAGGAATAAATTGACATAAAATTTCATATCTGCTACAATTAAATCACGAAAAAATAGAGGGAACAAAGCATAACGAGGCGGATATTAAAGAACGCCATAGAATACTTAAGCGCTCAAACAAATAAAAATAAAATCCGGGAGGAACTCAATGAAATCGTTCAAGATCTTTTCAGTCGCGGCGGTCCTTTCGTTATTCCTTTTTTGCGCCAATACCGCGCAAGCCTATGATACCGCTTATTACAAGGATCCTAAAATCGGCATATTCAAGATAACTCTCGATCAATCCGAACTTAAAAATCATCCGATAAAATCGATCGTCCCCGTTTACGACCCGGCCGTTCTTTCGGAGGTCTATACCTTCGATTCAAGATCTGAAAAACGCGACGACGTTGAAATTGACTCGGGCGAAAAGTCGCGGGAAGCGCTCCGGAAAAAAATCGGCGAGATCGAAAAGATAAAATATGAAATGGAGAGCGAAAAAAGCAAGTTATCCGAAGAAAACAGGTTCCTTGAAAAATATAAAGAACGCGTTAAAAGCGGTCAAATGAAGGCCACCGAGGAAGATATGAAGGAACTCGAAAAAAAGATCGAAGCCAACCGGAAAAAGGTGAAAGAGCTGGATGAAAAGATCCGGCCCATGAGCGAGGAAACCGAAAAACTATATAACGAAATGTATTCTTACGGCAGACATAACCTCAATAAAAAAGACCTCAATAAAGAGATCAAATTCTACGTCATAGGCAGATTTTTCAAGTCCGGCCCGGCGTCCCTGAATCTTGTAAACGCCGCGACGGGCGATACGGTTGAAACTCTTTCGCTAACTCTCATAGACCGCGAAGATAAATCCGATGCCAAAATTTTAAAGCACTGGTTCGAAATACAGAAAAACTATTACGGAAAACTCAAGATCAGCCAGGCATCAGGCGTTTTCAATTATATCGCCGGGCAGTCGGAAAGGCGGTTCGCGGGATCGACGGCTGAAGTTAAAGTTTCCGGCAGGACGTCGCGCGATAACTTTAACGGCAGGCAGGACCTTTATTCGATGGCGAGCGGGATGCTCGCGATACAGGAAGCGCTCCAGCTCGACAGAATGACCGGCGAATCGCTCCGTGAAGACTATAAATACGTCAGAACGGACACGCTTCACGGCCCTGCAATTAAATCGCATCCGTTCGAGATAATGCTCGCCGGAAAAAAACCGAAAACCTATCCCCTGGACTCGCTGGTGCCGTCGGATTTTTATTACCTGCACTTTTCAAATATCCGCGATCAGATAGAATTGTCCGAACTCATGGATAAATGGGGATCTAATTTTCTGCATCTTATGCAGGTTTCCTCGACCGACAGCCGGATGAAGGAAAAATACCTCGACCAGCTCTGCCTGAAAGTATCCGACCTCACGAAGCTATTCGGCGACAAGGTCATCGACGATATGGCGTTATGCGGCAGCGACCCTTTCCTCGAAGACGGAACGGACCTTTCCGTAATATTTTCCATAAAGAACAAAACCGTTTTCGATCTTAACGCGTCCAGATATTTCGCGGACGCCAAAATCGCTTATAAAGACCTTAAAGACGAGCTCATCGACGCAAAAAAATTCAAGATCAGGGCCGTTTATACTCCAAACGGCGTAGTTTCATCATATTCATGCTACATTAACGACTTCCTGATCTATTCGAATTCAAAGACCGCGATATTAAAAATAATCGATACTTTTGAAAATCCGAAAAAATCCATGGCGAGCGCCGACGACTTCCTTTATATGAGAACGGTTTATGAAACGGGCGCCGAAAACGAGAACGCGTTTTTATACCTTTCGGACAGTCACATCAGAAAACTCGTCGGCCCGGAATGGAAGATCGAACGGCAGAGGCGCCTTAACTGCACGGCGAGCCTGCGTATAATAAATAACGCCATAACGCTATATTACATGGATAAAAAAAACGACAGGCCTGCGATTGAAACTCTCGTTTCCAAAGGATATCTTGACCCCAATTATATCTTCTGCCCGGACGGCGGCGAATATTTCATAGACGCGACGTCTCTCGAACCATACTGTTCGAAACACAGAAGACTCCGCTTCGTAACGCCGATAATTGAAATGATACCGGAATTCGTGTCGCAAAGCGAGTTAGAGCAATACAGGCGTTTCGTCACCGAATATAACAACTACTGGACGAAATTTTTCGACCCCGTCGGAATACGCATTAAAAACGGGCCGAAAGCTATATCCCTTGAGACCTGCATCCTGCCTCTCGTTGAAAACTCTTTTTATACGGCGCTTTCCGCGGCGTCCGGCGGCATGGGCGTTAAATTTTACGCTCCAAAGGTGCCAGGCACCATCTTATCCGTCCGCGCCAAGATCAATCTGAAAGATCAGCAAAACATGAGATTTTTCGACGAAATGCTTTCGGCTACATCGTTCACCACCGACAGGTTCTTGAAATTCATGGGCAATAACGTAAGTTTCAACCTTCTGGACAGCGATATAAGATTCACGCTCGACCCTTTCATGTCGCGCGTAATGATGTTCTCGCCCCGCGATTCCTGGGTGGTATACGCATCCTTTTTGCTTTCAGCCCTCAATCACCCTGTTTATGTTATGTTCGACGTAACCGATATGAAGGAAGCTGAAACTTTTCTGACCGAACTTTTCAGATTCATCGAAGAAGAAAATGCAAAAAGGGCGCGCGGTTTCGTTGAAACGGATTTTTGCGTTTACAAAGTGCGCCCCGTAGAAAACGGCCCGGCTATCTATTCGATCAATTACAGGCTCGCCGTGATAGGTCTGAACCTTCATGTTATGCTCCATAACAACAAACTCATATTAGCCACCAAAAGAAGCATCCTGACCGATATTTTGAGCAATACCGAAAATTCGGGCGCGACCAGCGAGACAAATTTTGAATTAGAAGTGAATTCGGCTAATTTCGACCAGATATCCAGAACTTATAGTATAGTGTGGGCCGAGAAAATGCGTAACGCGTGTCACTCAAACCTGTGGCCGATCTATGCGCTCAATAAATTCAGAAACATCCCGATCGAAGCAATAAAGGATGCGTCGCTTTCGGTCAATGGATACGTTCCATATTGCCCGGCCGGCGGAGACTATGTGTATGATAAATCAAAGGACCTCATATCATGCACGCTTCACGGAAACGTGCATGATCAGAAGCAGCCTCTTCTGCTCGACGAAAATAACGAACTGGTAAAATTTTTCAAGAGCATCAGAAAGGTCAAAGCGGCCCTTCAATTCACCGTCCACGGCATTATGACTAAAGTTACGATCGAACGGGAATAAACAGCGAACTTAGCCATATCGGATTTTTACGGTCCGTCAAAGATACGTTGTTCGCAATAGCAAAAACCGCTTGAATAAACTATAAATCCGCAAAGGCTGCTCAGCTTCTGCGGATTTATAGTTTATATCGAATATATCATTTTCATAATATGATTGAAAGTCTCGCGGTTTGAGGCGGCCGGCTGGTTCCGGAAGCACTCGCGATCACTGACGGCGGCTATTTATCATCGTCCTCTTTTTCAATACGGTCAACAATCCGGTTTAAAAAATCGTGATGTTTTTCATAATGTTCCATATATTTGCGGTCGTCACCTTTTATGTAGTAGCAAAGGCTGAGTTTTTTATGGCCTTCAGCCATAACCTCGTCGTTCTGAGGGTTTCTGTTCATAATATTTCCAAGTTCGATAATTATATCATCGACGCGATTTTCCTTAACGAGCGGTTTTAATGAACCGAATTTCCCGGTTTCATCCTCCAGAAGCGAACTCGCGGAACCGGCATTTGCGCCGCCAGTCGCGAAACTGCGCTGGGTATCTTTCTGTTCGCGCGAAATCTCGAGCAGCTTCTGTTTATATTCGTGCGAGGAAACTATTTTAGACTCTTCAAGATATATTTCAAAAGCGCTTTTAAAATAATCCAGGCTTATTTTCGAAGAGCTTTGAGCCGTCTCAACCGCGTTCAGCGCCTTCGTTTTCGACCCAGCGCACGAGCAGGAACACGATTCGAGAAAAAGAGCGGAACCCAGCATCATAAAAAGCACAAGCAGTTTTAATGGACTTTTTTTTAGCGAAAAAAATAAATTATCGTTATTCATATCGTTGGCTTTCTTATTCATATTTAATAGTCCATGTACTCGTCAACCCAGGAAAAAAAACCTTTATATCTGGCTGACTGAAACACATATCGTGGATAAACCTTAGTTAAAAGGGTCGTATTAACCTTATCGTATTTCTGGCGGTCCAGCATCACCTCTACCTCGGCTTCAAGCTTTACCGCAACATATTCAGGCTTTTTAAATATCTTGAAATCTTTTACGTTTTCGGCGATCATCTCTTTTTTCGACGTCGTCTTATTCGAATAATATAATTTGCCGCCGTCAACGTAATATTCTATGGTTTCGGTATTTGCCGCACCCGGTCCGGTATTTGGAAATCCGACCGTAGGTTTGCCGCGGAAACATTTGATAGTAAGCTTGGAATCTTTATATTCGACTGTATGCGCGCCGCGCAGGTCTTTACTTATACGCTGAAGAGCCATTCTGGCGTCCTGCTGCTGATCTATTCTGGTTTCATCGACCATTCCGCGCGGGACCTGGGTTCCGAACAGGTAATAGACCGTGGCCATCATCATTAAAAGCGCGACGGTGGATATTATCATTTCAATGAGCGTGAATCCTTTTTTATTAATCATTCGGATTCTCCTTTGAAATGTAGGTTACAAGCCTTATCGAACTATGCGTTATCGGCCGTCTCATATCATCGAGCTCTTCCCATTTAACGTTAACCGCAATTTCTTTTATGTTCGGGTTTTTAGCCGGAAGGTCCTTGCCGTCACGAACTATTATCTGTTTTTTAAAATACTTATAACTTTCGGGATAAGCGATCTTTTCGTTCTCGTCGGATATCCATTCACCTTCGAACGCGTCCCAGGCCGTCGGAAGCATCGACGAAACTTCCGCGAATTTTTTCGACTTGACTTCTTCCATCGTTTGAAGCGCAAGGTTTAGCGCCGTCAGAGCATTTTTCGACTTGATGGTCGTTTCGGTGGAATACGAAAAGATTTTCAGGATCGGAATCGTCAAAAAGCTCAAAAGCGCCAGAAAAATAAGGACGAAGGCGAGCGTATTGCCCGTTTCGCTTAAAATAATATGAACTTTTCCTATAATTTTCGGGCCGTTTCCCATAAATTACTTGCCTTTCTTTTCTTCAAACCACGATGAATAGATAGGACTCATGCTTACAACGTATTGTTCGTTCTTACGATCATCCAGACGTTTCTGATAGCTGATTTCCAAATTAGTAAAAAACTTTCCAGGATTGAGATTTTCTACCGAAAGATTTCCAAATATTCTAAAAACAGTTGTCATACTTGCGCTACTATTGTTTCCGGTCGTAAAGAACTGCAGGCTATTGAACGAGAATATATTCGCGTAAACCAGAATTGTCTGTACTCCGCTATTATCATTTTTTTTGTGCCTCTTATACATAAGAGCGTTAACCGATTTCGGATATAAAATAAGGCTTAGGTTGGAAGACTTCTTATCCTTATCCTTTTTTATGTTCACGTTGTTATTAATGCACATCGCATTATCGGAAAAAATAACGCCACGTCCTTTATAATTGAATTCCTGAGATTCGGTTCCTATTTCGGCATTATTTGTGAACAATATTCCATTTATGTTGAAGGCGTCGCCATTTTCAAACACTTTCATATCATTATATTTAAGTTCCGATGAAAAATAGAGGGCCCTCATTTTATAGTAATTGGCATCATATGCCGCGGTCTTCATCGGAAGATCGGGTTCAAGTTTGTAAAACACGCCGGCGCCAGCCGGAACATATGGTTCGACAATCTTAGCCGGAGGCTGAATTATAGTATGTATGTATAACGGTGGCGTATTGGTGGTGCCAGGAGAAAAGAGCGTGCATTTCACGGAATACTTTCCGTATATCTTCTGAACGAAGCCGTAAAGTTTTTCCGGCAGGCAGATATTGCTTTTTCTACCGGTAATAGATTTATTATACAGTCCGAATAATCTTAACTTGCCTTTTGTTCTGCTATCGGTGTTAAAGGAACCCAGACCGGTCTGCCCATCAAACTTTCTTGGATAACCGCCATAAACATATGTCCAGTTGTTCTGGACAGGGTTAGGAATCAGCATAAGCTTCAATTCGGTATGTAACAACGGCAGTGGAAGCGGGCTTGTATTCGGCGGAAGAGAGTTTATCAGGGTAGATGCCCAGCCGTAGAGCTCTCCTATATATGCGGAAACCGGATGCGTGCTGTCGCTCGCAAGCCTTATACTGCCAACTTTACCGGAATCTTTATCCTTGTTAAGGCATGTTATTATAGGCCCGTCGTTTATCTCGAATTCCTTCATGTAGGCGTTCGTATATAGCGTAAAGTCCTGCGCCGGCGGGGTTATGTTCACGATCTTTATATCGCGGGTGATCTTCAGTGTCGTATCGACATCGTAATAGCTCATAGCGCATGTGAAGACAAGCGTGCCGGCTTTTTCTACTTTGTCGGACGAACCGGGAAACTTCACGACATCGACAAAATCCATTGTAAGCCTTCCGAATTTGGAACCCGGCATCTCGCTTATCAAAAAATCAACATTTTTACGAATATCGGGATATTTTTCGTAAAGATTGACCATTTTTATGGTGTTTTCAAGAAAGTCGGTTTTCATTTTAGGATCTTCGTTTATCTTCGTGTTTATGTATTCCATCGCGAGATTGAGCACGCCTTCCGCCAGATAGGACACGACGTTCTGCCTGTGCACGCGAAAGGATTGGGTATGTTCGGAAGTGCTTCGAGATATCATGGAGTAACCAAAAATAAGCATGAAAAGCAGAAACGGCAGAAGCATCAGGACGGCGTTGCCGGACCTTCTTTCATTTATGAACTTTGAAAAGTTTTTCATACCGTTCTTTATCATGCGCAGCCTTTTTATTTCATATGAATTTAATAAGCTGAATTCGC
>CAZJFS010000181.1:0-8871 GCA_964545075.1 uncultured bacterium
CAGATTGGGTCGATTGCTGATCGTCTGGCCGAGTTTGATAAAAGCGGGGCCCAGTTCCTCGAGGATCATCCTGATCCTTTGCCACAAAGTTTTTTCGGCCTCCGAGGAGCCGTGTTTTGATATGTTTTTTTGGCTTTTAAATCCGAAGATTTTATCGATCTTTGTTCTTGATATGAAATCGCCAAAGCCATGTTTCGCAAGTACGCCCAATATTTCGATATATCGATTGGCGTGGCGATACGTTTTGATTAGCCTTACGTTTTTGAAGCTCATTTTAGCTCCGCCCGCATGTATTGAAGTTCCGCTAATACGGTAAAAGCGTTATTCCATATGCGCTATTATTGTTTTTAAATCGGATAAGACATTGTGATCGAAGCTCCGGTTATTGCGTATGCAGAGCAATGAATATATTAATTCCGGGTCGTTGTTTTTCATGTCTTCGAAATTTTTAAAGCCGGCATTATATAAATATTCGGCCAGCTTTTTGTTCGCATACGGCAATTTTATAAATCTTGCGATAAAGTCGCTTTTTGAAATAATATCCTGCATGTTTTCAAGCATATCCCCTCTATAAAATTTCGGCTACAGGTTTATTTATATGGCGTTCTCTAAAAAAATCCGGTATTTTACATTTCGACGATTCCAATAGAACAATTGTTCTATTGGATTGTAAACAATTTTTTTTGAAAAGTCAATGAATTTTCAAAAAAATAGAACGATTGTTCAATTTTTAATTTGTCGAAACTTATTAAAACATTTAATTTATAGGGCTGGCGATTAATCCACGGGGCGTTAAAATAATTTGTAAACTTTCGTAAAGATATGAAGGTGAAGCTATTTTATTATCAGCGATTGCGCGATGGAGCATATCGCTGGCGTGATGTTCTCTACGCGGTAGGCGTCATCGAACGCCGCGATAAAATCGGCGCATTTAACGGCCGGGGCGTAATTTCCAGGTTCCGGAAAAAGAAGCGCGCGATAAAGATAATAATGGCATCCGTATTCCGGGCTTTTTACGACGCTTTTATCGCGTTCCGATCTCGCGAACGCTTCGGCGTCCTCGCGCTTGAAAAAAGCTTTGTCGAAATAAATGAAAAACCCGTCGCCAAGGACGGTCTCGTAACGGTCCTCGCGGTATATGAGCCATATGTCGAGTTCGCTCATGCTGCCGCTCAGAACGAGCTGGTATAACTCGTTTATATCCATGATTAGTTTTTGATTCTGCCTTCGATATCGACGTCAATTATTTTCATTGATTTTACGGCTTCGACGAAAAGCTCGGTCAGATTTCCGCTTGATTGTTTTTCCTCGGCGTCATTGAACATCGTGAAACCGTCTCCGCCGCCGGCCGTGAAATCGGACGTGGCCAGCGTATATATCTTTTCGTCCTCCAAAGGCATGCCGTTGATCGAAAGCTCTTCGACCGCTCCGTTTTTATAAATGACGCGCATGCCTTTCGAAACCTGAAGGAAGCCGCCGAATTTACCGGCGAGAAATTTATTGCTGATATTTTCAGCGGGCTCCATTATTTCAGCGAAGCGGCCGTTATCGTAAACGACAGTGCGCGATTGCCTTTCGTTTTTATAATTGGCGAGAATTCTTCCGGCCGACATCTTCGCGACGTATTCAAACGCGCTTTTTATGTACTTGCCTTTGATTCTCATAACGGTCATGCCCTGGTTGAAAGGGAATGCGTTTATGCAGTCGGCGATCTTTATGTCGCCTTTTAAAATGCTCGCGCGAATGCTTCCGCCGTTGATGACGGCCATGTCGGCCTTCGAATGTTTCAGGATCATATCGGCTAAAAAGTCGCCGAGATTGGTTTCTTCGCCGCGAACATTTGCGCGCTCGCCGACGAGGGTTTTGACGGCGGTTCCTATGACTATCATGACCTGTTGCGAAATTTCGGAGCCGTATTTATCGACGATCTTTTGAGTATCGGCGTCTTTGGCTATAGTTGAGTCCATCCTGTCGAGTTTGGAATCCAGTAGGCGCAGCGCGCGGGTGGCGAAACAAAAGCCGAGGTTCAATTCGCCGACGAACTCGCCTTTTTCGAAGGCCTGGCAAATGATTACCGGTTTGTTCGCTGGGTTGTTTACGATGACTGCTTTTTCAAGCTTGGTGTGAGAATGCCCGCCGATTATGACGTCTATTCCGGATACGCTTGCGGCTATCTTTTCGTCGGCGCCGTAACCGTTATGCGAAAGAAGCATTACTACGTCGGCTTTCGTCCTTAATTCCGGAACTATTTTTTCAAGGGCGGCTATCGGGTCAAGCACTTTAACGCCCTTCAAGGATTTAGGCCCTACGAGATTTTCAAGATCTTTCGCGATCGTTCCGGTAAAAGCTATTTTAATTCCGGCGACTTCTTTTATTATATAAGGTTTTATTCTGGCAGCCGCTTCGGGATGGATCGCGGGATCGAATTCGAGGTTGCAGTTGACTATGCTGAAATCCGCTGGTTTTATTACTTTAAGCAACCATTCGGCGCCTTCGTCGAATTCGTGGTTTCCGGGGCACATTACGTCGTATCCCGCCGAGTTCATTGTATCGATCTCGGCCGAGCCCTTGAAGAAATTGAAAAACAGGGTCCCCTGGAAAGAGTCGCCGGCCGAAAGGCGAAGCGTGTTTGGCTCCGCTTGCCGGGCATTTTTAAAGAAAGATGCGATCCTTGAAATGCCCGCGACCTCTTCCGTTCCGCCGGTTGGCACTGGCGTTATGAAGCCGTTGAGGTTGGAGTGCATATCGTTGGTGTGAAGCAGTTTTATGTGGATCTCGCGGTTTTCGCGGCTATATTCAGAATGTTTAATGTTGTTTCCGGCGATGCAGATGCTGGAAGCTATTAAAAGGACAGATAATAATGAAACGCCAAAAAGAACGCGTTTGAAATTAAACGATGCCCGGATATTTTTAAACATATTGTTTCCCGCCCCTAATACTTAATTTATATATTTATCTAAAAAAATAAAAACCGGCTTTTTTCATTAATTTTAACATAAAAATGGAAAAAATTAAAGTGATAATTTATTATTTTTAATTTTTTTAGTATAATGTGGCGAGTTTTGTTTATATGGAGATGATGAATGTCAAAGATTCTTGTTTCAGGCCTTATCAATTTTGAAACGACATTAAAAATAGATCGGTTCCCGCTCGAATATTTTCCGGTAACGTACCCTTTTTTCGGCGTTAACGGGACCGTTTCCGGCGTCGGTTACAATGTGGCGAAAGCGTTGAAAAAGCTGGGCGACGAAGTCCGCCTCATTTCAATGACGGGCGACGACGCTTGCGGCCGGATCGTGCCGGTTGAATTGGGCGCGGCCGGTATCGCATGCGAAAATGTGATTAAAATGCTCGAACATACGCCGCAATCGGTTATTATTTTTGAAAATAGCGGCCGGCGTCAGATTCATGTAGATCTTAAAGACATACAGCGGACGCAATATCCTTTTGATAAGTTCGAAGCGGCGGCTGAAAAATGTGATCTGATGGCGCTATGTAACATTAATTTTTCAAGGCGGTTTCTTTCCGCCGCTAAAAAAATGAGAAAACCGATCGCGACCGATGTTCACGCGATATCGAGCCTGGATGACGATTACAACCGTGATTTCATGGAAGCGGCGGATGTTCTTTTCATGAGCGATGAACTTCTTCCCTGCGAACCAGCCGAATGGGCCCGAATCGTTATGTCGCGTTTTAAAAGCGAGGTCGTCGTTATCGGGCTCGGCGCACGTGGGGCGCTTATAGCCGTAAGGTCGAAAGATATTATGGAAACTATACCCGCTTGCGATATAAGGCCCGTCGTGAACACGATCGGCGCCGGGGATTCGCTCTTTTCGGCTTTCATACATTTTTACGCCGCGGCGGGCGACGCATATTCGTCTTTAAAAAAGGCGATGGTCTTCGCCGCATGGAAGATCGGAGGCAATGGCGGCGCCGACGGATTTTTAAATGAAGCCGAGTTGCTGGAGATATACGAAAAAAAAGCGCGAATCAATTAACGGGTCTGCGCGTGTAAATACAGGTGCGCTCAGTACCGGGCGTTTATTCATTAATATGTGAAAAACTTCATTGACAAGCGCCGCGCAATGCTGTATAATAATTTTTTGAATGAACATCCGTTCATTATTTGAAAACGTTATCGGAAATTTCACGAAATGTCAGCGGTGAGCCGTTGCTCAGCGCCTGTTTTTTATTGTTAATTTTATGAAAAATAAATATTTTGAAAGGAATGATTCAAATTGTTTAAGAACTTGAAAAAGTTTGTGGTTCTGGCGATATTTTTCGTTATCGCGCTGGGAATACTTAGTTTTATGAAAAATGCGGAGAAAAAAAAAGTGTCTTCTGGAAGAGCGAAAAACGTCGTGGATGAGCAAATCATCGTTAAAACCGTTCCTTTATTGGTTGATACGGTCGAAACTATAGTCGAACTCAATGGCAGGCTTTTTTCGGAACTTGAAACGACGGTTAGCTCGGAAGTTGACGGCGTCGTAGAAGCGACAACCAAAGAAATGGGCGATACCATTGGAGAAAAGGAAATGCTCGTTAAGATCAGGGACGTCGAGTATGAGATAAAATACAGGCAGGCGAATTTTGATTATATGCAGACGCTTACCAAATTATCCGTGGATACTTCTTCCGTGAATGTCAATTCCGTAAATATTGAAAACATAAGCTCGGTAAAAAAAGCCCGCGCGAATTACGAGAACCTCCGTTCGAGCTTCTGGAGGGTCACCGAACTTAGAAAAAACGATCTCACTTCGAAGCAGCTTCTGGAAGATACTGAAAGCAAGCTCAAAGCAGCCGAAGCCGATCTTCAGTTCGCGCGCGAGGACGCTAAAACGCTTATTTTGACGCTTCAAGCCAAGAACGCGGCGCTGGATCTTGCGAAAAAGAAGCTTGAAGATACCAAGGTTATCGCGCCATATGCCGGTTTTATCCAGAAAAGGATCGTTTCCGATGGCGAATATGTTAAGGTCGGCACGCCTCTTTATACCATAATAAAGATAAACCCGATAAGATTCATTGGCGGCGTTCCTGAAAATTATATTTCAGACATATCGCTTGGTAAGGCTGTTGAAGTTGCGGTTGATGCCGTGAATGGCGTTTATACCGGTAAAATAACAAAGGTAAGCCCTTCTTCGACTCTCGAAAGCCATTCGGTAGATATAGAGGTTTCAATAGAAAATTCAAAGAATGTTTTAAAACCTGGATATTTCGCCGAAGCTAAGATATTATTGAACACGAACCCCAAGGGGATTCTGATACCGACCGAAGCGCTTTATATTTTTGCCGGCGTTGAAAAGGTTTTTGAAATAAAGGATGGCAAGTCCTTCGAAAGAAAAGTTAAACTCGGCAGGCGTTTCATAGATAAAATAGAAATTAAAGGCGGGCTTTCAGGCAGTGAATTGATTGCCGTTACAAACGTAACGAAGTTATATGACGGGGCGGTCGTGAAAAAGCTTGAAACGGCCAAGCAGTAGTATTTGAAGCGTCCGGTGTTTTATAATTTAAGATTGAATAAAAAAATGAAATTAAGTGAGTGATAAATAATGTCAGTAGCCGAAGTATGCGTTAAAAGGCCAGTATTCACGACTATGCTAATGGTTCTGCTCATCGTGCTCGGAGTGTTTTCCTATACAAGGCTCGGCGTGGATCTCATGCCGAACGTCGATATGCCGATGGTTGCCGTCAGGACCAATCTTCCAGGCGCCGGGCCTGAAGAGGTTGAAACTGAAATAACTAAAAAGATCGAGGAAGCGGTTAATACCGTTTCCGGTATTGACGAGTTGCGTTCCACGTCTACCGAGGGCTCTTCGAACGTCATGGTTACATTCGTACTTGAAAAGAGCGGCGATGTCGGGGCGCAGGAAGTTCGCGACAAAGTGTCCGCGGTGCTTAAGTCGCTGCCGACCGGAATAGACCCTCCGACGGTATCGCGAATGGATCCTTCGGCGCAGCCTGTTATAACCATTGTCGTTTCAGGCCAGCGCAATATGCTTGAACTTACCGAGATCGCCAGAAAACAGATCAAGGAATCCCTGGATTCGATCAACGGAGTCGGCGAGGTTAGCATCAACGGCGGTCGGGGACGCGTCATAAACGTCGTTATCGATAAAAACAAGCTTGAGCAATTCAATCTTTCCATAGGCACCGTTAAAAGTGCTATCATTGCGCAGAACATGGAAGTCCCCCTCGGACGCATAACTCAAAAGACCGTAGAATATACTCTGCGCGCGCTTGGAAGAATAACGGGAATGCCCGATTTCAATTCGATGATCATTAAATGGGTAAAGAACAGGCCTGTTCTGATTTCTGATATCGGATACGCTGAAAATTCAGAAGAAGAGCCCAGATCGCTCTCTCGCCTTGACGGCCGGTCCTGCGTTTCGCTTGTCGTTAAAAAACAGTCTGGAACCAATACCGTAAAGGTTGTCGACGCCGTGCTGGAAAAAGTGAAAACGATCCAGAAAATGCTTCCTATAGACATAAAGCTGGATATCGTTGGCGACCAGTCGCGTTTCATCAGAGGCTCGATTGAGGAAGTAGAAATGCATCTTGTCCTTGGCGGACTTCTCGCGTCTCTCGTCGTTTTGATCTTCATGGGAAATCTCAGGGCCACCATCATCGCGGCGATAGCTATTCCTACTTCGATAATCGCCACATTTACGATAATGCTTTATATGGGTTTCACTTTGAATAACATGACGCTTTTGGGGTTGGCTCTGGCCGTCGGTATAGTCATCGACGACGCCATCGTCGTTCTCGAAAATATATTCAGGGTTATGCATGAAAAACATCTTTCGCCTGTGCAGGCCGCTATTGAAGGAACTTCTGAAATAGCTTTAGCGGTCATGGCCACGACGCTTTCGCTTATGGTTATCTTCCTTCCGGTCGCGTTCATGTCGGGCATGATCGGACGTTTTTTTCAAAGTTACGGCCTTACAGTCGCTTTCGCTATCGGTGTTTCGCTTCTTATCGCGTTTACTGCGACGCCGATGCTTTGCTCGGTATTTTTTAAAAAAGGCGAAAAACTTGAAGGCGATGAATCCGATGAGCTCTGGATAAACAGGATGATAAAAAAAGGTTATGGCTGGCTTGTCAGATGGTCGCTCGATAATAAGTTGATCATTATACTATGCACTCTTTTTACGCTTTATCTTATCTATCCGCTTATCAATTACATCGGAAAGGATTTTATGCCGCAGGACGACACTTCGGAGTTCCAGGTAAGTATGACGACGCCGTCTGAATGGAGCCTTGGCCGTGTCGACAAATTATTCCTTGAAGTGGAAGAGAAAATCCGAAAGTTAAAAGGCGTCAAGTCGCTTCTGACTAATATTGGCGGCTCGGATTCAGGAGCCGTATCCAAAGGTGAAATTCTCGTCGTCGTCGAGGATATCAAAAATAGAGACTATCCGATTACCGATATAATGCAAAATGTTAGAAGGACGTTGGCTGATTATAAGGAAATCCGCCTTGGCGTTCAGGTTTCTGGAGGCGGTAGAGGAATGGGTGGCGGCGGTCGGAATACCAAGCTGAGCGTCAGCGTATCCGGGCCTGAGCTCGATATTTTGAGTTCCGCTACGGATAAGATGGTCGAAGAACTCAAAAAGATCAAAGGGTTTGTCGATCCCGACACCACCGCCGACAACTCGAAACCGGAATTTAGAATCGCGATCGACCGTCAGAAGATGGCTGAAATGGGGTTTCAGATATCCGATCTCTCTACCGCTATGAAAACGCTTATAGGCGGAGAAAAAGTTTCGCGCTTTAAGGAAGGAGACGAGCAGTACGATATAATTTTGAGGCTTATGGAAAAAGATCGTAATATCCCTGAACTCATAAAAAACATTAAGCTTCAGAACAAGAGCGGACAAATCATACCTATAACCAATTTCATCAAAATCGATTCCAATGTCGGTCCGACCCGCATCGAAAGGATCAACCGTGAAAGGCAGATCAGTCTTGGCGCGGATCTTGACGATAAGATAAAACCATTGAATGAAGCGCTGGCTGACGTTAAAAGGGTATATGAAGATTTGAAATTGCCAATGGGATACAGGCTCAACTCTCTCGGTCAGGCGAAGATATATTCCGAAACGATGGTCAACTTTATCATGGCGTTCGGGTTGAGTTTTATTCTTATGTATATCGTTCTTGCGTCGCAGTTTGAAAGTTTCCTGCATCCGATAACCATCCTTCTAACGCTGCCGTTGTCGCTTCCGTTCGCGATCATATCGCTTCTGATGACTGGTGAAACGCTCAACGTCTTCAGCATACTCGGGCTTTTCATGCTTTTCGGTATCGTTAAGAAAAACGCGATCCTGCAGATCGATTACACGAACACTCTGCGCGCCCGCGGCATGGAGATGATAGAAGCGATAGTGAAGGCTAATGTGACAAGGGTGCGCCCGATACTTATGACCACTCTTACTCTTATTGCCGGCATGCTTCCGATAGCGCTCGGAAAAGGTCCCGGCGCCGCGTCCCGCGCCTCGATGGCCAAGGTTATAATCGGCGGACAATTCCTCTGTCTTTTATTGACGCTTTTGGTCGTTCCGGTCGCTTATCATATCTTTGAAAGGCTCAGCATATCCATAAAGAAAAGATATTTTAAGAGTGAAGAATGATCTGAGATTGTAGGGTTTCATATCAAGACACCGCGTCGTGTTTAAAATGCGGACGAATATAAAATAAAAAGGCCTTCTCGTATCGGGAGGGCCTTTTTATTAGGTGCTCTTTTGTGTTTACATGTGAACAATTTATACGAGTGAGCGGATAAAAAAGGTTAATGCGGACCCCATTAGTCCTTTTTTATCCGCTCACTCGTATAAATTGTTCACATGTAAACAATTTATACGAGTGAGCGGA
>CAZJFS010000182.1:0-8859 GCA_964545075.1 uncultured bacterium
GATACTTATAAGTATTCGGTATTCCTGAACTATCGTCAGTGTGCCTTAGAAGTTAGTTGCCTATATAAATATTGCCGGCAGCTATTATGGTTCCGCGGCCCTGATAATAGCCTTCGATATGAACGTCGCCATCGACATATTCATAGCCGCGAAGTTGTATCGCATATGCAGGATTAGCCAGCGCCGCCTGTTTTCCGGTTTTTATAGTGAACATATCTTTTATGGCGCCAAAAAGACCCTTAGATGAAGGGGCCGACTGCCATGGACCCCAGCCGCGATATTTTTTTACTATCTGCGTCTGTTCTTTTTTTCCGATTTGATACGTTACCTTATCGGATGGAATGAATTGTTTCTGAGATACCCTCTTATAAGTCGGAGTATCGAGAAGCCCTATTATTTTATCCTGAGGATATTTAGCACTCAGATCGGGTTTGGTTTCAACCGCTCCGTGATACCATGAGTTTTTATCGCCTTCAATACCCGGAGTTATATAAGCTTCTTCCTTCAATTCATCCTTATATTTGTATGCTCTTTTTATATCTCCGTAGAGTTCGTTTGGTTTTCTGTCTTTTTTATCTTTAAGGCCGATCGACGTAAAAAATTTTCTAAGAACGCCCGCCGGATCGAAACCTGTAAGGTCGGTATTTCCGCGACTTCCACCAAGAACGCCGCTATCGATCTCGGTAACGCTTGAAATAAAACCATTATATTTATCGAGCATTGTATTAGCGACATTGGCGTCGACGGTCTTTTTCGAAAGTTTATCCATCATGGACTGGCCAGTTTCAAAAGCGCCTATCCATGTAGGATCTTTATCTTTATTAAGCGGTATCGTGAAGTCCCTCATAAACACCTTGAGACCGTTTACGAAAAATTGCTGAGGAACATAGCGGCCGGCAAAGAAATTTGCGACCTTTTTCCAGAAACCGGAATTTCCTTTATCACGGCGGCCAGGAATGGTTTCATGCGTAAGGTTATTAACGTATAACACATGATCGAACTGAATCGGAATATCTTTAAATAAAAATATTTCTTTTTCGATTTCTACTTTACGCCTGATGTTTCTATATTTAGCGACGGAAGTTATCGTAACCTTGCCTATCTTGTGAAGCGGATCGATCTCTTCCGAAAGCTTATAAGCCACATTTATGGAAAGCACGGCGCCGCTGATGACTTTTGAAGCTATTTCGGTGTCGACGGCTTTGTTTAATTCGGGACAGCCTGAAGTTACTTTATCGCGCGCATCCGTAAAAGGTATGTCGAAGTTAAATTCTTTTTTTGTCGCGAA
Source organism: uncultured bacterium (assembly GCA_964545075.1). Lineage (GTDB taxonomy): Bacteria > Muiribacteriota > UBA9980 > UBA9980 > UBA9980 > DAOPXV01. The sequence goes on from CAZJFS010000182.1 coordinate 1,289, forward strand.
TAATTTATTCCAGCCTTGATTAACTGGATCGTTTACGAAATCATTGGCGTTGTTTTGAAGCACGTACATGGCGTGTTCTATGCCGGCCTCGGCAAGATAATGAGCCACTGACGCTTCAACGTAATTATGAGCCTGTTGAGATTCGGTTCTCATGACATATATCATTGAAGAACCCAGCACCATAAGGAAAAGCACCATGAACATTGTAAAAATAACAGTCCAACCAGCTTTTTTATTATATGATCTATAATTCATAAAGTTCTCGCGGCCATAATTCATAAACATAAAAATCACCCGCCTTATAATCACTTTACGAAAATTATACAAAAAATACTGAAATAAGTCAAGGAAAAGACAATTCAGTTAAGACATAACAAAAGCACTATCTGATAAATTATCTGAACATATTTTTACTTTTTTCTGGACATTTTCGTTGTTTTTCTTTATAATATTCACTGAATATTCATTTTTCACTTCCGTTTAATACAGGAACAAAAGTATATCAAAAACGGCACGGAACGATAAGTATGCGAGTATCTTCAGCGGCCGTAAAATCAAATCGATAAAGAGGGAGATTCAAAATGGAAAAAAGGATTCACAATTTTAACGCGGGCCCCGCGGCCCTTCCGATGGAAGTCCTCGAAGAAGTGCAGAAGGATCTCATAAATTATAAAGGCAAAGGCCTTTCGGTTCTCGAAATGAGCCATCGCAGCAAAGAATACGACGCAATATTAAAAGAAGCCGAAAAAAACATGAAAGAATTGCTCGGCATTCCTGATAATTACACGGTAATGTTCCTTCAGGGCGGCGCCACGCTTCAATTCGCGGCAGTTGCTCTCAACCTTCTTCCGGAAGGAAAATCCGCCGATTACATCAACACCGGCGTATGGGCCACCAAAGCCATCGAAGAAGCCCAGAAACTCGGAAAAACTCTCAAAGTAATTGCTTCTTCAGAAGATAAAGAATTCACCTACATTCCTAAAGAATTTAAGATCAGCCCGGACGCGGCGTATCTTCATATAACCGCAAATAATACCATTCGCGGCACCGAATGGCAAAGCTTTCCCGAAACCGGAAAAGTCGATCTCGTCTGCGATATGTCGTCCGATTTTTGCTCGAGACCCGTCGACGTTAAAAAATTCGCTTTAATATACGCCGGCGCTCAAAAAAACGTAGGTCCCGCGGGCGCTACAGTCGTTATCATCAGAAACGACCTTCTTGAAAGAAGCCCTAAAAATATCCCCACGATGTGTAACTACAAGATCATGGCTAAGGAGCCGTCTCTCTATAACACTCCGCCATGCTTCACGATATATGTGATCGGTCTTGTTCTCAAATGGCTCAAAAAAATCGGCGGCCTTTCAAAAATGCAGGAGATCAACGTTACGAAAGCTAAAGTTCTTTACAACCGTCTCGACAAGAACGATTTCTATCGCGGAACGGTTCAAAAAGACAGCCGCTCACTCATGAATATTCCTTTCAGACTTAAAACCGAAGAGCTCGAAGCAAAATTCCTGGAAGAAGCAAAAGCCCTCAACATGATAGGTCTCAAGGGTCACCGCTCAGTCGGCGGAATCAGAGCTTCACTCTATAACGCGGTACCGATGGACTCGGTAAAAGCGCTTGTAGCGTTCATGGATGATTTCGAAAAAAAGAACAGCTAAATCCAAGAAAAAAATACCAATAATTTAAAAAATCTCCTTTCGTAATAAAATTAAGGCCGTAAATGGTCTTAATTAAAAGCGAAAGGAGATTTTTTAATGACGAAAATATTTATGCCGGCGCAAAAAACAAAGGCGCGTATTAAATATTACGCGCCCATGTTTACCATTTTTTTAATTTTCGTCCCAACCAATGTACCATATTTTGTGATATTAAAGATCGGTTATCTGGTTATCGGTTATTATCTTGTTGGCTTTTTCTTCGCCCAGCATGCTCTTTAAAGCTTCGGTAGCGGTCTTATAAGAGAGAACGCCCATAGCTTCGCGCGCCTGGATCATCTTGTCGATATCTTCGTTCGTAAGGCCGGTAAGGCCCAATTGCGTGAGAATTCCGGGTTGGATCGTCGATATATTGATGTGAAGGTTTTTCGCCTGTGGAATCGCCGGGATGACAGCTACGTTCATAAAGAGATCAGGCCCGACGTTGGCATTGATATTGTTGTTTTCCATCGTGTTTTTGAAAAGATCTTCCTTGAAAGCGGTCCATTTATTTTTAATTTCATAGAAAGCTTTCTGGTCCATCTCTTTTTTCACGTATTTGAGTTTCGCCTGATAGTAGTCGAAATAAAGGCCGCGCGCCTTGTTTGAAACGGTCGCGTAATTGGTGCCTTCGAGGAAAATTCTATATAATACGTTTTTATCTTCAGGGTATGTTTTTACGAAACCGTCGAGGTATCCGAGAAAATCCACCGGGCGGAACTTATACATTACTGTTATGGATTTTATGAAAGGATCTTTTATCGCTTTCGATGTTAATATATCGTAGAACAGTCCGGCGATAGCGCCTTCGGTCGATAAAATCTGGAGGCCGTTCTTTAAAAGACCCGTTCTTTTTTTGGTCGTCTGCCAGATATATCTGTCGCGGCGGACGGGGTCCTGACGCGTGAATAAAAATTCACATATTCTGTATTTTTCGCGTTCCGATTCCTTGAGTTTCAAAAGAGGATTGGTCGGGCCGTAGAGAGCTTCGAACGCTTCAGCCCATCCTTCGATATATGCGAGGCCGCGGTCCGATATAACTGGACCGTCATGGCCGAGATTGCTTTTCTTTTCAACTTTTTTCATCTGCGAGCCGTACATGTCAAACATTATGCCGTGAGCATTTTCATGAGCTACGACAAGATCGAAGGTATCGTTAGCGATAGCGTCAGCGACCAAAAACATTTTAGGTATGTCTTCGACGAATGTTACGGTGTTGAAGAAATATGTGCTTCCGTCTTTCAAAGGAAGATATAATGCCATGGGAGCGCACGCAGGGCCTGTTCCGGCGTTTAATCCGATAAAGAGAGCTATCGGCGAGGTAACGAATTTTTTATAGAATTCGGCGTAGTTTGCGTTTCCAGATTCAGTTATCAACTGGAGTTTTACCATTCTGGCAATTATTCGCAATTTAGCGGAATCAAGCATTTCAGCTGATTTCGTCAAATTTGGAACGACGTCTTTCGCGTAATCTCCGGCACCCGCGAATACTCCGACCTTAAAGCCTTTAGGGCTTGCGACCTCGAGAAGTTCGCATTCGTTGGTAACCTGGATCATCTCAGGATTCTGAGTAGCGGTGTCCATCGCGGGGGCCACTGAAACAAAAGCGGTTTCAGCCTTGAAGGGAATATCCTGATATTTGGGAGCCAAGTAAGTAGTAGGCTTATCCGCGATAGCGGCGCCTGAAAAAACAGTAAGAGCTATCGGTAAGGTTACGAGCATTGCGAGAGTTTTTTTCATAAAACCCTTAAAAGAAAAGAAATTCTTCATACTAAATACCTTCTTTCTTAAAAATGATGGATTAATTATATCAAAAAAAAGGAGTTTTGTCAAAAACATCTCTACTGAGATATGCTATTTCATCGGTTCTATTATAACTAATGCCCATCTTCGCGCAACGCGGTTTGCCGTCGCCCAGCGCCGCGATCAATAAAGCTCTTTTACAACCCTTAGCATGGATGGAGACGGAAACGGCGGCTTTCTCGGAAGGTCGCGATTGGCCGAAAGCGTTTCCCAGGTCCCACTGCCGTATTTCTTGTGCGATATCGAAATAATCGCTTTTTTGTCCATGCATTCGATCTTTCCCACGCGAACGTCCGCCGACGGCAGCGAGCCGCCGCTCCGGGCCAATGCATCAGGCTTTAAAACGGAAGCTTGTCGTAGTATATCACGGAACTTAATTTCTTGTAATTTTTGATGACGCCAACGGTGTTATCGCGACTGGTATTGTCGAGCGAAAGCCATTTCCCGCCAATATTCGCCTCAGGCCAGACATGACCGGTACGCTCGCCCTTCGCGATGCCGGATAAGTAGACGCCGTCCTTACAGTGCGCATACCGGGCCGGAATTTCGGCGGCGCGCAGCAGAGAGATTATCAAGTGCGACTGGTCGCAGCCGTTGCCTTTTTTTGTCTGCAGGACCTCGGCTCCGCCTTTCTTTGTGTTCAGATAGAATTCAAAAGCTATGTTATCGTCAACCCATTTCAATATATTCTGCGAGGTTTCCAGAGGCGTACGCCCTTTAAGCTGGTTGACGAGTTTTATAACGTTCGGGTCGTCGGAGTTCACGACGCTGTTCGATTTGAGAAAATTCGCCTGATCGTTCTGATTTTCACGAATAGTAAAACCTAACTGGCCCCAATCGCCCGATTTTTCCTGAAGCGGTATGTTATCCTTGCACTCGCCGATCAAAATAGCCTCGACGCTATCGGCCGTGAGCGGGGCGACCGCTTTCATATGGTATTGTTTCATTATCTGCGACGGATTCGGATTATAGTTCCTTCCGACCGCCTTATCGTCGGCAATGCCCGGCGAAACAAGCGTTAAAGCCAGAAAAAGGCTGATCGAAATTATGCTTTTCCTTCTCATTTTATCACCACATCCTCTTTTATATCAAAAAATTTATATTCGCTCGAAACGACATTCTACGACGTTTCGCCTAAATTTCGGTTTCCCATAATTTAGACCGGTCAGCCCTATGTTAAGTGACAATTTTTTCAAGTCACGAAAAATTTTTTCAGAAAATATAGTATACTATTTATTTATTTTTTTCAACCTCATCATCAGCCTTTAATTTAATACCTCCGCGGTACCGCCGCCGGCATCATCTTTTTATTGACTTTTTTTTTTATATATGTATAATATAATAAACTTATATTTAAATTTTAACATCAGGAGAACGTATAAAATGGATTTCAAAAGATCTATAAATTTAATTTCATTATTCGTTTTTTTATTTTTTGCCGCTTCTCCAATGATTTCGGAAGTATATGCCGGCCAGGCATCTTTTTCGGCAGCGGTTTCTCCGGTGGATGCGGTTCCAGGCGAGACGGTTGAAATTCCCATAAAAATAAAGATAGAAAAACCTTATCACATTTACGCGCCCGGAGAAAAAACCGGCATCGCCCTTTCATTTAAAATTTCAGCGGATGACGCGGTCTCATATGAAACGGCGCTTCCGGTGCCCGTGAAAAAAAAGATAATGGGCGAAGACCTTTTACTCTTCGAAGACAGCGTAGAGGCGAAGATACTTCTGACCGTGAATTCAAAGCACGCGGGCAAAAGCGTTAAAATTCCGGTAACGGTACAATATCAGGCCTGCACCGACGATATGTGCACGGCGCCGCAGAAAGATACTTTTGAAATTTCATTGAATGTGAAAGCGGCGAACGCGGTAAAAACTCCAGAAACCTCGAATATAACCGGCCCGATGTCCGATAAGATCAATGAAAAAAGTCAGCCGAAACCCGAAGAAATTTCGAAAAGTCCGTCTTCAAAGAGCTCGTTTATGAAGTTTTATGAAGAAAGTTTCATTTATGCGATACTCATAGCGTTCTTCTGGGGCCTGGTATCATCGCTGACGCCGTGCGTATATCCGATGATACCCATAACGGTGGCTTTCTTCGCCAATCAGGGTGAAAACTCACGCGGCAGAACATTTTCGCTCGCTCTCGCGTTCGTCGTCGGGATCGCGTTATCTTTCGCGGCACTCGGCGTCGCCGTCACGCTGATAGGCGTGGACATGGGGTCCATCATGGCGAATGCCTGGATAGTCGGGTTCGTCTGCGCGCTTCTCTTATTTTTCGCGGGCGCGATGTTTGAATTCTACGAGATCAGGATGCCGGACGCTATAATGTCAAAGGTCGGCCGGTCCGAACAGGGATTTTTCGGCGCGTTCACGATGGGGCTCACGATGGGGCTTGTCGCGGCGCCGTGCGTCGGGCCTTTCGCGGGGTCGCTTTTGATATTCGTTTCCGCGATAAAATCGATACCGATAGGATTCGTAATGCTTTTTTCATACGGCATGGGCCTTGGAATGCTGTTTCTGGTTTTCGCTATGGGCGCCCGGTTCATGCCCAGATCCGGAATCTGGATGGTGTGCGTAAAGAATTTTTTCGGCCTGGTGCTTTTATGGATAACTCTCTATTTCATGCAGTTCGTAATGGCAAAACTTTTTCTGATAATAACGGCCGGCGTCTTCGCGGCCCTGACCGCCGTAATTCTCGGCGTCTTCTCAAGCGTCGATGAAAACACTCCCGTGGCGAACCATCTGGCAAAGGCTATAGGAATAACGACGCTATTCTTATCAGCCCTGCTTTTCGCGGCCGCCGTTTTCGAATCGGGTTTTATAACCCTTCCTCAAGGCGCCGCGCCCGCAAATCATGATATTTCGAATAACGTTCCCGCCAGGGCATTAGATAATCCTGAAACGCGGGAATTTTCAGGGTACGGATGGTCCTTCGATTTCGACGAAGGCATGGCGCGCGCGAAGGCTGAAAAAAAGCCGGTCATAATCGATTTTTACGCCGGATGGTGTATTCCCTGTAAACAGATGGATTCGGATATATTCAAAAATCCTGATTTTATAGAGGCGTCTAAAAACTTCGTTAAGATCAAGCTTGACTGCACGAATCCATCCAACAAGGGCGCGATAATAAAAAGGGAAAAATTCCGCTCGCCCTTCATGCCCTATATAATTTTTTACGAAAGCTCAGGTGAGCTATATCAAAAAGAAATTCAAGGGTATACTAAACTCGCTGAAATGCTTGAAATTATAAAGCTCGTTAAATAGGCGTTTTTATAAAAGCGCAAAATATTTTCCCCAAAACCATCACAAGGTCGCCCGGATAAAATATGCTCTTATGCTATTCCAGTTTTTCAATCGCCACAATAATAAATTGGAACCGCCTGCCAGCGCCGGACGGACATGCCGGCATCGGCCTATGTATTTCCGCCAAAAACTCATATCAGCGCTTTGCGGATACGTCTCCAACGACGAACCCGGCTCCCTCTTTACGAAAGGCCCCTGACGCTGAATAAAAAACTAATTATGATGTTTTACGGCCGGTCATTAAAAACAGCGGATACTCTTTTACCCTGCCGCCGTCCTCTTTCCTTATCGTATGATATATAATGGAATTCATGGTTTGAATGCCGTTATTTAAAAATATCTTTTCCATTTCTTTGATATCGAAACCGTTATGCCCTGAAAAATCAGGCTGGCCTGAATGAAAGCTTCCATCCTCTTTCAAAAGATCCGATATTATTATTATCCCGCCCGGCGCGAGCATTCCGTGAAAATAGTTAAAAAGCCCGGCTACGTCATGGACGTGATGCAGCGACATATTGCAATATAAAATATTCACGTTTTTGAATATTTTTAAACCTCTGGTATCCGGTATAAAATGAGGAAACATATTTTCGATCCCGAGTTTTTTTATTTTCGCTTCAAGTTCCGCCAGCATGCCCTTAGACGAATCCACCAGATATATCTTTTCAACGAGCGGCTGAAAATAAAAACTTAATAAGCCCGTGCCGCAGCCATAGTCAAGACAGATCGAATTTTTTGGTATAACCGTATCACCGATTATCG
>CAZJFS010000183.1:0-8735 GCA_964545075.1 uncultured bacterium
CGCGGAACCATAATAGCTGCCGGTAATATTTATGTAGGCAACGAACTTCTAAGGCACACTGACGATAGTTCAGGAATACCGAATACTTATAAGTATCCGGATGGCTATGCGGCTGATGTCCGCCATGAAGGGGCTTATAACGGCCTTCAGCTTATCGCGCTTGGAACGAAGACCACATCGACGGGCGAAGAAACGGGAAAAATAATTATGAGGACTACCAAAGATCCGTCGTTTGCCGAAGAAAATGTGCTTAAATCGATATTTTCAAAGAAAGACCAAAATATAAACATAGAAGCTTTCATGTATGCTAAAAATGGAATAAAGTCAGAATTTGGCGATGATTCATGGTTTGGCAATGACGTCAATAAAATGGCGACGGTAATCAAGGGAAATCTTGTTTCTGAAAAACTTGGCGTGACCGATCAGAATCAGTTCTTGCCGGACGAACTTTCGCTCATAGAAGACCGCGTATGGACAACAATTTATGATGAACTATCAAAATCAGAGGATAAAATAGTCGTCGCTATAACGCCTAAAATATTGAGTTACACTCAGAGCGTTGAATAGTTAAAATATTTCAGCACGACCTGAATTGGAAGGCCGGTATGGAAAATAACAAACCTATAATTTTTCTAGTGGTTATATTCGTCATAGTTCTCACCGCTTATGGTATAATAAGAACCATGGCGCCTTCCCGCACTCCCGGAAGCGGTTCCGACCGTACGATTCATATTACGGAGGTTTCCGAAACTCCCGCCGCTTCGTCCCCTTCCGGTCAGACTCCGTCGAAGAGCTATTCTTCGAGCAATTCTCCAAGGCTCATGTCCGTTCAGGAAACTGAAAATCAGTATGACAGCTACTATCAGGATATGGAAGAACAGCAGCAGATATTAACCGAATCATCCAGAAAACGTCAGGAATTCATCGCCGGCATGAACGGAAGGGCGGGCCTGCTTTTCAAGGAAGGACTTGATTTCGCGGCCAGTCAGGATTACGATAAAGCCATCGATTCTTTTTTAAAGGCGCTTCGCGAAGAACCCAATAACATGACCATAAGGCTTCTGGCTTTTAAAAAGCTGGCGGCGCTCTACAAACAGAAAAACGACGACAAGAAGTACTACGTTTCTACTTTCAAATATCTTGAAGTGCTTGAAAAGATAGAAAAAAATCCTGATGAAGTTGAAAATATCAGAAACCTTAAAAACGACATAAAAGGCAAATTGGCCACACTTGGAGAATGAACGTGAAAATATCGTCAAAACAGGTATTCAATATAAGCAAATCCATTAGGCGGCGCTCGCGTGGTATATCTCTTCTTGAGATATTGATGGCAATAGCGATATTCTCTTTTTCTATAATACCGCTTATCATGATCTATCGCTATACCACTCAGGCGAATTTAAAAAGCGTTAATGCCCTTCACGCGGCCAATCTGGCGCTTCAGAAGCTTGAGGAATATAAGTTCGGCGGCGTCATGACGCCGATGAATCCCGCCGCTGAAGTTAAAAAATGGGGCGAATATGAAAGGCTGTTCGAGCTATTAAAAGAAGAGGCTAACCCCGGCACGGGCTGGTCGCCTTTCGATCCAAAATGGAAAGTTTACGAACGCCTCGAAGATTACGATGCAATACCTTATTTTCCTAATTTCAGAAGATATGTCAGGATTTCTTTTTTTCCGGAAGAAAAGCCGGATCCTCTAAAATATACAAGTATCGGCGGCTTTTTCTCGCCCGCGTATAAGCGGCTTATGGCCAGGATACAGATATTCGTTGAAGTGAAATGGGTTGAATCGAGTCTGGATAGAAACGTTCCGCTCAAGGAAATGAAATATAATCTTTACACCATAGTTACGAATAAAGTATATCAGTATTAGCCCTGCTTTTGCGGCGGTTTTTTAAGGATGCGTAATATCATGCAGTTTAACAAGTTGAAATTAAATAAATTCATAGAAATGCGAAACGCGAAACGTGCCTTTACGCTCGTTGAAATATTGATGGTCGTATTTGTTTCGGCCCTTCTTTTTATAGTTTTGATAAATTTTTTCAAGGATAATCTTTCGAAATTCATGACGGCCGAGCAGCAGGGCGATAATCTCCGTGACACAAGACTTTTACTCATAAATTTTGAGCGCGATATACGCGAGGCCACCGAACTTCTAAATTTCGAAGACAACGCCCTCTATACCAACATACAAATAAAACGCTATAAATTCGAGAACAAGAAAAAAGAGATCAGGGAACCCGAATATGTCATATATACGCTTTATAAAAGCAAACAGACCATCAGCGGCGTCGAACTTCCTTTTTCACTATGTAAAAACGTCCTCAAGGATGCTCCTCCGCAGCTGAGCGATGTCGCAATAACTCCTTATATTAAAGGCGTAGAAAAGAATCTGAAACAGGTCGGAATAATTCCTAAAGCGAAAGACTCCTCTAATCGCGAGGTCCAGACTGAAATCGGCGCGTATAATATGCACTATGATCCGTCTTATTTAAATATTCCGTTCCTTTCGTTCTCCGACAAGGAAAAAGAAAGGGCGCGTTCCCGTTTCCTCGGTAAATATAATGGCGCTCTTCTCGGATTCAATGAAAAAAAGCGTATAGTCGCTATCGAACTCACATTCATAACCAACGATGATCGTAACGTGATAAACGTTTACCGTTCTTTCATCTATCTTAGAAAATCATTTTATGACAAACTTACCGACGGCGATAATTAATTTTTAAAATCTTCGAAAAGTTTATTGACCGCCGAATTTGCCGCGTATGCCATCAGCCCTCTTGAGCCGCAAAAAAGGCTCAGGACTTTCCGCTTTTTTTCCGCTTTTGCCGACCCGTTGTGAATATACGTCTTTTTTTTGACGCTATAAACTTTTGCGTTTACGTTTATTTCCGCTTTGTTCCATATTCCTAAAAAGGCCACATCTATAAGCATTCCGGGGATACATATTTTTTTACCGCGTTTGTATTTTTTTATGTCATAGTTTATGATCAGATCCGCTCCGAGCGTTTTAGCTTGTTTGATCGCGTCTTTCTTTTGTTCCAGCGGATTCTCATTTATGGCACTTGGAGATTCCAGAATTTCATATCCCATCGATAAAAACTTTTTTTTAATGAAATATCTAACAATTTCCGAGGCTTCAGTTCCGTCTTTTTCGGTTTTTGAAGCGACCAGCAAAATGCGCTTACTTGTAAATTTTTCAAGTGAGCATTCGGCCGCCGCTCTCCTTGCGGGCCTCGAGATTGCGAGTGTCTGAAAAATTTTCAAAAGCTCCGCGCATTTTTGCGATAAGCTTTTCATGTGAGCAGATATTTGTTGGCATGAGAAATCTTTTTCGTTTATTTCCGGAGTTTTTACGGCCGTTTTTTTATCTTCCATTTTTTGGGCGGCGGCCCTTATAATCTTTCTCGCTTCGGCGGGGGATATTTCTTTTCCGTAGTTTACTCTGACGTAGGATATTACGTAACCTTCAAGCGACATGAAATGCGTTCCGGATGAATAAGGCTTTAAAGATGAAATATCAGGTATGGCAATGCCGCTTTTTGAAAGCAGCGGCGAAGATAAAAACAGCGCAGTGATTGCGCATAACGTTAAAAAAAGATTGAACCCTCGAAATGAAATCCTTTTCATAAAAATCACGCTCCGTGTATATTATTTTGTTTTTCATGTTTATTTTTTTATTGCCGCCGGGTTTTCGATGATATAGCTCGCTTCAGCTTCGTTCGATGTCGTCCTTCCTTCGCCGTAGGCGAAAGCTTTTATCGTAGTGCTTTCATTGATTATTATCTTTTCGCCGTTATATATCTGATATCCCGAGGGTTCCGATCCGTCAACGGAAAATCCGTACATGATGTTGGCGCCCTGAGATTGGCAGTCGATCGTTATTTCAACGCTTCCGATATACGTTCCGGGCGGAGGGCTGAAGAAAGGCGTGTGAAGTTTTAATTCGAACGCGGCGGAGCTTTCTGGCGAATCGGACCAGCCTTCGGAAACCGCTATTACGCGCACGAGCGAACTTGAATTTATCGGGAACGGCCCGGTATAGGCGAAGCCGTTGTTTCGCGCCGGACGGCTGCCGTCAAGAGTATAAATAAATATGGCTCCGGCCGTTTTTGAAGTGAATGATATTTCGAGCGTCGCGTCGTTATAAGTGCCTGAGGACGGAGATATCGCCGGCGGAGCGATTTTTTTCGAAGGATCGGGTACAATCGTAAAACTTGCCGTTGCGGTATCGGAATCTTCCATTCCCTGTTTTGTGGCTATAGCCGTGACGGTCGCCGATGAAGTAAGATTAAACGGGCCTGAGTATAAAATGCCGTTGTTTTTGGAAGGCTCAGTGCCGTCTAACGTATATTTTATTACGGCCGACGCGGTGGCGCAGGCGATTTCGACTTGAATGGCCGCCTGGGCGGATGTCATATCCGGCGGGCTGATGGATGGTTTTGTTACCTGCTGGGTCTTTTGAATGCCTTTAAATAAAGACGAGATAGTATTTATCGGCGTTTGAGCGTTGATTGAAAATGAATATAATCCGGACGGCGAGGTAAACGAGAAATTCATTTCAGTCGCGCCCGCGTTTATTACAGTAGCTGAAAACCGAGGATTATTAATTAATTTTACAAATGTCGCGGCCATCGTTTCCGGACTTTCATGTATAAGAGCAATGTTGTCGGTTTTAAGCGCCGGGGATATATTCCGGTTTAAAATTACCGCAGCTATAGCATTTGCGGCGCAAGTCAGCTGCGCCGTGTTTTCTCCGCCGCCAAATTCGCGATCTATAGCTGTTTCGAATTCCGTGACGCCAATTTGCGCCATATCTTTTGTTACGATCGCTGAAGGCTGGACGTCCTGATTTGAAATTTTGGCTAGGACTATATCAGGCGGACCTTTTTCAATTGCGATAACAGATCTGGCGGTTGATTCGGCATCGATAATGAAATTATTCAATACCAATTTTTCAAGTTCGGCCGGCATTTCATATATTTTAGGGATCCTTCCCGGGATCGCCTGATAAATTACTATTCCGGTAGATATGTCGCGGACGGTTATTACAGGATATTTATCTTCGAGAAGTGATCTTGAAATATTGAGCATGTTTATTGATATGGAAAACTTATTTCCGGTGACGGAAGCGTTTCCGATCTCTTTTGACATATTATCCAGTTCGGTTACGGACGCGATAAATTGTCCTGAAGATGGCGAGTTTTTAATCGCAAGAAGAGATGAGGCGGGTAATGCGTTGCTTATAAAACCATTAATTTCGAGAATTACGGTTCGGCCAGCCACTGTATCGGGGCTTTTGAATATTTCTTCGGTGCGTTTCACCAGGGGAGCTGAGATCATGGCGCCAATATTCGAATTTCCAAGGCAGCCGGAAATTGATATGATCGCGGTCAACGCGAATATGAGGATAAAACATTTAGTTGCGAAGTTCCGTCTTCCAGCCATAAATACCGCCTTCCGTGACGGTTAAAATTTATTCAGGCAATAACCGGAGTTATGCCTGAATTATTTTGTTACGGTCAGCTTCATTTGTTGGAATGACTGATGATAGGTCTAATGCTGCGAATAAAAGTGTGTCAGTTGCCTGCCGTTAAACGGCTTTTCGTTCAGGAAGAATTTTTGTTCTTCCGTAATGCTTCAGATATTCAATTTGAGACCGCATCAGGTATGCTTCGTCTTTGCCCTTGCATTAAAATGAAAGTGACTTATCGAAGCAATCCAGACCTGATGTTTTATAAAATATTCCACGCCATATTATAATGGCTGCCGTAAAACTTGCAGCCATTTACGCTTGAAGCGCATTAAGGGCGCTTATGGTAAGTATAGTAAAAAAACGGGAAAAATGACAAGAGGCGCTTTTGAATTATAGAAATCAGTATAAGTTTAATCAGAATTTCTGACCGATCGCTATCTTGTTTGTTGTCGTCGTGAGTACGCCTCCAATAAAGTCTTTTACCGTCGTCGTTATGGCGGTGATGTTCTGGGCCGTCGTATTAGCGAGCACTGTTTCTGAAGTGACGCCATTGTCGAGAGTGATCGTAAGAATTTTTCCGGTTGGATCGAGCGCAAGTGTCGTTGATGAAATATTAGATCTTGCGTATACGAAATTTGTGGCTTTTGTGATTGGGAAGCTGCATATTCCTGATACTGTGATGGTTTTACTTGCCGCCGGCCATGTTACCTGTCCGGTTCCGGCGGCGCTTATAGATACGCTGCCGCCCTTTATGAGTCCGGCGTTTATGGTCGCGGGATTGATCTCATCGCCGGCAAATGTTATAACTATTGAATCGCCGTTATTGATCTGGCCGTTGCCGTCTCCAAAAGTGATTGAAGAGATAAAAGGCCTTATCGTTGAAACTGCCGCAGAAGTGTATTTATTTATGGTGGTGTTCTGGTTTCCTACCAGATCGTTTACGTTAGCGGGTTTAATAACAGTTGCTTTTATAAATTTTGAAGAAGGAATGAAGGCTTTATCTATACTTTCATCGAGCGTGACGGTTATTTTTTTAGCCGACTGGCTGTATGAAAAAACTGCGTTTGTTAAATTGATGGACGTTAGATTTGAACCGCTTGAGTTATCGGCATATTCGAGGTTCCATGTAGCTTTGTCAAATAACGGCGCCGCCGGGTCCATATATTCGCTGAACGTGATATATATCAGGTCGTTTCCGTTCTGCACGGATGTGGCGGTTATCGATGATATCGTCGGGGATATGGCGTCGGTCGCGACCACGGTTGTAGTGGCTTTTCCGGTCAGGGACATTGAGTTTCCGACGAAATCGGTAACGCTCGTTGAAAGCGGGGTCACGATAACGAATTTCGATGGCGGAATAAAAGCGTTGTCGGTAATCTCGTTTAGCGTGACGGTCACGCTTCTGGGATTGGAGTTCTGGCTGTAAACGAAGGTCGCGTTGGTCGTCGTAAAAGGCGCGGCGTTCGTTCCGGCTGCGTCATCGGCGTATTGTATCAGCCAGTTAGTATGATCCGTTATAAGAGGCCAGGTTGTATCGCTGATATAATCGTTTAAGTAAATCGTTATTACGTCGTTTCCCGCATTGTTCGAAACTGCCGAGATTGAAGATACCGCCGGTTTCGTCGTTTCGGCGGCGACGGCGGTCGTCGTCGCTTTTTGAGACAGCGGCAGCGGATTTCCGACCAGGTCCATCGGGCCCACGTTAAGAAGCGTAGCTATCACGAATTTCGACGGCGGAATAAAAGCTTTGTCCGTGACTTCGTTCAAAGTTATACTGACGTATTTATTGTTATTGTCACAAGCGTATCCGATCGATGCGTTCGTGAGCGGAAATGTGAATGCGTTGGTTCCGGCCGCGTCGTCGGCATACTTGACTTCCCAGTTGGATTTGTTCGTGAGGACGTTGGGAGTGGTGTCCATATAATCGCTGAAATAGATATAAATAATATCTCTGCCGTTGTGGACTGAAGCGGCCGTTACCGAAGATATCGATGGCGCAATAGTTTCCATCGGGACCGTCGCTGAATAAGCCGAGAAAGTTCCTATGGCGTTTCCGGCGAGGTCCTTTATATTGGCGGGATTGGGGATGACTCTGACGTATTTATTGTTTGGAATAAATGATTTATCGTAGGCTTCATTTAATGTTATGGTGAGCTTTTTAGTACTCGAATTATAGTTCAGGCCGGCATTTGCGATTATTACCGGAAATAAATTCGTACCGCTCTGGTCGTCCGCCAGATGGATCGTCCAGTTGGTTTTGGTCGTTAGCGACGATGCATACATGGCATCGCTGAAAGTTAAAACGATTTGATCGCCCAGTGCGTCTCTTGAAGTGGCGCTTACGGTGAAAGTGGGGAGTACTATTTCAGTTGGCGTCGCGACGGCGCTGTAAACCGACAGCGCTCCAGCCGGATTTCCGGCTATGTCTTTGATATTGGTCGCGTTTGAAACGGCCCGCAAGTATTTTCCAGGCGGAATAAAAGCGTTATCAGTCGCTTCGTTCAATGTGACCGTAAGAGTCCTTTCCGGGGCCGAATATGAAAGCGTCGCGTTCGTTATAGTTATCTGGGTCAGGTTCAGGCCGGCGTTATTATCGGCATGATAAAACGCCCAGTTGGTTTTTGTAGTGATTGCTGTTTCTGCCGTCATATCATCATCAAAAATGACTTTTATGACGTCGCCGGAGGCATTTACCTGATTTCCGCTTACAGTGAATGAAGGCGGCGTATTATCGACAGTGAAGAATCCTCCCGATACGGGCGATGGATTGAAGGGCGAGGCGGGCGATACCGCCGTGGCGTTTATCGATATCGCCGCGTAACCTTCACCCGGCCCTATGGCGTAAGCATACTTGTATTGCGTGCCGCTTACAAAGGTCATATTGGCTTCATTTACAGCGTTAGCTCCGGTTATGCTTATTTTAGGCGTGGCGGAAGCCGCGGTTGAAAAATTCGCGGTTATGGTTACAGGCGTACCTTGCTTATATACCTTCGGATTTATAGAATATGTCATGCTCGAAACAGTCGGCCGCGAAACGTCGTTTAAAGATTTCTGACCGGTTGTCTGGGCCGGATTGGCTGAGTTTCCGGCTGCGTCGAAAAGCGTTGCCGCTGATTGAGGTCTGATCTCTACCGTTTCGATGCCTGAAGGCGTTTCAGTGACGTTTATATTAAGCCGTATGGTTTTTTCTCCGCCCGTTAGAGGATTGCCGCTGGTGTTGGTTGCTGATGCGATAACGGCGCCGGTTGCCGTTCCGCCG
>CAZJFS010000184.1:0-8724 GCA_964545075.1 uncultured bacterium
TCGACGACATACGACGGCTGCGCCAAATCGCGCGTCGAAATATCAAACGACCGCCCAACGGTAGTAGAATTAAAGCTGCTGCGCCCTATAACGGGCAGAAGGCCGTCGCATAACACGCTCGGCACGGGCACCAAACCGGTTTTTTCGTGGAATCAGCCGTCCGGCATAACAAGTTTTCAGATAAGCGTTTACGACAGCCCGAGTTTCATCGAATACACGAAATACCAACCGGAACAGGTCGACATAATAAATGAAAACGCCCTCCTTTATTGGAGAGCGGTTTCATATTCAAATTCCATGACTTACTCGGTCATAACTTATAATAAAGACGTGGAACTCATTAAAGCCATAGCGCTTCCGGCCAACTCTAAACACAGATGGTCGCTGTCAGGGTTTGACTCCCAAAACGAGGTCTGGGCTTATGCGCCCGGAATTTCATTCCTGCCGTAAAAAAATTACGCTATATTCGTATTCGTGGCGTTAGCGACGTTTTTCTTATCGGTCTTTATCTTTTCGATAGTGTTTTTCGCGTTCTCGAATTCGTGCGTATCGATTATTTTCATATTGAGCATTTTTTCAAAAGCTTTTTCGGTATTCGCGATAACTTCCGATGAAAAAATAGTATGGAGCTCGACTGGTTTCTTGGGAGCATTGAGATCGATACTTGTAATATTCGCGCTAAGGTTGTTGTTGATGTTTAATACCATATAGTTCACCTTCCTTTTCATCTTTTTTTATTTCATTAATAAAATAAGCAAAATCCGTTCCAAAACCATCCGGAATAACTTCACGAATAATTTTCAAACATTAGCAATTTATCTTTACTTTTCATGAATACTTTGATAAAATCAATCCAGTATTCAAGTTATATTATAGCAAATAAAAAAGAAAATTAAAAGAGTTTTGTTATGAAAAGCGGAAAATATTTAATAGCGGTTCTCAAACGCCTGATGCCTTACGCCGATGTATGGTTTATCGCGTATATATTAAAATACTTTATATTCACGAATAACCCCAAGGTCGCCGCTATAATTTTCCTGGTCTCCTGGCTCGCTTTTTTCGCTATAGCCACCAAGGATTTCCTGATATTCTGGAAAGGCCATTTCTGCACCGGCATGGTCCCTGACGAGCAGATATTTTCTTGTTATATAAGCCTCACCTCCATCTGTTTAGCGGCGCAATGCCTGGCATTTTTCGAGTTCCGGACCATCGCCAACATGGCCCTGCTAACGGCGCTTTTATTCGTAAACCTCATCTCGGTCATCTCCATAAACCATTACTTTTTCCTCATATTTTTCGCGTTCAATTATTTTTTATTCTTCTTCAGGATCGCCTACCTCATCAAGTATATATAAAATTTGAGCAGTAGGATAAGTTACCGCTATGAAAAACGAAATAAATTTAAAAAACGTTGAATTATCTATCAGCGAAAAAGAATTAGATGAATTTTTCAACAATTTTAAAAACACCTGTCGAAAATTCACATACCAGCTCAGGCCCGATGAAAAACGGCTGGCCGAAAAATATCAAATCCCCCATTTTCGTCTGAATTTCAATTCCCCGGAAGAGCTCATACATTCAAACTCCGTCGCGGATCTCAAAAACATCGACTTGTCCTTAAAGTTGAACTCCAAGACCACGTTTCCGGAAGCGTCATCTCAATTAAAAAATATAAAGTACGGGACTTTAAGGCTATATTTGAACGTTCCGGGCGAAGTGAATGGCTCCGAGAACGATAATATTTTTCGGTTTTTCAGCGATTTTTTCAGCTCTGAACTTAAAAATAATGATATTTCATTTTGCATCCAGAATAAACGGGTCATCGACCAGATTGAACTCAGCGGAAGGCTTGTCAAAAAATTCCCGGAACTTTCAAGCCGGATGCACATCGAACCGCCAGATGAATTAAGCCCCGTGGAAAATTCCCTGCTCATATCCATACTTCATTCCATCTTCTGTTTACGCGCTTCTTCATTCGCGGCCCGCTTAAAAAATAAAGACGCTTCGACGACCCGGTTTACTCTCGAATTATTGAGGTCATTGGGTTACGCGAATATCCCCGGAGTGTTTTTGATCGCCTGCCCGACGTGCGCGCGCACAAGAATAAACGTAATAGCCCTTGCGCATTCAATATACGAAAAAATCCAAGGCATAGAAAAGACTATGAGCGTGGCCGTGATGGGCTGCGAGGTCAACGGCCCCGGCGAAGCGTCCCACGCTGACCTGGGCGTAGCCGGAGGCCTGGGGCGCGGCATATTATTTGAAAAAGGCAAAATAACGGAACAAGTGCCCGCGGATAAAATAGAGGTCTCAGTCATCGAAAGCATAAACCGTTATTTAATGTCGCCGGTGCCAGGCGCCACAACATCCGTGCAGCTTGCGCTATCGGGGCAGCCCTCGCCGGCGGATGCGACGATACGGCCGGCGGGCATTATGGAAGCTTCGACGCCGCGAATATCGCTGGCAAACAGGCGGCCGGCCCGGCGATTAAAGATCGGAAATATAGTCATAGGCGGCGGCGAAAAGATCGCCATACAATCGATGTCCAATCTTCCAACGACCGACGTGGCCGCGGTCATCGACCAGACCAACCGCTTAGCCGACGCCGGATGCGACATAATGCGCGTTGGCGTTTTAAACGAAGACGCCGCCAGATGCCTCGGAAAGATTAAAAAAGGCATAAATATACCGCTCGTCGCGGACATCCACTTCGACCACAGGCTGGCCCTCATCGCGATAGACGAAGGCATAGATAAATTAAGGCTCAATCCGGGAAACATTAAAAAGCGCGAATATATTGAAATGGTGGTCGCAAAAGCGAAAGCCGCCCATATTCCAATACGTATCGGCGTAAATTCCGGTTCGGTCCCGAAGGACGCGCTGATGCGGCACGGGGGAGTCGTCACGCCCGACGCGCTCGTGGAAGCGGCCATGTGGGAGATAAAAATACTGGAAGAGCTGGGGTTTTTTGACATAGCCATATCGCTGAAATCCTCGTCGCCGGCCGAAACCATCGCGGCCTATCAAAAGATTTCACGGCAGTGCGACTACCCTCTCCATCTGGGCATAACCGAAGCCGGAATAAGGGAAACGGGAGAAATCAGATCGGCGGCCGGCATAGGATATCTTCTATATGAAGGAATCGGCGATACGTTCCGCGTCTCTCTGACCGAGGACCCGCTTTTAGAGATCGTAACGGCGCTTGAAATAAAAAACGCGCTGCGCGTAAAATAGGGCCGAGCGATCCTGGCGGATTTTCAATCCGTCCTTATTATTAAGACATTTCGGGGGAATTGTAAAAATGTTTATTTTCAAAAAAATAAAATGGAACACCATGTTTTTTTTCGCGCTCGCAAGCCTGGTTCCGGTAATAATAATAAGCGTGTTCGTATTGAATCAGATCTACGGCGAACTTGAAAAAAACATTATAACCGAAAATAACAAAATGGCCGCGCAGGTACGCTCTTCCGTAATCGGGCAATTTGAAAATTATAAAAAACAGCTCACATGCCTTGCCTCCCTAAAAGAAATAAAAAGCTTCGACGCCGGAATTCAATCCCCTCTTATAAACGATTTTTTCAGGCTCAACCCCTTTTTTTATAACGTTTACATATACGACCGCGGCGGAGTGCTCCGAAACGTCTGCTACCCCGGATCTAACGTTGAAAACAAAGAATTGATCGGCCGTGAAAACGTTAAAAATTCGCAGGCGGCCGTGGTGGAAACGTTTAAAAGCGCTCTTGAAACGAAAAAAACAATGGTTTCAAAATATTTTAAAAATGATTTCGGCGAAATGATGTTCTGCGTCGCGGCGCCGGTTTTTGAATTCGGCAATGAAGACCGCGTCATCGGCGTTCTATCGGCCGCCGCAAAAGTTTCCGACAGCGCGTTTCACCGTTTTTTCGATCCAGTCATAGTTTATGACGACGAATATCTGCTTTTAATAAACGAATCTTCCGAAGTCCTTACGATGAAAGGCTCTCTTTTACCGCAGGATCTGGGAAAATTCGATTTCCCCGTCTATAAGATGGGCGAACCCGTCGATATAACATCCGCCGCGGTAACCAGCGGAACGACATTCATAGGCGGGCGCAAGGATATTATTTTCACCTCGCCGCTCGCCGAATCCAGGTCCACGTTGATAATCGGAAGGCCCTACCACCTGGCTTTCAACGGAATAAGGATAATCATCAGGTACATAGTATGGATAAGCGTAGCCTGCCTTCTTCTGGCCTCGCTTTTAAGCGTCTGGCTTTCGAACCGTCTGGCGAAACCCATAGAGCTGCTCGTGAACGGCCTTAACAAGATCGAGGACGGCGTTCTTTCGCACAGGATATCCGCGGCGAGCGAGGATGAGATCGGCGTCGCTATAACCGCTTTCAATAATCTCGCGGGAAAATTACAGAGAAATAAAATAATAGAAAGCGTCTGGAGCGAAAAGTGGAAACGTTAGGCGAAATTGATTCTCTGAAAAAAGATTCCAAACCTTCGAAGTCCGCCGAACTTTTCGGCAGGATACTCGGGTTCAACGTCGTTTTTTACTTTATCCAATACGCCTCAATGTCGTACGTTCTCGTGCTGAGCCTCTCGCTTTTTTTAAAAAAGGTGGGCCCCGCCAGCCTCCCGCTTTCGTTCATACTTTCAAACGCCATACTGCTTTTTTTTCAGCTCGCCATGATGACGGTCAGAAAAGCGCCCGAATACAAAATTCTCACGGGCGGAATCGCGGCCGCCATTACATATCTTCTGCTATGTAACGCCGTATTTTTTAACTACGAACATTATCTGGTGTACCTCTCATTCGTTGTCATAGGAAACGTTCTGGTGTCCGTGACCATATTCGCGTATCTGGCCTATCTTAACCAGAAAATGCCGCTTCGCATGCAAAAGAAGTGCCTCCCTTATATTCACGGCGCGAGTTCGCTCGGAGGCGTGGTATCGGGTTTTACGCTCGGACCGCTTATGGCGGCGTTCGGCCTTTCAAACATGATAAATTTTATAATAGCGCTTAATTTGATAAGCCTTCTGATCATGAGATATTTAAACGGCCTGCACGAGGAAGCCGAAAGATCGGACGCCGTATATGACGTTGAAAAAGTTGCCGGGCCGGACGGACAAAATGAGGACGAAATTGAAACCGAAAGCGTGATCGGGGGGCGCGAAATAAACTTCAGCGAAAGATCCGGCGAAATGGAACGCGCCGCCGAACCTGGATTTATATCGATGATAACGGAGAGGTTCGCGGAGATCAAAGATTATCTCAGCCGGACGAAACTCGTCTATTATATGGCGGCGATAATCTTCATAGTCAATTTCAATGAAAATCTCGTCGATTACATTTATTCGACCAAACTTACCGAACAGTTCAAAACGGTAGATGATATAGCATCCTTCACCGGCAATTTCCGGGCGATGAATCTTCTCATCATAATGCTTATACAAATATTCGCATTAAGACCCTTCCTCAAATATTTTTCGGTGACATTCGCCGTAGCGGCCACATCCATCCTTCTTATTCCCGCCGGCGTCGTCGCCATAGCAAGTTTCACTTTTTTCTCGGCGCTTCTCGTCAAATTTTTCAACGAGATCTCAATAAAAAGCTTTCACCGGCCGGCGGTGGGTATACTCACAAACCCCATGGGCGATATGAAAACCAGGGTCGCGCTTTTCTTCGAATTCATATCTTACTCCGCGAAAATAATAGCGGGCCTGATCCTTTTTTACATGAAGGTCGCGGCCGGCGTAAAGTTTTTCGTATTCGTCGTTTTCGCGCTGTCATTCGTACATATTTATTATTCCTCCAGACTTTCGGATTCTTACATATCGCTTCTGAAAAGCAATCTCGAAAGCGCCGCGGCGGGTCAGAGGATCAAAGCCATCAGCAACGTCCTCTTCGTCCCGCGCGACCGGATAATCGATTCATTGCTGCCGCTTCTGCGCTCAAAAGACCCGGCTGAGCGATACGCCGCGATAACAAAGATCGCGTCGTTTGAAGGAACCACGGATAAACTGTTTTCGCTTCTCGAATCCGAGAACGATCCCAAAAATATCGCCACGATAATATCCATACTATCCCGCGATGAAAAATTCGATTTTGAAGAAAATATAGATAAATTCCTAAAGCATCCGGATGCGCGGGTACGCGCCAACGTCATCGAAGGTTTTGGAAAACTTAAAAACATTAAAAATAAGGGGATGGATGAAACCCGGCTCCTGAGATTTTTAAATGATGAAAGCACTCGCATCAGGGCCAACGCGATAATCGCAATATTGAATCTTTCAGATTCCGAAAAGAATATCGGCGAGGCTCTGGAAAGCCTCGCTTCCATGCTCGACTCGAAAAGCGAGCCAATCGCCGCCAGCGGCGCCGCGGCCACAGGACTTATCGGGCATACCGTTTTCACCGGCGCCCTCGCGACATGCCTTGAAAACGCTTCGGAAAGGGTCAGGCGCAACGCCATAATATCGCTTTCAAATTTAAACTCCGCCGGAGCGCGGCTTGTTCTCGCCCGCCATCTTGAGATCGAGTCAGCCGAACCGCTTAAAGCGATAATCGAAGAGAGCCGGAAGATCGCGGATAACGAATGCGGACGTTTAATAGCTCTGGCGCTTGCCGATCTGGCCGAAGACGAAAGGGCTGAAATAATTGAACTTATAAAGCCTCTGGATCCGGTCGGAATGTCCGGGCCTATCCTGAAATTACTCATGATCGAAGACGCTTCATCGAGACTTAAATTAGCCGGTTATTTTAATAAATATCATTCCGACGCGGACGCGATCGCCTTCGCCGGCCGGATACTATCCATGCCGCATAACGAAAGTTCTGAAAGAGCGGGGCGCCCGCCCGTCAATTTCAAGGAATTTGAAACCGCCTCGATAAATGCACGTTTTAACCCGCGCGAAAACTTTTATGACATCTACGACGCGGTGATATCCGAAAGCGGCCAGTTCACGCCATCATATCTGCGGGCGCTCATCGACGTCTTCATCGTATCGTCGCGCGTGGCGAAAAATTCCGCGAATTCGGAAAGCGGGCGCGAAGTCGCCGTCATGGCCGCTGAACTTGAAAAGAACCTTCTCAACCACATAATAAACATGATAGCGCTTTCCACTCCCGACCGCCAGAGCGCGATATCGGCGTTCAACGTCGCGCTGGAGGGCGACGCCCGCATGGCCTCATACGCGGTCGAGCTCATTGAAACAAGCATTAATCATGAGATATCATTGAAGATAGCCGAGGCGCTCGAAAATTATTCCTCGGCCGGGGCGTGGAACGATTACTCTAAAGCATTCATAAATTCGAATATATCCAGGTTGAAAAAAGATGAGGCGGCTTATCTTTCGGTTCTTCCCTCAAATTATGAAATATTTTTATAAAAGGTGATAAAGCATGAGTAACGGAGCGAAAACACTCGCGATAATAATTATGGCGGTCCTGACGTTAAGCGCCGCTGCATATTTAAAAAACGGGCGGACCTCGAATTCCCTTCTGGAATTCATAACGGCGGACAATCTGCTGCCCGGCGCGTCGAACGGCCCCGACGCTTCGGAAAGCGCCTATGATAAAAACTTCAAATACTCCCGCCGGATCAGGTTCTCCATAGTTTCATATTCCCTGCCGGAAAAGCTCTACGCTAAAGGAAAAATAATCCGGAAATACCTGGAGGAAAATCTTGGAATAGAAGTTAAAATGATAATTCTCAGAGACTACGATTCGCTCATAGACCTTTTAAAGATCGGCCAGGTAGAGGTCGTATGGGCCGCGCCTCTGATCTATCGCAATATAAAGAACGAGGTGAATTACAATCTTCTCCTCAAGCTTTTAGAGCATAATTCGCCCTTCTACGAGGGAGCGATCGTCGTGCGCGCGGACTCGGGCATAAAAAATATAAAGCAGCTTGAAGGAAAAACCATGGCGTTCGTCGATGAAAATTCGGCCTCGGGATTTTATCTTCAAAACCGCCTTATAAACGATCTGGGAGCTTCGTCTTTGAAATTCTTTTCAAAATTTGAATTCGTCGGTTCTCACGATCGGGCGCTTCAACTGGTCTACGATAAAAAATTCGACGCGGCGGCGGTCGGAATACAGTTAATGAATTTTCCGTCCGGCATGAACAGCGCCGAAATATCCATAATAGCCAAAACTCAAAAGATCCCGAACGCCCCCATCCTTGTAAACAACAATATCGACGCCGGACTTCGCGGCAGAATTTATGAGCTGCTGCTCCATCCCGAAAAATTCAAGGGCGGACATGAATTCATAAAACAGTTTTCAGCTTTTGACAGTTTTACTGGTTTTACGACGGCCGACACGAGTGAATATGAATTTTAACGGCGGCCCCTTTTATTTCGTTTTTAACTCAAAATTAATCATTCCAGCTTGTTGAAGCTCATTTTAAATTTTCCATACCCTTCAAGATTGAAGGTCAGCTCGCCTTTTTCGTAAAACCGGGAATAGATGCACTTATCTTCGATATAAATATCAAAGTTATCTTCACTGCTTATATAATGGACCATCTTTAACGGCCAGGTATCCATGCCGGGCATGGGCGCTTCCGGAGGGGTTGAAAAGCCGCACGGGCCTTTATAAGCGCTTCATCACCCCACTATGGCGATGATCTGCACGACATAGAACTTTTTATCTCTTTCGCGGATAAACTCCCTGAGCCACTCGGATTTAATGTTAACCGTTTGAACCTGCTCGCCCATTCGTGGTCACCTCCT
>CAZJFS010000185.1:0-8638 GCA_964545075.1 uncultured bacterium
TCGTTTGTTATTCCCGCGGTTTCGAACAACGTGTTTTTCGGGACCGCCTTTAGAAGCTGGTTGTTTTTTAAAAGTTCGCCGATAAGCCGTAATATTGAAATTTTAGCCTCGCTTATAAGCGAGGAGCTTGTAATGATGTTTTCGCCTATTTCAATGGGCGAAAAATCGGCGATCAAAGTTTTTATAAGGTCGGCGACCTTTTTTTGAGAGGCGTTAAAATATAAGGCGGCTCCGCTTTTTTCAATATAAAATTCATTTTTTACGGTATTTTTGAAATGTATCAGAGCGAGTTCCCGGCCGGTAGAGCTTAACGCTTGCGAGAAGGATGAAAGCGAATTCAGGATGCTTTTTTTATTTTTAAGTATTTCATCGTCAAAACCGATGATCACTCCGCCGCCTGCGGTTTCATCGTCGGTATGCGGCCTTAATATGAAGCGTTTGAAGGGAAGGACGAATTCCGGAGCGTTAAATATTATCTGGGCGAAATATTCTCCCGGTTCGGTGATCATTGCGCGGTCTAAAAGCCTCAATTTGCCTGAATAACAGGCGGTATAAAAATAAAATTTAACGCGCGTTCCGCTTTTTATTGGGTTATGAATTACGCCCGTGGTGGAAAATCTTACCGTAACGATCTTTCTGAAGTTTAAGAGTTCGCCGGAAACAAGAAACGATCCTCTTTGGATTTCATATTCGGTATTTCGAGTTATGTTTAGAGCCACGCGGCTTTTTGGACTTACGCGTTCTAATTTTTGACCGTGCGACTCGATGGCGCGTATCTTGCAGTTTTGGGGATCCCGGCCAGGCGCGAATTCGCCCGAAGCGGAGGTTATAAAATAAGTTTCATCTTTAGTTATAACGCCCGATGCGAGGGTTCCGGTTAATATCTGACCGTAGCCGGATTTTTCAAAGACCCTGTCGACCGGGTAAAAAACCGGCTCATTCGCGCCCGCGCTTTCATCAGCGCACATTCCTTTTTTTAATATTTCTTTTTTTATGGCCAGTCTGACGTCTTCCGCTCCGCGTTTTGTTACAGCCGAGAACGCTATGACGGGGCTGTTTTCAAACCGCGAGCCTTTCAGAAAATCTTCGATTTCCATGCGGCGGAATTCGAGGTCGTATTCTGAAACCAGGTCGGACTTATTCAATATGACCAATAATTGAGGAGTGCCGCATAATTTTAAAATTTCGAAATGTTCGATCGTTTGAGGCATTATGCCTTCGCTTGCGGCTATCACCAGAAGCGCCAGTTTTATATCGAAGATGCCGGCGAGCATGTTATGGACGAAATCCTCATGGCCCGGAACGTCTATTATGGAAACTTTTCCGGCGCCTTCGATGTCTAAATGAGCGAATCCGATATCTATGGTGATCTCGCGCTCGATCTCTTCTTTGTATCGGGCGGTGGTTATTCCGGTAAGAGCTTTTATGATACTTGATTTTCCGTGATCGACATGCCCCGCCATAGCGATTATAAATCCCATTTTTTATCTCCGTGAGGCATCTTTTAAAAGTTCAATGAAAGATTCCGCCGCCAATTCGATCTCGCGTTCGGAGACGGTCCTGAAGTTGATTATGTAGCGCCCTGAATCCACATAGCCGATCACATGGTTCGCTGATCGGCGCATAAAGCTTGAAATGTATTCGAGATCTAAATTCCGGGGAGCGTCTTTGGCCGGCGCGATTCCGACCGCGTAGTTTTCGATATATTCTTCGGGGGTGGTTCCGCCGCCCGCGGCCGCTTTTGCGCTTATTATCGAAACCAGAAGTTTTTTTTCGGCATCCACGCATTTTTTATATTCATCGCTTTTAGAAACGAGCGCTATGAAACCCTCGCATTTTTTAAGTATATCGTCGTTTTTGGCGTTAAGCATGGAAAGCACCGGGACCGTTTTGCCGGGATCGCCCATAGCGTATTCCAGAAGCGTTTTTGAAAGAATTGAAATAACGTTTTTGGACACCCGCAGCGCGCGATAAATCTGATTTTTTCTTAGTTTTTGTATGAGCCCGCGTTTTCCGCAAATTATTCCGCATTGTACCGAACCCAGGAATTTGTCGCCTGAAAAACTGACCAGATCGAAGCCGGCGGCTATGAGTTCGCGTACCGCGGGTTCGTTTTTTACCAGTTCGCGGTTTTTAATGAGCGTTTTATCCAAAAGACCTGAGCCGCAATCATGATAGGAGATGATGCCGTATTTTTGGCATATCGCCGGCAGCTTTTGATCGTCAACGCGTTTAACGAAACCCGTAAGCTTGAAGTTGGCGGAATGGATTCTGGCTATCATGGCGGTATCCGGAGTTATTGAGCTTTCATAGTCTTTTTCAGTGACCGCGTTCGTCGCCCCGGTCTCGACTATTCTCGCGCCGCCCGCCTTTAACATTTCAAATATCCTGAAACCTTCGCCGATTTCGACGGCTTCGCCCCGCGCTATAACGATTTCCATGTTCCGGCATAGCGATTGCGAGATCAAAAGAAGCGATGCCGCATTATTATTGACGACGATAGCGTCTTCGGCGCCGGTTACTATCCGGATGAGTTCCGAAAAATGAACGTCCCGTTTTCCGCGCGAACCGTCCTCGAATTTGAATTCAAGGTTGCAGTACCCTTCGTTATTTTCTTCGAAAGTCATTTGAGGCGCCCTGCCGAGGTTCGTGTGTATGACGATGCCCGTCGCGTTGACAACTTTTTCAAGGCTCGCGAGCCTTTTGCGATCATTGTTGAAATTTTCCAAAAGTATGCGCCATATCTCGTCGAGCAGCATTTCGCGCGAGATTTTATCCTGCGCGTAGTTTCCCGCGAGAACGCCTTCGCGGCATTTTTCTATCGCCTGGTCGAGCAGCGCCATTATTTTTTCCTCGCCGCAATAATGAAAAAAATCCTTATCCTTTGATCTGATGTGGTCAAGGGATAAGGATTTTGAAGGTATCAATTTTAAAAAGCCGTTATTATTTAGCTTTGCAGACATAATTTTTCATGAGATCTATTATTTTCGTTACTTCGTTTTTTTTCAGTGAATAGAAAACCACGTTTCCGACTTTTCTCGTTTTTACGATCTCTTTGCTGCGAAGCTGCGAAAGATGCTGCGAAAGATTGGCCTGTTTTACTTTCGTGAGTTTTATCATTTCCGTGACGTTCATTTCGCCTTTTCTCAGCTGTTCGATTATCTGGAGCCTTATGGGGTGGGCCATCGCTTTTAAACAATTGCTTAATTTTAAAAAGTCGCTCTTCTTTAATTCTGCCATTTTAAAACTCCTTCGCTTATTCTTTATGTTAAATATTCGCTAAAGTTAAATCTTATTATCAGTATATTCTAATTTCGAATATTCAATGTCATAATATCATAAATTTCTAATTTTGTCAATATTAATTTCGTCGTATCTTACTTTTATGATATATTCTCGGAAAATATATTACGTTTAATTTTATAACCGTAATTGAATATTAGCGCTTCAGTTGGTTTCTGTAAGAGTGAACAGCTCGGAGACGGTTCCATTAGACGGTATCCATATCGACGTCTGGCGTGAGACGCTATGGCCCGGAAACATTATGTCAAGACGCCATTTGCCCGCCGGCGCCTCGTCGATGGCGTAGTGGTAGAAATGGCGGGGGGATTCTCCGGTGAAACGGCAGGACAGGGCGAATCCAGGGATATTCATGATGGCGTAGCGGGCCATCGTCAGAAGCTCCGAGTCGCTTTCGGATAACGAGTTCTCGCGGTGATAAAGCGTTATATTGAGCCGGCCGCGGTTGGCGGCCACCGTTATGGATTGGGTATAAACATTCTGATCGTTTCCATAAATTTTGATGTTGGCCGGAAGGCTGGCGTTTACGGTGTAGCTGTTGTTGGAGACGACGGTGAGTTTATACGAGTCCGTCGATCCTTGAAGTATAAGGGGGATGCCGTCTATCTGAAACGGATAAGCCGTCCTGGATCCGCTGGTTGTAACTATGACGCTTTTCGTGAACGCGCCGCTGCCGTTTGAAACCGTTATGACGACGCTTTCCTCCGGAAACGGTTCGCCGCGTGAATTTACAAGCGTGCCTGAAACGGACCCGCCGCCGGTACCAAGATTGAGACTGACGGATTTTTTAACCGCGGTATTTCCGGCCGCTATGATAGGCTGATTTACAGTCGGCGTGACGTTTGGTGTCGCTATGACCGGACCGGTAGCGGTCGTTTTGGTCACGGTCGTCAAGGTTGCCTGAGTGTTCGTATTGTAAGCGAGCGTCGCGGTATTTTTCGGTAGCGTCGCGGATGTCCGTTCCGCCTTTCCTTTAAACGGATGCTTGATGATCGTGGAGGCTTCGATAGCCGTATTTCTCGAGGAACCTTGCGCGGCGGCATTTTTAATATGTTTCAAATATATCATGTTGACCGAATATGTTGGCGCGACCGTTTTTCCCGCGAGGATGGAGAGCGTTTCACTGCCGGTTTTCGACGCGTCAACGGCATAGATTTCGGATTGGAAGGTGTAGCTCGCGGCCGAAGGCTCTTCGAAGGAAAGCGATTGCGTGAAGTAAAATTTACCGAGCGGCGCGCCTGTTGAAAAGGAAATGCCGCTTTTTAAGTTTTTGAAGAATTTAAAGCCTGAAGTTATTTTCGTCCCGGTTTCGTCGATGAACATGAATGTCTGGGCGCCGGCCGGTCCGCAGATAATAAACATAATGATAATGGCAATGATAAAAGCCGTATAAATTTTTTTGGAGCCGCCCTGATTCTTAATTGTCATTCATGTCACCATCCTTGTCTTTTTTTATTGTCCTGCGGTTTGATTCAAATTTTTAAAATTTATCATGTAACGTTTCGGATGCAGTTCTTTTTTTGTGTTATGCTTATCCGGAGATGAGTTAATTTTTTGGAGTTTTTTAAACCGCTGGAGCGAATTTTAGTTGCCGCCGGCAGATGGATGTCAAAATTATTTTGCCGCCCCCAAAAAAGAACTTTCCTGTCGGTTGACCCGTGAACAAAAGGATTTAAAGGTAATGAACGCGAAAAAATAAAAAAATTCAGAGCTTTTTAAATAAATGTAAGTTTAATTTTGTTCCCAAATGGTCTATATTAATATTATACCACAAGGCTTTGACATATAAATTAGGACCGGTGACCAAACTACCCAAAAACCTTGTTTTTTTTGAGTAATATAAAAAAATATTCTGAAATTACTTGACAATGCCAAGCTTTTTTATTATAATTACCTGAAACTTGCGTTTTCTATTGCTGAATTGTTAAAAAGCAATATGGTAGAAACCAGTACATTATTGAATTTTCAATAATGTTTTTGTTTTCTATTTATTTAATTAAAAATAAACTAAAAAAAGAGGAGGAAATCAATGCCAACCATTAACCAGTTGATCAGGCAGGGGCGTAAGAAAATCACGAGCAAAACGAAATGCCCCGCTATGAACGAATGCCCTCAGAAAAGAGGCGTTTGCACAAGGGTATGGACAATCACACCGAAGAAGCCTAACTCGGCTCTTCGTAAAGTAGCAAGGGTAAGGCTCACAACAGGGATCGAAGTTACGGCTTATATTCCCGGCGTAGGCCATAATCTCCAGGAACACTCGATAGTTCTCATACGCGGTGGTCGCGTTAAGGATCTTCCGGGTATTCGTTATCACATCATCCGTGGCGTCCTTGACACTGCAGGTGTTGAAGGCAGAAGACAGAGCCGCTCGAAATACGGCGCGAAAACACCTAAAGCACCGAAACCTGCTAAATAAGCATTACAAGTCAAATTAACGGAGGATAACAATGGGAAGAAGAAAAGAAGTAGCTAAAAGGCCTGCCATAGGCGATCCTATTTACAATGACGTCCTTTTGCAAAAATTTGCGAACAGGGTCATGCAAGCTGGCAAGAGATCCGTATCCCACAAGATAGTTTACGGCGCTCTTGATATAATTAAGGCAAAAGTAAAAGACAAAGAACCCCTTGATGTTTTCAAACAGGCGCTGCAGAATGTAATGCCGCTTCTGGAAGTTAAATCAAGGCGCGTCGGCGGCGCTACCTATCAGGTACCGCTTGAAATCAAAAAAGAACGCAGCACAGCTCTCGCTTTTAGATGGATCCTCGGTTACGCAAGCGACAGGTCCGGCCATTCAATGTGCGAAAAACTCGCCAATGAATTAATGGACGCTTACAACAACCAGGGTTCTTCGATAAAAAAACGCGAAGACACACACAAAATGGCCGAAGCCAACAAGGCTTTCTCGCATTATAAATGGTAAGAACAATTCTATATTCGAAATTTGGAATATGAATCTATGAAGGAAGATTAATTAACTTGAAAGACCCAATAACTATGACAGATAATCCGAACACTACCAATACAAGCGTAATAGACATCGACCCAGTGCCCGCGAAACCGGAAGTTTCCTCGGTCGTTATTGAACCCGTGGCCGAAGTAAGGAAACAGCCTGTTCCCGAAAAGGACATAATCGAAGTAAAACACATTGAAAAGCGCGAGTTTCCGCTTGAAAAGACTCGTAACATCGGTGTTATGGCCCATATAGACGCGGGGAAAACCACGACGACGGAAAGGATATTGTTCTATACCGGACTTGTCCACAGAATCGGCGAGGTTGACGACGGATGCGCCACGATGGACTGGATGGTCCAGGAGCGCGAACGCGGAATAACCATAACATCAGCGGCTACGACGGCATTCTGGCGCGACAATCGCGTCAACATAATTGATACGCCCGGACACGTTGACTTCACGGTGGAGGTTGAAAGATCTCTTCGCGTGTTAGACGGAGCGGTAGCGGTTTTTTGCGCTGTCGGCGGAGTTCAGCCACAGTCTGAAACCGTATGGAGACAGGCGGATAAATATTCCGTTCCACGTATAGCCTATGTGAACAAAATGGACAGGACGGGGGCTAATTTTGATCGCGTCCTTGAAATGATGAAAATGAGGCTAGGAGCCAATCCGGTCGCTATTCAGATTCCGTTCGGAAAAGAAGATTATTTCAAGGGTTGCATAGACCTTATTGAAATGAAACTTTATCTTTATGACGAATCCACCAAAGGCGTTAAATTTGAGACCCTTGACATACCGGCCGAATATCTTGAACGCGCTGAAGAAATGCGCCTCAAAATGATCGAAGGCGTGTCCGAGAACGACGAAGAAGCGTATTGCAAATACGTAGAAGGCGTCGAACTGGATAAAACCGAATTAAGGGCCGCTATCCGCCGCGCCACTATTTTAATGAAGATAACCCCAGTTTTATGCGGCTCTTCATTTAAAAATAAAGGCGTTCAGCACTTACTGGATGCCGTCATAGATTATCTGCCTTCGCCGCTTGACATTCCGCCCATGAAGGCGCATCACCCTAAAACGGATGAAATAGTTGAGCGCCGTGCTGCCGATAACGAAAAATTCTCGGCTCTCGCTTTCAAGATAATGACCGATCCTTATGTCGGAAAACTTACATTTTTCAGGGTTTATTCCGGCATTTTAAATTCGGGTTCCTATATCTACAACTCGACGCGCGGAACCACGGAGCGTATCGGAAGGCTTCTTCAGATGCACGCGAATCACCGCACCCAGATAGACAGGGTTTATGCGGGCGATATCGCCGCCGCTGTCGGCCTCAAGAACACGACCACGGGAGACACCCTTACCGAAGAAGCAAACCCGGTTATACTTGAAAAAATAACGTTCCCTACGCCGGTCATCTCGATAGCTATCGAGCCTAAGACAAAGGTTGACCAGGACAGGCTCGGAACTTCTCTCTATAAACTGGCCGAAGAAGATCCGACCTTCAGAATCAGCACCAACGAAGAAACCCAGCAGACCATTATTTCGGGAATGGGCGAACTCCATCTCGAAATAATCGTTGACAGGCTTCTCCGTGAATTCAAGGTCGAGGCGAACGTCGGCAAACCTCAGGTCGCATACAAGGAAACTATCACCAAAACGACCAAAATCGAAGGCAAGTATATCCGTCAGTCCGGCGGACGCGGCCAGTACGGTCATTGCGTCCTTGAAATATCACCGCTCCCGCCCAAGTCCGGATTCGTTTTCGAGAACAAGATAATCGGCGGAACCATTCCACGCGAATATATACCGGCCATTGAAAAAGGCGTCCGCGAAGCCATGGATTGCGGATCCCTCGCGGGTTTTACAGTTGTCGACATAAAAGTATGCTTGCTTGACGGCTCATATCACGATGTAGATTCATCTGAAATGGCCTATAAAATAGCTGCTTCTATGGCGTTCAAGGAAGGTTGCAAAAAGTGCAGTCCTATTTTGCTCGAACCGAGCATGGAAGTTGAAGTCGTTGTCCCCGATGAGTACATGGGCGAAGTAATAGGCGATCTCAATTCCAGGAGAGGCAAGATAGATAGTTTAGAAATGATAAGTAAAACACATGTAATCAAAGGGCATGTTCCACTATCAGAAATGTTTGGTTACTCGACATCACTACGTTCGTTGACACAGGGGCGTGGAACCTCTACCATGCAATTTTCCTGCTATGAACCGGCACCTCAAAGCATATCAGAACAAATAGTTGAAAGGTTCCGTGGCAAAGCATACTAATAATCAGTTAAGTTAGTTTTTTTAATATAAATTTGTATAATTTCAGGAGGAAGTTTTAAAATGGCAAAAGAAAAATTCGAGAGAAATAAGCCCCATCTT
>CAZJFS010000186.1:0-8620 GCA_964545075.1 uncultured bacterium
GAAACGAACAGATCATGCTCGACATGTAAAAAATGCTGCCGAACGCTTCGACCCTTAAAAGGCCTTACATAGAAACCATAGTCCAGAAGCTTCAGCAGAAGTTCGACAGCCTTAAAAATATAAACGCCCACGACATAGCGCGCGATAAAAGCCATGAGATACGCGAGTTCGACGCCCAGTTTGAAATATACGATACCGCGCGCAAGAATGAAGTGAAGTCCATTCCCGAAAAAGAAGCGGAGGCGGTCAAGGAAAAAACTTCGCCCGACGCTCCGCCCGTCAAATATATCGAAAGAGACGACGGAACGATGATCGTTCTGAAAAATATAGAAACGCACCTTTTCGAATTCAACCATCCCGACGAGAAGGTCCGGCTCAACTCGATACAGGCGATAAAACATTATCTCACTTACGGCCTCCCGCATGATTATTTCAATCAGGTCGAGATGCTGCTTACGCTTTCGCTTAACGACGCCTCGCTTCGGGTGCGCCGGGACGCGTTTGACGCATACCAGCTGATCCAGTCCCATCGCGCCATTATCATAAAAACACCGAGAACCGGCGGAGAAGGTGAATAGAAATTGAGTCTGATATTAGTTTGCGACGATAAACCGGTAATGGTTAAATTTCTTCAGGAATATTTTCTTAAGGAGGGCCATGCCGTGGTCACCGCCTGCGATGGCGAAGAGGCTTATTCGAAATTTCGCGACAACCAGCCTGAAATAGTCATAACCGACATGAAAATGCCCAAACTCGACGGCATCGAAGTTCTGAAGCGGATCAAATCCGAGAACCCCGAAACCATAGTTATAATGATGACCGCCTTCGCGACGATCGAAAACGCCGTCGAAGCCATGAAACAGGGCGCTTACGACTATATAATAAAACCGTTTTCCATAGACCAGATCAAATCGATAATGAACAAGGTCAGCGAGAAGATATCCCTTATAAAAGAAAACAAATATCTCCGCTCGCAGCTTCAGACAATATATAAATTCGACAATCTCATAGGCCAGTCGGGCAAGATGCGTGAAATGTACGAACTCATTTCCAGAGTTCTGGACAACAAGGCCAACGTCATGGTCATCGGCGAGACCGGCACCGGAAAGGAACTTATCGCCCGCGCCGTCCATTATAACGGCCCCAGAAAGAACGGCCCCTTCATAAAGGTCAACTGCGCCGCCATCCCCGAAGGCCTTCTCGAATCGGAGCTTTTCGGTCATGAAAAAGGGTCGTTTACGGGCGCCATCAGCAAAAAAGAAGGCAAGTTCGAGATAGCCGACGGCGGAACGCTTTTTCTCGACGAAATAGGCGAGGTATCGCTCAATATACAGGTAAAACTCCTGCGAGTCCTCCAGTACCGCGAATTCGAAAGGGTCGGCGGAAATCAAACGCTTAAAGTGGACGTGCGCATAGTTTCGGCCACCAACCGCGACCTCACCAAAGCCATCGAAGAAGGTAACTTCAGAAGCGACCTGTACTATCGATTAAACGTCGTTCCAATAACCGTCCCGCCCCTGCGCGAGAGGATAATCGACATTCCGCTGCTCGTCGAGCATTTCATAAAAAGGGTGACCTCGGAAAATAACATGCCGACTATAAAACTCTCAAAAGAAGCGATGGAGGCTTTTTTGAAATATTCATGGCCCGGAAACGTCCGTGAACTCGAAAACGCCGTTGAGCGCCTCGTGATTTTAAGCAAGGGGCCGGTTATAAATATCGGCGATCTTCCGCAGCATATAATCCCGCGCGAAAATCAACTTGAAGAACTCATGGTGCCTTCAGTCGGCAAAAACAAGATGACTGAGGTCGTCGATTACATTGAAAAGAAGATGATCGAAGAGGCCCTGAAAATAACCAGCGGTCAGCAGACCCAGGCCGCCGATATTCTTGGCATCAACAGAGGTTCGCTTATTTATAAAATGAAAAAATTCAATTTGTATAATTCTTAACTTCTTTTTTTGCCTGCTTTTTTTGAAGGCAGGCCCGCCTGTTTTTCCAAAACGCCTTTAAAAAATACGGTTGCGATTGCCTGCTCGCCTTCGGGCGGCGGTTTTTGCAATACTTCAGGCCTTCTTTTTTTTGTATAAAATTATACACGGAAATGTCGGAAAATTTGTCTTAAATCTCATTTTGCGCTGAAAAATCGATATTTAAACGATTTTTTGCGAAATGGCACGCAATATGCATTAAAAGTTGCGGATGGAAAGGCGGGTGGGATTATGACAACTGCAATAGGCGTTTCGTTAAAAAGCGCGGTGCGGCCCCGCGGTACTGATTATGGCGATAATGCTATCGTAATGGATTATTTCAAGGAATTAAGCCATATACCTTTGCTTACTTCCGATGAAGAGCACGTTCTATTGAAGACATATAAATGCGGAAACCAGGATTCGCGGCGCCGGCTTATAGAGTCCAATCTGCGGCTCGTGGTGGCGGTGGCAAAAAAATATATGAGATGCGGCGTTCCGCTTATGGATCTTATTCAGGACGGAAATCTCGGACTTATACACGCCCTAGAAAAATATGACACCTCACGCGAGAACAGATTTTCCACTTACGCGGTGTGGCAGATACGCCATTACATAAGGCGCGCCATAGCCAATAAATCAAGGCTCATAAGGATACCCGTCAATCTCATTGAAAAAAGGAAGCGCATAGAACAGATAACCGAATCCATGATAAGGGCCGAGGGGCGCGAACCTTCGGTCGAGGAAATATCGAAGCTCACCAACATTTCAAAACGCAAGATCAAGGATATAATGCAATATTTTCAACCGCTTCTGTCGCTTGAAATCGGGATACGCCACGATCAGGATATGCCGGGCGAATACGATGTGGAATACGATTTCATAGTCAATTCGACATCGGAACAGCCCGAAGTGAAATTATACGCGTCCTTCATTCAGCAGCAGCTCACCGCCGCGCTCGAAACGTTAGACGATAGAGAAAGCTGCATATTCAAATGCTATTACGGCCTCGAGGAAATGAAAGCCTATACGCTGAAGGAGCTCGGCAGGATATTCAACCTCACGCGCGAACGCATCCGGCAGATAAAAAACATCGCTACCGGCAAGATCAAGGATTATTTCGAAAAAAACGTTTTGTGCGAGGAATAGCTTTTTTATTTATATATATTTTAATTATATCGGGTTTAAAATGACGGGGAATTGCCTTTTTCGACTATCTTTTCAAAGGATTTCGCCGAAACGTCAAGCAGGTTTATCGAAGACTGAGGGTTTTTATCGTCGTCGTTGAATATTTCGAAGACGACGAACTTTCCGTCCTTCGAAAACGACGGGCCGGCGATATTTTCAACCGCCGGCGTTATGTCGGTCACTTCGTTGTTTTTGGCGGGATCGACTACCGAAAGAATGCGTTCGGTGTTGGCGACTATCTTTAAAAACCCTATTTTTCCGTCTTCTAATAGCGTCGGGACCGAAGCTTTAAAGCCGCTCTGCGCGCCTTTTTCATCGAAAGTCGTAGCTCCGCCCGTAATGAACTCGCCGGCGCCATTGTCCGCGCCGATCTTTTTTATGTAGATAGTGTCGTAGCGGGGAGTGTCGACGTCGGGGATGTTCGCGGCGGAACATATTATGGTTTTGGAATCTTTTGAAAATTTCGGATAGTTATAATAAACGTTGATCTCCGAAGTCGCCTTCTGGTTCGTGATGTTTTTTTCGGCTTTTTTAGCTATATCGAGGATCATGATGTTCGAAGGGGAGAACGGGTCGTTCTTGACGCTGGCGATATATGTTAAAAGCGTTCCATCGGAAGAGAATGACGGCGAATTAAAGAAAACATCTTTTTTAGAAACGAGGCCCGTCACTGTTTTTGTGGCGGTATCCGCGAGATATATGCCATTTTCTTCCTTGAGCTTTCCGGCGATCGCTATTTTATCGCCGTTTGGAGAAAGCGCCACGGCTTTTATTTCATTAAATTTTTCGGGAATGAGCGTCTCGGAACCGTCATTTAAGTTCAAAATAGCGGCGTTCGAATTGTTTTTAACGAAGGCTATCGAGCGAGGTATGGCGAGTTTGGCCGTGATAGCTTTGGCGCTTGCTGATGCGCTCGCGAAGTTGAAATCGACGGCGTATTTTGTCGTGAATATACCTACAAGCCCTACAAGAAGGCATACAAAGCAGAAATTAAAAACGATACTATATATTTTTTTCATACAAAAACGCCATATTAAAAAATATGGCGGCACATTTCTCCTTAGTTTTGAATTTTTCAAGTTTTCACCATTGTAACATAATTTTGAAAAAATGTAAATATGGGAAGCGGGCCGTTCGTGAAAGATTTTGAAAATTCCTCCTAAAGCTTGATATATTCCACGAATTTATGGTATAAGTATATTAGAGAGAACAAATTTAAATGCCGGAAGATTTTATGGAAGATAAAAAAGCGATAGGAACTCCAAAAATATATTCGATTCTCTGCGCGCGAACGTCGGAAATTGCCGGTTGCCGTTATTTTCATATCGCGACGGCCGCGGCGTTGCTGCTTTTTTTCTGTTTTTTTTCTTCCGCCCGGGCCGGCGAAAAAAAAGAGATCGATCAATTCTTTATCGAAAGGTCCGTAAAAGCATACGAAGCCGCCAATTCCAAGGAGATCGAAGCCGTTTCCGGCGCGCTCATGAAAGTTTCCGACGCGGCGTCGGTTTACGATAAAAAACCGGAAATTTTTCTTCAAATGATAAATGTAGGCTTTGATTTTCTTTCTAAAAATCCAGAAAAACTTAAAACCGTAAAATATGTGGCGGATACGCTGACTTCGACTTTTCGGGCCCAGACGGCGTTTGGCGTTCAGATCCACCGCGCGCGCGCCATCGTTTATTTTTATGACGCGCCTCCGGCGTTATCCGGGCCGCCCGCCAACGTTTTTTTCGAGAGCGTTCCGCTGCCGGTTTATTTCAGAAAGGACGGCGGCGCGTGGAGCGTTGACGGCGGTTTCATGCTTGAATTTGCATGCAAAAGCGACGGCGTTTCACATATGCGCGATGAAAATGCGCTGGAAATAGACCAGAACTGGGTGCTTTCGCAGGATGAAGATTTTTCGAAGGCTTTGAGCTTTTTTCCCGGGAAGTATCTCGTGTCGCCTTCGGAAGACGCGATAAAAAAACTCGGCGAATATATCGAAAAAAACCCTGAAAGCGCCGCGGCGCATTTTTATATGGCGGTCGCTCTCACGAAACAGTTCAAATACGCATATGACCATATACGGGCAAGCCGTGAGCTCGCGCCTGAAAACATATTCATCGAAATAACCTATTCCCGCATCCTTATGATCAGAAAATTCGGCCGCTTTTTAAACGACAGGATTTTTGAAATGTACGGGGCCGGTCCTTATAATCCGCTCGCTTTGATGGTTATGGGCGAGATATTTAACCTGAGATACCGCTATGACCTGTCGCGCCTCGCGTTCGATAAAGCGTCCGCCATATATAAATTTATGACCCCTCATTATCATATGATCTTTGCCGACACTTTAGAAAAACTCAAAAATTATAAGGCAGCCGCGTTTGAATACGTCAAGTGCGCTTCATACGGCCCGCTCTTTTATTACAGCCGGTATCTCGCCGCGCGGATGTACATAAAAGCCGGAGAAGATGATCTGGCGGCGGCCGAATACGAGGCTGTAATAGATAATCTTAAATACGCGGAGCTTAAGAACGAGGCTTCCGGCTTTCTCATGACCTATCATTCCAGCCGGGGGAATTGGGATGAATACTACAACTACAGAAAATATTATCTGGCCTCCCTTATAAATTCGCCGTCCTTCGTGTTCGCGCTTTTTGTTTTGTGGCTTTTTTATTTTATGAGAAGGACCGTCGTAAAATATTCGCTTTTTGCGATCATGCCGGTCGCATGCCGGTTCAGCCGGTCTCGGGCCGTTCACGAAAAGGCGCTGGACATTTATCATTATTACGGAAAATATGACGCCGGAACGGAATACTTTAAAAAATATCTTGCCGGCGTGCGCAACGGCGGTAATCAGAAAGATTATATAAGAGGGCTTTTGAAACTGGCCGGCGCCTATTCGCGTCTTTACAAGGTGAATGAGGCGCTTCCGCTGTACCGGGAGGCCCTCGGGCTCTCTCCGGGCGATACGGACGCGGTTCTGGGCCTCGGCATCTGCGAATATGATATGAAAAATTACGATATCGCTTTCGAATATTTTTCGAGCGGCATGGAGAGCGATCCGGAGAACCACCTTTTTTATTACTACCGCGGCCTGTGCCTGATGATGATAGGAAAGCGCGCCGAGGGCATCGACAATATCATGTCGGCTTACAAGGTCAACAACGCTTTCGAACCGGCCGTGGCTATATGCGAAAGTTATTTTCTCGGCGAAAACAGGGTCGACGAACTCGTTCGTTTTTATGATGATATTCTGGTCCTCGGCGACCTGAAGGAAAATTTTATCGAACGCTCGCTTCGCCTTCATATCACCAGAATGGACGCCCCCCGGATACTTAAGTTTTTAGAAGCTTCCGAAAAAATGAAGATATGCGGCCGCGACGTTTTCATAACTATCGGCTGCGCTTATCGCGAGATCGGCAGGGCGGCCGAAGCCGAGAAAGCCATGAAAAAAGGTATTGAAGCCGCGGTGGGCGTCGATTTCGACCCGAAAGGCCCGATCCGGTGGGCGACCAATTTTATGAAAAGGCATTTCTGGCCCGAAAGATATCGAGTGGCGCCCCTTCAGTACCTTGAGCTCGGCATTACGTATAAATGCCTCGGCCGCGAAGATATGGCGGCTTCGTGCTTTAAAAAGGCGACCCGGATAGATTCTAACTATCCTTACGTTTACTACTTTTTAAAGGATTATAACAGGTCGTTCGAGCTGATGGCCAGGCAGATAAGCGATAACGAGCTTCCATGGACGAACGCTTCCATTGTCGAAGCGGTTTATCTTTCTCTCAAAGAGATAAAGGACGAGGCGCATCTGCGCCGTTACCGCGAATGGGGCCGCCATTACGCCGGTTCGTTCCCCGACGAATTCGGAATATTTTCTTATAAATATCTCAAGTACATTCCAAAATCGAAGTATCTGGAAATCTTTAACGACTCGGAAATTTCCTCGCCGGGAAATTAGAGGAATTTTATTATCGCGGCCTTCAGCCGCCTTTTTAAATGAGCGCGGTGAAGCAGGCATCGGATGTCGCCAATAAAAATTAAATACTTATTGACAAATCTCATCCATATTGTATAAAATAACGCTATATATGCCGGATGATCAATTTACACAAGAAAATATAGCCGTTGCGGGTGACGTTTTAAAAGAAAACGCCGCCGATTCGGCGCTTGCCGAAAAATTAAAGACGGCCGAAGCCGAGAACGCGGTGCTTGCGTCTTCGTTAGAATCGCTCGTTCAGGAAAACAGCGATACCCTTGAACGCATCGCGGGACTGGAGGCTGAAATAGACGGCCTTAAAAAATCGGCCGCGCGCGAACACGAAAAAAGGCGGCTTCATCTTTTAAATGTCAGAGACCTGAAAAAGGCCATTTCTGAACGCGACCAGAAGATAACGACCCTCGAGGCGGAGCTCTCTGAAAGCGAGCGCAGGATAGAGGAACTTTCCACGGCCATAGATTCGGCCGTCAGGAAAGAACAGGCGGAGCCGATAAGCATCGTTTCCGAACAGCCGCTTCCCGCCGGGAATATACTTGAGGCCGATTCCGAATTGCTGGACCAGGCGCCGCAGATAGCGAGCCTTCGTGAAGAACTCGAATTGAACGATGAAGAACAGCCGATACCGCTTCCGGAGTTTAAAAAGACCGGCCCGCAGAAGATCAAATTTTTAAAAAAATCAAAAGAAACCGGCAAATATATCGTCAGCGAAACGCCGCCCGAAGAAGACGAGGCGGCAATACCGCCTTCATCCGACGCCGCTCTGCAATCGCCGCTGGCGCCGGAAAATAAGCAATCCGGGATCGAAGCCATATTTACGCCGCCGCCCAGCGCGTCGATGATTAAGGCTCTTCAAACCGATATCTTTTACAAGGAGATCGAGATCGATCGCCTTAATTCGCTTCTTGGCAAAGAACAGTCGGATATCATGTCGCTGAAGGACCACAACGATGAATTAAAACGGCAGACGGACATTCTCAAGGACGAGTTGAGCACGCGCGAAGCTCAAATATTGAGATTGGAAGAGCGCTGCGGATTTCTGGAAGAGGAAACCGCCAATTTAAACGAAAAATACAGGGACCTGGATCCGCTGGAACTGGAAAAGCTCCGCATGATGTCGGATGTCAAGGATTACCTGGAGTCGGAACTGGACAGAAAAGCCGGAAAAGAAGGCATGGACGATGAGGATGACGAAACGCCGGAAAAAGAGGTTTCCGAAGCTCCGGCGGCCGGAGCCGGGGCTGAAGAAAAGCCTGCCCAGATAAGGGAACTCGAAGAAATAAAGGAAAAATTCCAGAAGCTGATAAA
Source organism: uncultured bacterium (assembly GCA_964545075.1). Classification (GTDB taxonomy): domain Bacteria; phylum Muiribacteriota; class UBA9980; order UBA9980; family UBA9980; genus DAOPXV01. The sequence continues at coordinate 8,446 of CAZJFS010000186.1, forward strand.
AGAGCGCGACGAAGCGATAGCGCTTCTCGACAAGTTTGAAATGGAATCGCGGACCAAGGACGCTGAATTAAAGAAATTAAAACTTGAACATAAAAACCTTAAAAATGATCACGAAGCGCTCAACGAAGAATTTAAAAAGAAGGACGAAGAGCTCGGCAGCATATACGGCGCATTC
>CAZJFS010000187.1:0-8589 GCA_964545075.1 uncultured bacterium
CCCTTTATTAATAGCCGCCAATTATTTTTTATTCTTCAATTAGTTAATCGGCGCGGATAAGGTTCGAATACGCATCGAAATTATTCTTGTCGAAGCATACTATGAAAATTTTTTCTATGCAGTTATTCGTTTTAATGAATTCGCTGATCTCTTTAAAAGCTATATCAGCAGCGGTTTTTATGGGAAACGAATAAACCCCCGTGCTGATACATGGAAAAGCAATGGTTTTAATGCTGGTTTCAACAGCCAGTTCAAGGCATTTACGATAGCATGAGGCGAGCAGTTCCCCCTCGCCGTTTCCGCCACCGCGCCAGACGGGCCCGACGGTATGTATAACAAACTTAGCTTTGAGGCCATAGCCGCGGGTGATCTTTGCGTCGCCAGTATCGCAACCGTTCAGCGATCTGCATTCAGCCAGAAGTTCCGGCCCCGCCGCCCTGTGTATCGCGCCGTCGACTCCGCCGCCGCCAAGAAGGCTGTTGTTCGCGGCGTTCACGATAGCGTCAACCGATAATTTTGTGATATCGCCACGGCATAATTCGATCTTAGCGTTTCGCATTGCACGGACCCCGCATCTTTAATTAAAATTCGCTATTTTTCATCGGCCTTTTTTGATGCCCAATTTCTCCCATTTCTCATCAACGGCTTTTTTTATATTCTCGTTCATCCTGATGAGTTCAGGCCATTTGCGGCATCCCGGTTCGCCGCCCTTGAATGTCGCGTCTATTCCGACCTTCGGGCCGTAGCCTTCGAGGACGGATGCGTGGTCGAGTATGTCGAGCGGTCCGTCGCAGCTGATGACGTCGCGCTTGAAATCGACGTTGGCGAGCATCATGAAGAGCGCCTCGTCGGCGTTATGGATGTCGGTGTTTTCGTCGAAAACGACTATGTTTTTTGTGAACATAAGCTGGTTCTGGCCCCAGAAATAGCTCATTATTTTCTGAGGATGGCCGTGGTAAAGTTTTTTGATCTTGACGAGGGCCAGGTTATGAAAAACGCCGGCCATTGGAAATTTTATATCGATAACTTCCGGGCATTGCAATTTCAGAAGCGGCAAAAATATTCTTTCGGTCGCCGTCCCCAGAAACAGATCTTCCATCGGAGGTATTCCGACTATCGTTTCAATGAAGACTGGATTTTTCCGCATGGTTATACATTCGATCGTAAAGACGGGATAGTTATCCGCCGGCGAGTAAAAACCGGTGTGGTCTCCGAAAGGCCCTTCAACGCGAAGATCTGAAAGATCGACGGAGCCTTCGAGTATTATCTCGGCGTGGGCCGGGACCATGATATCGGAAAGTTCGCTTTTAACTATCTCGACCGGCTTATTTCTGATGAAGCCGGCGAGCATGATCTCGTCGACGCCGTTCGGCAGCGGGGCGGTGGCGGAAAACATCGTCGCGGGATCGGCCCCGATAACTACCGATACCGGAACTTTCGTTCCTCCGGTTTCCTTATGAAGCGCCGCGATATAGGCGCCGTCCTTATGTTTATGCCAGTGCATGGCGGTCTCGTTGCGCGAAAGCACCTGCATTCTATACATTCCGATATTTTGAATACCCGTCACCGGGTTTTTAGTTATCACAAGCGGAAATGTTATGAACTTGCCGGAATCTTTCGGCCAGCATTTTATTATCGGAAAAGAATTCAGATCTATCGACGCGGCATCGGTCAGAACGACCTCTTTACATGCGGCGTTCTCTTTTTTAACGACCTTTGGAAGCGCGTTCGAAGCTTCGATAAGTTTCGGCACTTGCCCCATTTTCTCAAAAAAATTACTCGACTTCGGCGCCTTCAAAAGATTTTCAAGCCGCGCCGTTATCTCGTCGTAGCTTTTAACGCCGAGCGCTTTTTTCATGCGCGCGTCGCTCGCGAAAAGATTCATGGCAAGGGGCACGCCGCATCCGGCCACGTTTTTAAATAGCAGCGCAGGGCCCGAATTTTTAACGGCCCGATCGCAGATCTCCGTGACCTCGAGGTTTGGATCGACGCGTTCGCAGATATCGCAAAGATCGCCGGAGTTCCTTAAATCGTCCAGATAATCAGAAAGTGATTGATAATTCATAAGCGGATTATACCACATTATCATATCCATTTCAATAAAAAAAGCCGGCCCCGTTAAAGGACCGGCTTAAATGTTTTAAGTGTCTCATCGATGCGGTTTCTTTATTTTCAACTTTCGTTTCGATTTTTCTATTTAACTGCCGCGGTCTGTATCGCGTTGTTCTTCCAGGTCAGATAAAAGAAGTCTCTCGTGTAAGGCTTTACGCACCGCTGCGTTTCATTAGCCATTTCATCCGTAAGCCTTGTCACTTTCAGTTTCAGATTCCCCTTTTTATCCGCGCCGTTTAGCTTATAAAGATGGAAGTATGTGTGATATTCGTTTATGTCAAGCTGCATCGCGTAGTCGCATCCGGCCATTTCCATGCCTTTCGCGAGGGTGTCAAAGGTCAGGGAGTTTCCGGCTCCATAAACGAGCCTCTTTCCGTCTTTGGTGATGCCTATCGCCGAACGCCATATGTTTGTTTTGTTGTCAACCGATGCGCCCCAGTACTTGTTATCCTCGTTGAGTTTTCCTTTTTCAAGTATCGGAGGAAGGTTCTGACGCAGATATACGTAATTTTCCTTTGTGTCAAGTCCGGAGCTGCCCCAGGTCCCTATCTTTATGGCGCCTTTCGAGTCTACGGCGATCGTCGCGATTCCGTTAACGGGGCTCAGGTATGTTACGCCTTCCGAGATGAAGCCCCATTTGCCGTGTTTCGATCTGAATCCGCCGTTGAAGGCGCATATCAGGTTCTGGTACGTTTCGGCGTCGCCGGGGATCATGCCTTTACCCTTTAATCCTATCGTCGATACGGGTTCTTCGGTTCCCGGCACGAGCTTCATATCTACCTTCGATATATCGATGCTAGCAATGTGCATTATCGCGAATGACCTCTTGGGATCGACCCTTATCCTGGTCTTGAACACGTAGTTTTTACCGTTTAAGATCGGAGTTTCTTCAGTTGACCATACGCCTTCATTTTTCATTATGGATTTTTTATATATCGGCGTAATGTTCGCCGGCATAGTTAATTCAGCCAGATCAACTGAAGCAGTAACCGCGGCCTGAACAAGTTTTACTTCTTCCGTTCCCGATGAAGCGGTCACGCCCGCATTTGCCGTAAAAAACGCTTTTGAGTTCTTTTCATCAAATCCGGTGATGTTCTTAAAGAAAAGAACATTAAAATCACGAAATTCTTTGAACTTGAACGCTATCGCGTCAGCCACCGTCTTAACGGCTTCGATAGTTTTTATGTTTTCAAACATCGGTTCGCCCGATACGACTATTTCTTCGTTTTTAGCTTCCGGTGACGATACTGTCTCTTCTTCTTCGTTGCTTCCGTAGAATTTGCGCTTGAAAAAATCCGATGTCTGGTAATAGCAGTCTTCAAGCTTGGCTATTTTTTCAGGTCCTACGAAGTTGAGGCTTCTTACTTTTTCAACTATCTTGGGTATCATCGGTTCGTCAGCTTCTATATTGGGCAGGTATTCTACTGGAAAGTCAGGCGGATCGATGGTTCCCGAATCTACGTTAAGCGACACATTGGTCTTATTCTTTCCCCGGTTCGTTTCAACCTTTATCAGATTCAGCGCCAATGCTGAATTCTCGATTTTGTTTATATTAACCAGGTTTTTGAAAAGGAACTGCCTCTTGTTGCTTCCGTCTCCCTCTTCGATCGTGAGTATCTTCATTCCGCTATCGGCGCTCGAAAGATACGCGAACGAATTTTTCATTATGATCAGGTCGTTTTCATCAGCCGATGAAGTTTCAGAAATGTTGTTGATCTTGTCAAGTTTTGAAACTTCTCCGTATTTGTCAAACTTTACAACGGCTTCGAAGATATCGGTGTTTTTGAGATTGACCTCGTACGCCGAGAACATTATTGTTTTGCCAAAATAACCTTCAAAGAACGGTATCGATGAGGTCCAGTATCTGTGTTCGTAAACGAGCGGAACGCCGTTGCCGCTTTTATTCAGTTTATATCCGTTGGAATTCAGATAGCTTTCGACGCTTTGCTGGCCTCCCTGGCTCAGCTCAACGAAACTTCCTTTGCCGAGTATGAATTCCGGGAACACGTAAAAGAACGCGAAGATAAAAAACGCCATTACGACCGCCAGCTTATACTTATGCCGGACAGCCATCGCGGCAGGTTTGAGTATGAACAGATCATATAGGAAAGAAGCGGTCCTTCTGATTCTTCCGGTTTCACCTGATTCCAGAGCCGCACTGGAACCGGATATCATAACGCGCGGCTTAGGCGTTGAAGTTTTCTTTTCACGGACGACATTGTCTATGTATGAAGAAAACTCGTTTATTATCAATTCTTCTTTGGGCGGGCTTTCCGCTTTGACGGCGCCTTCTTTGATCTCCGTGGCGACGCTTGTCGGCAGCGGTTTTGCTTCAATCACGCCGGTTATTTCCGAGATAACGGCTTTGATATCTTCCGCGGCCGATTTCTTGATAGTTTCGATAGACGCGGCGGCATATTCGGAACCAGCGTCAATAAGATTTTTAAGTTTTGTTACGCAATCTCTGCAATTTCCCGCTTTAGAATTTGTGATCGCTCTTGCGAGAATATCGACCAGCTCGTTCTCATAAAGAATATTATTGAGCATTTCAAGAACTCCGAGCGCCGACTTTCTATGCCAGTCTATCTCAGAAGCTATCATGTTTTCAATTATCTCGAGGCTTTCTTTTTTGCCGAGATGTCTTATTTCCTTAACGGCAAGCTGCCTGAAGCGGATGTCGGCATCGGTCAATAATTTAAAAATGTACGGATAGACCTTGATCGAATTTATCAAGGCGAGAGATTGAAAAGCGTATTTTTTTATTTTTACGCTTGTATGATTCAAATAAGATCCAATGAAATCGATCTCGGTTTCGCCGCCGATCTTGGCGCAGGCTATTATCATAGCCGCAAGTATCGTTTCGTCGGATTCTTTGGCTACATAGTCTTTTATGACGTAAACGGCAAGAGCCTCGGATTCGGCGATAGCGTCTCTTAATCCGCTAAGCCTTTCTTCTACTACCTTGCTTTCAAGTTTTTGTTTCAGTGAGTTGACGTTCATAACCTTCACTTCATCTTTTAATTTAATCGATGCTGAAACTCGTTTCTTAAAATATAACAAAAAAACTAAATTAATGGTAGGGCGAAACGTATTGAAGAGTTAAGAGAGAAATCGGTGTTTTTAAAATTCAGGTCAGTTTCAGAAACAAACGTATCATGATTTATCCGCACTATTAAAAAAAGAACCCGGCAACGCAGGTTAAATGCATAATTAAACCGTAGATGAAAAGCTTGTCAGTGGTATTTCAACGGATTTTTAACCGATAAGCCTGCAGGCATAACAAAGAGGATATAAACTGTCATAAAACACGCGGAAAAAATATTAATTCCAGCTAAAATTTTGCGCCTCAAAAACGATATTTCACTTTACAAAATGCGAAATTTGTGTTATAAGATAATATTCGATTTTTATAATAATACTAACCATTTCAAGAAAAAAATATTAAAAAAAGGGGAGGGTTCTATGGGGAAGTTTTTAAAACCAAAGCTCATTTCTAAAGGGCTTTTGATCTTATTTATGACTTCTTTGTTTTTTACTTTAAGTTTCACTCAAACGGCCGGCGCGCAGACCGGCGAAATTCAAGCGGTGCCGGCGGCTCAGCAAGCGCCAAAACCAGCTATTGATAATACCAAAGCTCAATCGGCAGAGGTAACGGCAGTTCCAGCTGCGGCTTCAGTGCCGGCTCCACAAACACAGGCCGCCGAAATCAAACAGCCAGTTCCGTCCAACGTTCAGACTCCTTCTGAAGCGCAAAAACAGAATGCTGTAGCGGCTACACCCGCCGTCACGCCCGCGCCGGCGGAAGCTCCGGCCCCGGCAGTTCAGCCTCAAACGGCTGCCAGCGCGGCGCCAAAACCTGAAAAGATCACGGTTTCAGAAAACACATTTTATTTAGTGCCGGGCGAGGAACTCGATCTGTCACCCGTAAAAGCGCTTGTAACTTATACCGATAAATCGACGCGCGAAGCCGCGATAACATGGAAATGCGACACCGGAACGATAGCTCTCGCCAAATACACCGCCCCAGCATCTTCCGTCATCGCAGGCCTTTCAGCTGCATTTGCGGACGCGGGCACAACGGTATCCGCTCCGGTCACGGTCAAGGTCAGGAACCGATTCAGATCGGAACGCCTGACTATATTATTTTTAACGCTGATACTCACGCTGATCGTTTTCATCTCGATAAACCTCGCTCACGGCGGAAAAGATTATTTTATCAGAAGAATAGGCGGACTCTCCGCTATCGACGAAGCCGTAGGCCGCGCGACCGAAATGGGCAAACCAGTCTTATACATCACGGGGCTTGGCGACGTTTCAACCCTTCCGACGATCGCGTCGCTTTCGATCCTTTCATATGTCGCTAAAAAAACGGCCGAATACGAAACGGCGCTTCTCGTTCCTTGCTGCCGATCCCTCGTTATGAACACCGCGCGCGAGATCGTAAAGGAATCTTACCTCGAAGCCGCCCGCCCGGACGCATATAACCCAGACAATATAAAATATTTGACGGACGATCAGTTCGGTTTCGTCTCCGGCGTCGACGGCATAATGCTCCGCGAAAAGCCCGCGGCCAACTTCTATCTCGGTCATTTCATGGCCGAGTCGCTTATTTACGCGGAAACGGGAAACAGCATAGGCGCGATCCAGATCGCCGGAACTTCGGAATTCTCGCAGATACCCTTCTTCGTAGCAGCCTGCGATTACTGCCTGATAGGCGAGGAGCTCTTCGCCGCCTCAGCTTACCTTTCAAGAAAACCCAAGGACGTCGGAACGCTTCGCGGCCAGGATATATGCAAACTCGCGATCATGGTCGTTATCATTATCGGAGTCGTGCTCGAAACGGTAGCGGTTTTCAACCCCGAACTCGCATCGACGATGGGCGCTTTCAAAGCGATGTTCACTTCCCAGTAATGATGATCTCATGGATAATCTTTGCTTGATAAATTGAAAGGAGAAATATAATGTTTTTAAGAAAGACACTGCCTATGATGTTATGCTTCTGTTGCGGCGTTTTCGCAATGTTCGGCTTTTTCGCGGCCGAAGGCACGAAGCTTAATATATATTATGAGAACTTCGCTAAATGGCTTATGATCATAGCCACGTTCGCGATGCTTCTCGGTATCGGAAACCTTCTGCGCGTCAATACGCTGAAGATATTGAAAAACCATCCAGATAAGATTTACTGCGCGATGCTTCTCGCCGGAGCACTGATTACGGCCGGTTTCGGAATACTCCAGGGCATCGATAAAGGCGTATGCATGTATATTTTTAACTATATTTTGACGCCGCTTCAAAAAACGATGTTCTCGCTTCTGGCGTTTTTCGTGGCTTCCGCGGCGTTTCGCGCATTCCGGGCCAAATCGTTTGAATCGACGGTACTTCTCATCACGGCTTTCATAGTCATGCTTGGAAGAGTGCCCATTGGCACTTCAATATGGCCTGGCTTCGCTTCGATATCCGAATGGATATTAAGCACGGTCAATATGGCCGGTTCGAGAGCGATTACGCTTGGCGCAGCGGTAGGCGCAACGGCCGCCGCCTTAAAGATCATACTCGGCATCGAAACTAAATATCTGGGTGGTGAGTAAATTGGAAATTATCTTTAAATTCTTGAAAAATATAGACAGAAGGATCATATTCCTCATCATAGCGATCGCGGTTATAGTCACGCTTAAAGCGCCAATGTATCTTCCGCTTTCCGTATCAAAAAACGCCAACGGATTTCTCGGCCTTCTCGACGCCGTCCAGGAGGGCGACCCGGTAATAGTCTCCTTTGATTACGCGGCGTCAGGCGAGCCGGAACTCAAACCCATGGCGCAGGCCATTTTATACAGACTTTTCGAAAGAAAAGCGCGCGTTTTCATGATGGCTTTCTGGGATCAGGGTCCGGGGCTTGCCGATAATACCCTCAATGGCAAGGGTCAGGACGAGGGCATAATCAAAAAATTCGAAAGGAACAATCCCGGCAGAAAGCTCGAATATGGAAAAGATTATATTAATCTCGGCTACAAAGTCGGCGCTTCCAACGTCATAATAGCCATGAATAAATCGGTTATGGACATCTTCTCAAAGGATAATACCGGAAAACCTATCGAAGAATTCCCGATCATGAAGGGCGTCGAAAAATTAAAGGACTTCAAGAGAGTATTCGCTTTAACGGGCGGAAACAACGGGCTTCTCGACATATGGCTGCCGTTCGCCAGACAGCAGTATCAGGTACCGGTTTGCGGCGGATGCACATCCGTTTCGGCGCCGCAATTTTATCAATACATGCAGTCAAAGCAGCTCGACGGTCTTCTTGACGGATTCAAAACAGCAGCCGAACTTTTAAAGGCCATCGAATACACCGATCCGGCGACCGGGAAAAAGGGCGACCTGCTTTCCAAAGACATACACAGAATCGCCGACGTTCAATCCGTCGTACACATTATCATAATAATCTTCATACTAATAGCTAACGCCACTTATTTTTACGAA
>CAZJFS010000188.1:0-8466 GCA_964545075.1 uncultured bacterium
TGGTAAAAATATAAGCCTGAACGAGCCCCGTGAGAATGCCGAGCGCGATGACGCCTATCGGAAATATCAGCGGCGCGAGCGAAATCAAGAGCGCCAGCACCATAGTCCCGCTCATCATGTTGCCGAAAAGACGCGTAGCCATTGCCAGAGTTCGCGTTATTTCACTTATGACGTGAAACGGAAGCATAAGAAACGTCGGTTTTACATAAGATTTGAGGTAACCGCCCAGGCCTCGCTCCCTGATCCCGAAAAACGGAACGGCGATGAATACGCAAACCGCCAGCGCCGCGGTTGTCGAATACGACCCGGTCGGCGGCTCATAGAAGGGAAGGATCGTTGAAAGATTGGATGTCGCGATAAATAAAAACAACGTTCCCAGAAAACCGAGATAATTTTCGGGATGGCTGATTCCGACGCCGCCGATAAGATCTTTAAGGGTTATTACTATGATTTCAAGGCCGCTCTGCCACCTTGAAACGTGAATACCCGTAGAAACCTTGCGCGTGATAAGTTTCGCGGTCACGATCATCGCGATCATCAGAAGCCAGGTCGTGACCACCGTTAAATTCAACGTTATATGGCCATATCGCCATATCGCGACTTCATCTGGACTTATCCTCATAGAGGGTCTCCTTTAATACAAATTTGACCGTGATCTGCGCCGCCAGAAATCCGGCGATACATGCCAGAAGCTTTTGCCAGTGCCATAACGACACAATGTAAAACCCCGTGAGCGTAACGCCCGTCCTGATTATGAAGCTCGCGACAAACCATAACGCCGGCCTTTTTGATAAAAGCCCCTTTTGAACCGTCCACCACAGAGATCCGAAAAAAAACGCGCCGAGAAGTGCCCCGATAACCGCGGCGGGCCCAAGGAACATGATATCATTCATCTTTTTCCTCTTCCTCTCTTTCTTTCTTCATTTTTTCGTCTTCATTTTCCATCCAGTACCATACGCTCGCGCATCCCGTGAAAAGGCCGAGCGCCATAAGAGACAGGGTCCACGAATGCGGGCACGGGTAATTTTTGTCAAGCCATAAACCTGCGGCGATACCGAGTAACATTGGAACGGCAATCGTCCAGCCTATAGCTCCATACTTGGCAAATCCCGACCAGACGTTCTTCGATAAATTTCGCCGCGCCTTTATTTTGCGCTTTTCTTTCACTTCCACGAGTTTTATGAATTCATCGCGCGCCTTATCAGTTTTTATTTTCGGATCATCACTCATTATAAAACTCCGTAAACCTGTGGATCAAACCGCTTTCAAACTTTGCCAGCATCCGGCGGATCTTCATTTCCTGATCGTCAAGAGTAAGAAATTCTTTTTTTACCGCATCGCGCAGTTTTCCGGGACCCGTTCCTCCGATGGCATTGCGCACGGAAACGGTCACTTCGCAACCGGCTTTAACGAGTATTCCCTCATCGATAGCGATATAAACCTCGCCCTCGGTTTCAGTCTCATAACATAAAAGCCCCGGCGCAAGATCCGCCACGCAGTCGAGCCGGTGCGGCAAAAGCCCGAAAGAGCCTTCGCGCGTCTCGGACACGATGCGCTTCACGCCTTCCTTAACGGCAAAAACCCTGTACGGCAAAAGAATTTTGAGTTTCATCAGCTCATATTCCATGTCAACTTTCCTTTCGGCCGCCGCCTTTCTTTTTTTCATTCGCCTCATCTATGGCGCCTATCATATAAAGCGCGCTCTCAGGGTATGCCTTGAACTCGTCCCGAAGTATCCGCTCGCATCCGTCAAGCGCGTCTTTAAGGCTTACGGCTTTTCCCGCGATGCCGCTGAATTGTTCCGTCGTAAAGAAAGGCTGCGTGAGAAAGCGCTCGATCCGGCGGGCGCGAAAGACTATGCCACGATCCTCCGGCGATATCTGTTCAAGGCCGAGCATGGCGATAATATCCTTGAGCTCCTCATATTGCGCCAGGGTGCGCCTTATCTCCTGAGCGATATTATAGTGGCGCTCGCCGACGATACCCGGAGTGGACATTCTTGAAATGGACTGGAGCGGATCTATGGCCGGATAAAGCCCTTCGCTGGAACGTTTTCGCGACAGGACTATGGACGCGGAAAGATGCGAAAAAGTATGAACGGCCGCCGGATCGGTGAAATCGTCGGCGGGAACGTAAACCGCCTGAATTGAAGTAATGGCGCCGGTGGCGGTATTTGAAATGCGCTCCTCTAGCTGCGATAGCTCGGTGCCCATCGTAGGCTGATAACCCAGGCGCGACGGCATCTGGCCCATAAGGCCCGAAACTTCCGACCCAGCCTGGATAAAACGGAAAATATTATCAATAAGTAAAAGCACGTCGCGGCGCTCGTCGTCGCGAAAATATTCAGCCATGGTGAGCGCGGCGTGCCCCACGCGGAAGCGGCTTCCCGGCGGTTCGTTCATCTGTCCGAAAACCATGACCATATTATCCAAAACGCCAGCGTCCCGCATATCGCGGTAAAGCTCCTCGCCTTCGCGGCAGCGCTCGCCTATGCCGCAGAAGATGCTGACGCCTTCGTGACGTTCGACCATGTTATGTATCATTTCGGTAAGAAGAACGGTTTTCCCGACGCCCGCGCCGCCGAAGAGGCCGGCTTTGCCGCCGCGTTCAAGCGGGACCAGGACGTCGATTATCTTGATGCCCGTCTCAAAAATCTCGGATTTGGTGGAACGGCTTTTTAGAGGAGGAGGAGCCTGATGCACGGATCGCCATGAAACGTCTTCCGGCGCCGGCTTGCGGTCGATGGCATTTCCAAAAACATTGAACATTCGCGAAAGAATATTCTTTCCGACCGGGGCCTTAAGAGGGCCGCCGGCGTCTTCAACGGCCATGCCGCGCGCGAGCCCCTGGGTCGGGGTGAGCGCGATACATCGAACTCTGTTCGCGTCGAGCTGGGCCAGGACCTCGATAGCTATCCGGCCTTCGAAACCCGCGCGCAGAAGCGAGTATATGGGCGGCAGACCATTTTCAAAATAAACGTCCACGACGCTGCCGCGTATCGCCGCGACCGTGCCCTGGTTCGAGGAGCTGGTTTTATTTTTCATAATTACCCTCTCCGCTGGTTATACAAGTATAAACTTCAATCGTTTTTAAAGACCTGCAATAAAATTTTCAAGCCATCCTTATATCATGACATCTATGTTTAAACGCAAATGATTACAAAATTATTATACGCGATTATTTCTATAAGTACAACGTATAATTTTTAACGATATAATTTTTAACGACCAGAACCCGACATCTGAAAACTATATCTCTTCTTTATAAAAAACTCCGGCTTTTTTCGTCGTCGGGATCGTTATGAAAAATTTCGTACCCTTTCCAAATTCGGATTCGGCCAGGACCTTTCCGCCGTGCTTTTCGACGATCGTTTTTACCAGGGCGAGCCCTAACCCTTCTCCGGCTACGCTTCCCTGCGGGTCGAGCCTGTGAAAGATGCCCCATATCTTCTCGATATAACCCGGTTTTATGCCGATGCCGTTATCCTCAACCGTATATATGGATTCTTTGCCCTTCGTCATTCCGCCGACGAGTATGACGGCTTTTCTTGAAGGATCCCTGTATTTTAAAGCGTTATCGATAAGATTGGTAAACACTTGATTGATATGCGATTCATCGCCGTAACAGCGCGGCAGTTTTTCCACGTGCAGCGTCGCCCCTGACTGTTGAAGCTGGAATGCGACGCTGTCCGATATTTTTTTCATAAGCGCGTTCATATCTATCGAAACTGGTTTCATTTCAGCCCTTCCGGCATGAGATATCTTTAAAAATCCGCTTATGAGCGAATCCATTTTTTTCCCGCTGGACGATATGTAATGTATGGCTTTAGGCATTTTTTCGTTTATGATCTCTTCGGCCATTTTTTCATACTCCGCGCCGAATTTGGCGGGGCCGCCCTGAATTGACGCGATATAAGTTTCAAGGCGCTGGCTGAATCCGAGAATGTTCACCAGAGGAGATCTGAGATCATGCGAAGCGGCGAAGATTATACTCTCAAGCTCCGCGTTCTTTCTTTTCAATTCGTTTAAAATAAGTTCGCGTTCCTTCCGGGCCATCGTCTGGAGCGTTATATCCGTCGCAACGCCTATCAGCCCCTCGCGATTTCCGGCGCCGTCGAAATCAGGAGAACATATATTGTCAAAATATACATCGCCCACGCTCGTGACGGTTCTTATGCTTTCGCCGCCGAGCGCCCTTTTCATCTGATCCAATATTTCCGGAAAATCCTTGTAAAACTCAAACACGGACGTTCCGACAACCTGACCGGGTTTAAGGCCCAGCGCTTCGAGGCCCTTACCTTCCGAAAGAGTGAAAATTCCGTTTTTATCGACGCGATATATCACCGCCGGAGAATTAGCGAGAACGCCTTTAAGCATAGCGGCGGTTTTCGCGAGATCCGTTTCCATTTTTTTACGGCGCCTGATATTGAAAAACAAGATCGCGAGAAGCATGGCAAGCGACGTATGAACGGCTATTACAAGTTTGAGCATTCGAGGATTTTCAGCGTAATACGACCTGGGAACGTTAATGACCTTGCTGCCTTCAGGCAGTGAAGACCGTTTTATGGAATGTTTTATAAGCTCGAAATTATCGAACAAAAATATATTAGGGCTTTCAAGGATCTTTCCGGCCGATTCTTTTCCGGAAGTCATCATTTCCATCGCGATTTCCGCCGCCGCCCTTCCCTGATTATATCCGCTCACGCACTTTCCGCCCGTCATTCCCCTGCCCACCATCCATTCGGACCGCCCGAAAACAGGAGCCGGTGAAACGTCAAAGATGCTTTCGAGTTCGGAGGTGAAAATATTGGTCCCCCTGGCGTCCATCCAGAATGAAATGAAAAATATAAAGGAATCTTTATCGGTATTCCTGACCGCCGATTCAAGAGCGTCAATCGAAAGATCCATTGTAGTAACGTATTTCATCGATGGAAAGTTAAGCGCCATAGCCTCCTTGAATTCCCGGAGATTCGCGAGCGACGTTTCGGTCGAATCGCATATGACGAGGATGCCGTCCGCCTTCGGCCTGAGGCTTTTCGCCAGAGCCAGGCTTTCGGCGAAATCGCATTTTTCCAGAACGCCGCCGATTTTGCGGCTTCCCACGACAAGCGACGGGTCGAATTTATTGGCCCCGCAGAAGGATATCGGAGCTTCATGGAAGATGTCGCCGTGATTATTAACGGCGAACCGAAGAGCATTGTCGTCTGACGTTATTATCGCGTCGAATTTTTTGTTTTTATATTTCAAGAGAAGGATTTCCCTGAGTTTCTGGTTATATTCAACGGTATCCGACCACTTCGTGTCCATATATTCGATCTTCGCTTCGGCCTTGTCCTCGCCGAACACCGAGTATATCCCGGATGTCAGGGAATCGGTCCAGTCGCTCTTATGATAGGAATGAAGGATAAGAATGCTTTTTCTGTCGGAACTTTCAGCGAATGAATATATCGCCGCCAAAATCAGTATGAAGGAGACGGATATCGTTAAAAAGCTTTTCGTCAAAAATTTTTTCGTCATATTTCCCTCACGGAAGCCGCGGGAATGATATTAAGTTCGTCTAATTAAACGCCGCCATTACACGGTCTTTTGATTTAGGCTTTTCCGCGCCCGTTTTTTCCGTCTGGCCGCCCGATTGAAGATACGCTTTTATCTGTTCGTAATTTCCGGCCGCGGCGCATTCGAGAAGCTTTTCCGAAAGCGAGATCGGGATTTTGTGCTTTTCGGCTATCAGCAGGGCATATTTATGAACTAATTTCGCCTGTTCCTCATCGTGGAAGATCCTTTTCGCCTCTATCAGCGCGCTGATTTTCTTTTGCTCGACGTCGAGCTTTTCGCGTTTGGATTCGACCGTATAATGTGAAACTTCACCGCATATTTTACCGAATATCGGAATGAAAATAAGATAACCACCGAACATGAGATAGATAAGCCATGAAAATTCCACCTGTAATAATATGAGCGTCAAAGCCGTCATGCTTATAAAAAAAACGGAGGCAAGAAACCCCACGCCCATATTGAAAAATATAAAGCCGGTATATTGAAACCACGCGGCTTCGAGGACGTCGCCGTTTTTATCGGTCTTTCCCTGGGGATATTTTTTGTTGTGCTTTTCGATATCTTCGGCGACCTTATGAAGCTCGATCTCGAGCCTTGTAAATGGCGCGCCCGCATCCGCGGCTTCCCGTTTGTATTCCTCGGCGATAGCTTCTATCGACTGTTTTAACTCGTAGTACATCTTGTTGGCGTTCATTTCATTGAACAGTTCCTGAAGCGAGCTGTAAAGCGTCTGGCATTCGCTCACGACGTCGATAACGTCAAAATACCTTTTGGATACGAATTTATGGGAAAGATCGTTATAAGCGTTTCTGAGCGCGGCGAGTTTCGAAGGAATCGCTATGAATTTCGACGCGCCGGCGACCCTTTCGAACAAGGTATCGATGCCGGCGAAAACATCTGAAGCCATTTTTACAAGCTCGTCGACGATATTCGAGTATAATTTAAAAAGTTCAGGCATGTAATACATGAATGAAATATCCGAGAGCATCTGGATGGAGAAGAACCGGTGCCTAGCGATAAGCTCTTTTATGACATTCGGCGCCTCGTCCTTGCGGCTGGCCTCCGAACCGTAAAGGGCGGAGCATTGGATGAGCGCGTAACACGAAAAAGGATATTCCGGATCGAGGCTGTTGGCCTGTTTCGCGGCAAGATACGCTTCGGTTAAAATGTCGTTTTCCTTCGTAGAGCAGTATCTCATTCTCATGATGGCCGATATAAACACGAGGCTATTCAAGAAAATCGTCTTGGATTTATTCATCGAAGACTTATACGATTTAGTGAAATAAGCCAGAGATTCGGTATAGTCGGCTTTATCAAAAAAGTAAAGCATCGCCAGCTGATAGGTTATAGTGTATTCGTGTTCATATTTCTCGTCGGCTTCCTTGAAAAGCCTTATAGCGTCATCGAAATGGCCGTTCTTTAAAAAGTCTTCGGCTTTGCGCCTGATTATGCGCATCGTCTTTACCCTGGCGTCCTCGGTAGCCTGGCCGCCCTGCCTGAATTTTTTCAATTCGGGCTGTTCGCAGTCGTAAAGGAAAATAACCTCGGCGAAAGCATAGTTGGAAATAGCGAAAAGTTCGTATATATTTTTAGAGAGTTTTCCGGTCAATCCCGAAACCTTTGAATCAAAAGTTTCAGGATTAACCATCAGGTCGTAAATTTCACGTTTCTGGGAATTCGTTTCTTTTTCTTCGTTGCTTTTCATTCCCGCGTTATGGGGCATCGGCTTCAGGTACTGATTAATGACCATCGCAACGGCGGAATTTATAGCGTTAACCTGCGGAAGTATTCCGCGGCCGGTCACGTGCAAAATGGTGTCGCGCATTTCCTTTATTTGTCTGTATTCGGGCGAATCGGCAAGTTTAAAATTCATATCGCTTAATTATACTGATGTTTAAGATAAAAGTTTCAAATTTATTTCCAGGATTTAACCCACGGGATACCGGCTTCTACCGGAACCGCCTTAGGCGAATGGTTGGTTTCGATAAATATGATAACGGCGCCCGGAAAAGTTTTTTTGAAAAGATTGACGTTTTTAGGTTCGTTGTCAAACGACGCGACGACGGTCCCCATCTTTAAAATATCAGCGGAAGCTGCATTTTTATAATCATCGTCCTTCATTTTCTTTTCAGGCTTGGTAAGAAGCACGGAGTTCGAATCGCCAAATGGAAAACCGCCGTCTTTGAGCGACGAAATGGTGCCGGTTTTCATATCGGGCGTATCGCGGCCGGTCAAATAGACTATCATAGCGCCTTTTGAATGAAGTTTTTTAACGTAATCGGCGGCGCCATCGTAAGCTTTGTCTAAAACGACGTATTTGTCCGTGAAAAACTTGTCATACCATACTTTTTTGAGTTCCTTCAAGGTTTTTTCGTCGTTCACGCCTATATTTTTGAATGTCTCTTCCAGCGAGTATGCGATCTGTTCGTCTTTCATGGTTTTCACGGCTTTGTTAAGTTCAGGATATTTAAATACCGATATCGACGGGCTCGATCCCTGGACCATGGTTTCCGCGAATTCCTCTATTATTTTTCTGTTTCTCGGAACGTTGTTAAAAAGCGTCGAATCCAGGTCGAAAACGACTACGGGAACTTTTTTTTCGGCAACGAGTTTTTCGCAGGTTTTAGTTATTTCTTCCAGAAGCTCCGGTTTATACAGCGGTTTGCTTCCGTCGGAAGTTACCGCGGCGAAACAGATATTTACTGTAAATACAGAAAGCGTTATAACCAAGGATAAAAAAAACAATTTATTCATTTTTGCCCCCGTGTTTTTAATTTTTATATTATATTATATCAAACGCCGGTTGAAATTCACAGAAAAATTTTTATCGCAAGAAAAATGCAAGAAGAGCGCGAAGCTAAATTCCGGCGTATAATTTTTTCCCGCGCGTAAAAAGAATATGGAAAGCGGC
>CAZJFS010000189.1:0-8415 GCA_964545075.1 uncultured bacterium
TATTATAGGACATTTCTACTTTAATACAACAGGACATTATCACAAAAATTTGACAGTAATTTTTTCTTTTTAAATTCCGATAAGGTGAATGTGCGGTAATATATTAATTATTTTTTTTACGCATTTATAATATCATTAAAAACAGGGTTTAAATGAAAATTTTTAGAAGTAGAATAAGCATAATAAGGGCCCTTTTTATAGCGGCGGCTATAATGCTCGCCATAGCCGCATATACAGGTTACGCGTATAAAGGCGTCGTCACGATAATCCTGCCCGAATCCGGAAAAGTTTCAAACGACCAGCAGCAGAGGATAATACCGGCCACCGAATTTAAGATCATAAAAAGCTCGCAAACGGTTGAAAGAGCGATGCATAAAGTTTTCAACCTCAGAAACACCTATGAAGTAAGCCTTAAAAGCGCTATCATCGACGATATAAAATACGGCCTTTCATATACTTTCGACGCGGAAACCAGAATCTTCGACCTCACTTACAGCGACCGCTCGAGCGAATACGTATCAAAAATAGTAAACGCCGTAGCTGAATCATATATAGAAAATTATATTTCAAACATTCAAAGTTTTTCGAGCAACGCGCTCCAGAATTTATACATGCAGCAGACGGAATACAAAAAGGCACTTACGGAAGCAAATTCAAAATATGAAAAATTTTGCAACGCCGAAAAAATATTTAATATAGATAATGAACTTTCTATATTATCAAATCAGCTTTCACAGTATAATAATGAGTTAAACCGCGTGAATGCCGATGCGAGCCTTCTTGAAAGAAACCCTAACGCATTCAGGGAAACCGACCGGCCTTCGGCAGATCTTTCGGCATATGAGGACAACGAGATAGGCCGTGAACTCAATAAAAAGATCAATGAATCCGAAATCCGGCTCGCCATGCTGAAAAGGAAATATACCGAAGCGCATCCTATAGTTAAAAACGAGATAATGACGCTCGACGTGCTGAAAAAACAGCTCGCTATAAAAAGTTCGCTTCCAGCCGAACCGCCCAAAAAGATCGAAAAAAAATATACGCCCGCGGAAACTGCCGGCAATAAAGCCGGAAGCGCCCTGGATCTTTTAAACCTGAAAAAAAGCACTTACCAGAAACTGATAGCGGAATGCCAGGAAGCCATAAAATCCTACCCGCGAAAAAAATCCATGCTCAGATCATATGAAGTGGAGATATCTAAAATAGAAAATATATTAACCAGAATAAACAAGCAGATAGAAGATTTGATGATATTCCAGCAGACGAAGGTCATAGACAACGTCCCCAGAATAATAGAATACTGCCGGAAACCCAAACTTCACATACCATATTCACAAACGATAGCGTCGATTGTTTTCATTCTTTTATTCGCGGCTTCCTTCGATATCGAGAAGCGCCTGAAAGCCATTATGGAAAGTAAGAACAGGTCCAGATACGTGAAAATGGTCTCGGACGAAATGAATATAAAAGTGATCGGACATCTCACGAAAACGGAAATAATGAATTTCGAGGACGCCGAATTCTCGGCGAAATGCTTCGTATACCATCAGAAAGACTCGAAACCGGCTAAATCTTTTAATAGCATAAGAAACGGGCTCGAGGTGCAGCTCGCGGATGCGAATACGAAGACCTTCGGCGTAACGAGCCTTAACGCCGGAGAGGGAAAAACCATATTTACCGCCAATCTCGGCCTATCGACGGCGCAGTTCGGACAAAACACTCTAGTAATAGACTTTAACTATAAAACGACGGACGAACCCGTAAGCTCGCTTTATAAAGCCGACAGATCTTTCGGAATGACCGATATAATAATGGGCGAAACGCCGTATCAGGAAGTCATGTGCAACACCGCCATGGACAATCTGAAGATCATACCGGCCGGGACGCTTCCGCCTAATGTTCAGAGGATCTTTTCGTCGGAACTGTGCCAATCGCTTTTAAACGATACGGCGGCGGCTTTCGATCTGGTAATGATAGACTGCCCCGCGTTCAACGTATCGAGTGATTTCCACGCGATATCCAGATATTTAAAGCACATAATACTGATGATAGACATCGATAAAATTAAAAACGGTGAAGAATTCAGGGAAGAGATGAAAATTTTCGGCGAATTCGTTGAAAATAACCACCTCGACCTGCTGGGCGTGATATTCAATGAAAAATAATCCCGAAAATATTTTTGAAGGCATAGAGGCGCGCGTCGAAAAACTCAACGAGCTTAAAAATTCGTTCGAGGCGGAAGCCGCCGAAGCGAAAAAAGAATGCGCCAGAAGAAAGATCATAGAATCCGTGGTTTTTCATGAAACGCAGATACCGCTCGAGGCCGTTAAAAATATTATTGAAATGTCGGTGCTTAAAATGGGAAGGAAGCCCGCGGTGAACAATGTGGCGGCGATGACGGCGATAGGCTTTAATCTTGAGCTTATCGAATACATACAATCCTATCTTTCGGCCGACTTCGATTCGTCGTTCAATATGGAAACCGACTTCGACATCAGGGAAGTCCTTTTCACCGCATTATTTTCTCTTTACAATAAATTCAGGCAAAAAAACGTAGTGATATCGACGCGCTTATACGAAACGCCCGTGATAGTCAATACCGATAAATTCAAGCTTTACTGCATACTTTTAAACCTTCTCGATAACGCTCTTAAATTCAGCAAAAGCGGCGATGAAATAATAGTTTCAACCATGGTCACGGCGGAACGCATGCTTAAACTGGAATTCTTAGACCACGGCGGCGGCTTCGACGGTGAAAAAGTGGAAAATTTCTTTCCGAACGGAAAGCTTTCCGTATCGTTAAACGAAAGTGACCCTAAAACAGGGCTTCTCATAATCTATAAATATCTTGAGGAAATGGGCGGATATCTCGAACTCGAAACAAGGCCGTCTGAAGGCTCGGCCCTTACGCTTTACGTTAAGCTTTCAGACAATATCGATTTCAATAAGCTAACGTCGGAACCGGCCATTCCTTCAATATTTTCGGAAAAAACAATCAACGCGTTAAAACCGGACAGAAGCCTTGACGGCGCTGCGAAAAAAGCAGCCGAGGAAGAGGACAGGCCTTTTATAAACGCGGTGATAATGGACGACGACGGCGCGTTCGCGGCGTCGATGAAATCAACGCTTGAATCGGTCCAGGGCCCGCTCGGCTGCGTATTCAATATCAGCCTGATATCCCCCTCGCCAAACGCGGCGGAAGAAATAAAGGCGGCCGGCGCCGACATAGTCTTCATTGAACCCGTGACCAGACTGGACGACGGATTCGATATTATCCTTCAAATAAAGAGCCAGCCCGAAAATTTATCGCTTCCTTTGATAGCGGTATCGAAAATAAAATGTCAGAACAAGGCCGTAAAGATGGGCGCTACCGGATATATCTCAAAACCGGTTAACGCGGCCGCGCTTATAAATGTGGCTAAAACATGCCTGGTTCATAAATTAAGCGATAACCTCGATTTCGAAAAAGCGCTGAACAACTTGAATATAAAATTATAAAAGAGAATATTATGAAAAATAAATATTATGATCGCCTAAAATTAAATATTTCAACATCGGTCAGAAATCTGGCATTTATCGCCGCGATTTTCTTCATAGTGATATCGAGCGCCTACACTTATAAGCCGGCTTCCTTTGACCATTCCGGCGAAATACCCGACGGCCGGTTCATATCCATGATGGCGGGCGCCGGAAAAGCCGAATATACCATAGGCGCGGGCGACCTCATAAAGATCATGGTCTATGAAAATCCGGAATACACCGATAACTATAGGGTCGGCCCTGACGGAAAAATATCGCTTCCGATCATTGGAACGATAAATGTATCGGGCAAAAGCCGCGAAGGGCTTAAAAACCTGTTGCAGGAAAATCTCGGAAAATACATCGCGAACCCGATAGTCACGATTAAAATAGAAGAATATAACAATAATTACGTAAACATTCTGGGCGAAATTGAAAAACCCGGAAAATACGATTTCAAGGGCGAGATCGATATGATGTCGGTACTCGCGAACGTCGGAGGAATATTAAAGAACGGGAATATGCGCTGCGAATTGATACGCGATAATTCCATAATATTGAGCTTCGACCTTTCCGACTATTCCTCGGTCCTTCAATGCAAACCGCTGGCGGCATTCAGGTTCAGGAACATGGACACTCTGTATTTCCTTTCGAAAAGCTCAGCCGAAAAATGCGTTTACGTCATAGGAAAGGTTAAAAATCCGGGCCTGTTCAAACTCGACGCTTCGGGCGACATAAAAAAATTGATAGATTCCTCTATCGAAACTTCAGGTAAATATGACAATATCGTAAGCATAATAAGAAACGAAAAAGGGAAAAACTTGAAATTCGACTATAATCTTTCCATGCCGCCGGCTAAAAACCCTCAGGCACGGGCCGGCGATATAATATATATAAGCGGACAGGGCGAAAAAGCGTCTTACTGCCTGAAAAAATTGGCTCCCTACGTCTTCGTCGCCGTTATCGGGACCGAAGCCGTCAGGCGCTTCAGGGAAAACTAAAGCGTTTATTTTTTGAAGATCCCTTTTATTTTATCAATAAAGCCTTTTGAATTTTTGACGTCAGAAGCGTTAGCGTCATCCTTCGCGCGTTTCGACAGCTCTTCAGATTTTTTTTTCATATAATCTATGCATTCGTTCACTTTTTCATCGCCGGGATTGAGGTACTTCGCGCGGCTGAAATAATTTCCGGCTTCCTGAAAGTTTCCCATTTCAAGATAGCAGAGACCGATATTGCATATGAATCCGGCGTTATTCGGCGAAAGTTCAAGCGCGCTATTAAAAAGCAACATGGCATCGTCAAATTTTCCTTTTAAAAGGTATAAAAGGCCCAGTTCGTTCTGTGAATCTGGGAACTTATTATTGATCTCGCAGGCTTTCTGGAACATTTCTTCCGAAAGGTCGTTACGCTTCAATTTTCTGCACGCGATGCCCTTGAAAAAATATGCCTGCCAGCAGCGATCGTGTATTTTTAATATCTGGTCGAATAAAACTATTGCTTCCTCGTCGCGGTTATCGTCGACAAGCGCGTTGGCTTCCTTGAGTTTCTGGCGTATCTCATCGGAAAATGCCAGGTCGGGATTATAAAAAACAGCCTTATCCATATATTCTTTAGACATGGCCTCATCGCCCAGTTTCTTATACAGCGCCGAAAAATTCAGATAGGTCATAAAATAAGACGGACTGATTCCCGCCGCTTTTTTTAGATACTCTTCGGCTTTCTTAAACTCGTTGAGCTCTATATGCGCGCGTCCTAAATTGGCGTAAGCTGACACTTTCGAAGGTTCGAACTCCAGCGCCTTGTGCCAGCAGTTGACCGCTTCGTCTATATCTGAGGTATTAGCCATTATGACTCCGAGGCTGTCGTAAGCGTAGGCCACCTTATAATCGCAGTCTATCATAACGTTAAAAGCGAATTTTGCGTCCTCGTAAGATCCGACGTCCATCGCGAGCTGCCCGAAATTATGGGCCACCTCTCCCAGGCCGGGATTGAGTTCGAGACATTCCTTCAAGGCTTTAAAAGCGTTTTTAAGCTCGTTCTTCTGAAGATAGATCTTTCCAATGGTAAGAAAAAACTTGTATGAATTGGAAATTTTTATGGCGCACTCGCATATGTCGATAGCTTCATCGCACATATTAAAACGGAGATAATCGTCACATATAAAAGAAATTATATCTATTATATAAGCAAAATTTTTATCGTGTTTAAGGGATGACAGCGCCTGGTCGCGAACCTTCTTTTCAAGCGGCTTATAAGGATTGCGCCTGGCCATTTCATCGACGCATAAAAAATAATCGTACAAAGCGTCGTAAGAGGAAACGGTTTCAGATAAAAGCGTGGCGTGATCGCTCAAATCGACGAATTCGTTTTTGCCGTCAATTTTAACGATTATATCGTCGGATAATTTCGCGAGAATCGAGGCGAGGCCTGACTTGTCCGTAAAATAAGCGCCTACCGAGAAAGACCGCCTGCGTTTAACGTCGTAAACGAATATATCCATCTTGAATTTTTCGGAGGCTTCGAAAGTTCCATATATGGCGAAGTCAGAGGATATATTCGATTTTTCTATATATTCGGCGACGAATTTTTCGTTACCGGACGCCGGCGGAGTAAAAACCCGCGAATCGGCTCCCTGATCGGAAGTTATAAAATAAACGTTTAATATCTTGAATTTCGAGAGCGATTCTATTTTCGTCGAAAAATATTTAGGCAGAGAACGTGAAAACACTTCTGAAACGTCTGATACGGATTTCGCTTCAAGGGGAAAAAACATTATCTGAGGATAATCTAATTTTTCATTTTTAAGCATATTACTTCCTCGGCCGCGCCATTTAGCGCCCGCTAAAAATCATTTAACGAAATAGTAAAATCTGAAATATATATATATCGCAAGCCATATGAAATTAAGAAGATACACTATCGAAGAATCTTTCAGGAAATTAGTGTAATGGTTCCACACGTTCTTTTCCTCTATGTGCGTGTTTTTAAGGACCTTCGGTATCTCGCGAAGCATCGTGGGAGCGCGGGCGAACGTCATGCTCATTATGAACGCGGCATAAAGCGGAAAAACGTTGACCTGCGACGCTGGCATGCATAATATCAGCGGAACGTAAAAAAATGTCATTGAAAGCCTTCCAAAAAATATTGAAAGCAATGACCCGGTAAATAATATAATGAGGGAAAGCAAAAATCCATGGCCGTCAAAATAACTCAATATCGAAAGCGAAGCGGTTTCGTAAATATGAAATTTTGTGAAGGCGACCGCCACTATCTGAAGGCCTATAATATAAAAAAACATGTTCAACTTTATGTCGGACAGTATTTGGTCCGGCGGTATATCGATCATCAAAAAAAGCAGTACCGAACCGGTCAAGACTATGGCCGAATCGGATATCCCGATTATGCCTGAAAAACCGAGCAGAAAAAGCGTAGCGACCATAATGAACATGAGCTTTGAAAAAATATTAGGCCCGCGAAGCGCCATTTCTTCGTTGAACTTTATCATGGACACCGTCGACGTATCCACGTCGCCCTTTACGTGAAAATAATTGAGCACCACAAGCTGGATTATAAACGATACGAGTATCGCCGGCGTTATGTTAATAAGATAATCTAAAAATCCGATATTCGCGACGGTCGAAACGAGCATAACTTCTATGCCGCTTATCGTCAAAAGAACGCCGCCGATCGAAGCCGAATTCAATATCCCCAGAAGAACGGGATTGAACTCGACGTTAAGCGCGTCAAAAATAAAAGCCACTATAGGAAATATCAAGGTCACTGACGCTCGATCGCAGAAAAGGGCTGATAGCATGACTATTATGACCGATATATTGATTATGAGTTTTTTCATGGACCACCCGCTCATCCGGACGGCTTTTAACACCATGAACTGAAACATTCCTGAGCGTTTCATAAAACTCGCGAATATGGACATTCCCAGAAGGATCAATATAAAATCAAGATTTATGATGGAAAGCTTGGATATATCTGATATGCTGACATATCGTGAAGTAAGAAAAACGACTCCGGCCGTCATGGTTATCACAGACTTGTGAAGCCTGGATACGGCTATTAAAACGAGCATTATAATATAAACGAGCCATGAAAAAGATATCTGTTCCAAAAATGATCAACTTCCTTCAAAAAGGACTGAAATTATATCACGAAGCCTTATAACGCCGAGTATTTTGAATCCCTTCAATACCGGCAGCACGCTTATCTTGTTTAAAAACATTATAACAAGAGCCTTTGTCAATGACGAATCTTCGTCAATGGAAATGACGTTATAATTCATTATATCTTCGACTATGAAAAAACTTCCCTTTCCACGCATATAAAATATTTCAAGGTAACCGAAATTATCGGAATAATCAAAAAAATCGGATATATTTCTAATGTAGTTTGGAAGAAAAACCTGAAGAAGATCGCGGACAGTCACAAAACCGACTATCTCCATGTGATTATTGACGACGGGATAGCCTTCCTCCCTCTCAATTATGAAAAGGCTGGCCAGCTCGGAAACGCTCATGGCTTCCGAAACTGTTTTGAATTCGGTTTTCATGAATTCACGAACGAGCACGACTACCTTCTTTCATTTTTTTTAACGATTTCTAAAAATTCCTGCGATGTTTTAGCCGATATCAGCTCATTTCTGACTTTTTCAACATTTAAAAGGCTGGCCAACTGCGACAATAGTTGAAGATAACTGGCTGTTTCATTTTTGGGTGAAACTATGACAAAAATAAGATTTACCGGCGTACCGTCCGCCGCTGAAAATTCAACGCCTTTATCAAATAAGCCGACAGCTATGAGAATCGATTCGCTAAGGTCGCATCTGGCATGCGGGATGGCTATGCCATGCCCTACCGCCGTCGAATGAAGGCTCTCGCGGTT
>CAZJFS010000190.1:0-8255 GCA_964545075.1 uncultured bacterium
AGCTTGGTATAGGGATCGGCCATATATTTCAACGCTGAAATCAAAGATGTAAAAAAACCGCCCACTATAACGCCGCTGAGGACCATGGTTATTTTCGAACCGCCGGATCCGCCTTTACCCAGAAGGCACGTCATGGTAACGGCGATAACGCCGCCCGTAAAAACCATAAGCTGCAACATAAGGCTGTTCATCCCTAAAAGTATCGCAACCGCCGCGCCGAATCCCGCCCCCGAGGAAATGCCAAGTATGAACGGCGAAACGAGAGGATTTTGAAACATCGACTGCAATATCGCCGAGGACATTGAAAGGCCGGCTCCGACGGCCATGGCGCCGACAACTCTGGGAAATCTTATATTCCAGATTATGGTTTCCATCTGATCGGCCCAATCGCGCCTAACGTCAATGAATTTTGAAGCGATTATTTTAAGCGCAGTAAGCGGCGCTATATAATATTTCCCGATCGATATCGAAATTACGCAAAGCGCTATAAGCATTATTAATAAAACTAAAACAATATTTCTCATTTGTTTTTCACCGGCACTACGATTTTCTGGCCTTCAAACTCGACGATCTTCGCCTCGACGCCATAAACCGACAATATATTTTCGGGCGTTATGGTCTCAACCGGCCTTCCAGAAGCTACGTTCCGGCCGTCCTTTAAAAACATCACCCTGTCCGAATAAGACATAGCATGGCCTGGATCGTGAACGACCATTACGACGGCGACCTTTTTTTCGGTCGAAAGTTTTCTGATTAATTCCAATATGTCGAGCTGATTTTTAAGGTCGAGATGGGCGACCGGCTCGTCGAGAAATATTATTTGCGTTGCCTGGACCAGCGCCCTCGCTATTAAAACCAGCCGCAGTTCGCCGCCGCTTATCCTGGTGTAATGAACGTCCTTAAGATGAGCTATTTTTAATTCATTGAGCGCGACTAATACTTCGGAACGCTCTTTTGGCGATGGAACCGTGAAATTCGACATATGAGGGTTTTTGCCCATCAGAACGATTTCTTCGACGGTATAATTGAAAACGGGTTTATGCATCTGCGGCACGAATGAAACCATGCGGCAAAATTCGCCGCGCTTATATTCTCCGACTGGTTTTCCGTTTAATAATATACCGCCGGCGGACGGTTTAATGAAGTTTAAAAGACAGTTTAAAAGGGTCGTCTTGCCGGCGCCGTTAGGGCCTATGATCGAAAGGACTTCGGCCGTCCTGACCTCCAGGCTTATGTTTTTTAAAACCGGCCTGTTTTTATATGAAAACGAGAGGCCTTCAGCCTCCATAACCTTCTTTTTCAATTGCGCACGCCCTTATTTTCAGCTCGTTTATCGATTGATCATTTTTTCTATTTTTGAATCGTCGACTTTAGTATTATAAAATATTTTATAAAAGTCCTTTATCTTCCGGTTCAGATCGAGCTTTATTTCCGGATGAAGTTTATTTGAAAGCCAGATAATACCGAGCAGCGATTCAGGCACGGGCATATCCCATGAAGTAATGTAGCGCGGCATAACGAATATCTTTTTATTTTTCACGGCGGCGAGATCTTTTAATTTATCGTTTTGCATTATCATATCCGGCGTTTCGGAACAGTACGAAGCCGTTATTATTATTTCCGGGTCCCATTTTATCAATTCCTCCAGCGATATCTGTATCTTCGAGCCCGGCGCATTCGCGGTTACGCTGGCGCCGCCGGCAGTTTCGATAAGAAAATTCTGATACATGCCTTTTCCGACGGAACTGTAAACATTTGAGTTAGCGAAATATACTCTGGGTTTTGGTCCGTTATTCGCGTTTTTTCCAATATCTTTCCCGGTCGTTTCCATTGCTTTTTTAAAATATTCATTCAATTCTTCAGCGCGCTTTTCCATTTTCAGGCTCCGACCCATGGCCGCGACGCCTTTGAAAATATCGTCGAGCTTTTCAAAATCGAAGCTGACTATTTCGACGCCGCTTTTTTTCAAGTCCGAAAGATTATGTTCCGTGCCGGTTTTCAAAAATATTATCCTTGGATTCAAAAGCATGATCGATTCGACGTTGTCCGTTTTTTTCCGCATTATATTGTCTTTAAGCTCGGGAAATATCTCGGACATGTAATTGCTCTTGCCGACCTCGCCTATAAGAATATCCTTCGCGCCTTCAACGCATTTAAGCGCGAGAAGCCACTGGCTGACCATCGGGTCCATCGCGATTATTTTCGAAGGCCCGGCCGCGGCCGGAGCCTGGCTGAAAAAAAACATTGCGATAAAAAACGACATTACCAATATAAAATTTGAATATCCAGTCTTAAATTTCAGCATCAATCAAAACTCCTCCTTTCCAGGCAGGGCCTGCAATAAATTTCGCCTTTTTCGACAACGTGCTTGCCGTCAAATATATTTTCACCGCAAACCGAGCACGGTTCTATTATTTTAGGTTTCCCCGGAAGTTCGTACTCCGAAAAACATACGCTTGCTTCTTTTATGATAAACTGTTCCCTGACCGGAACATTGAAGATCATCTCGCCCATTTTTTCCTTATCGTGTTCGTCGATATTCTGATTTTCCATAGCTTTTTTAGTTTTATTCATTGATTTTGGACACGATACTATTCTAACGGCTTCACCAGTCGCGAGCGAACAAAACGTCGCGCCGAATTTACCGTAATCTTTGATTTTCAAGGTTTTGCGGCCGAACCTGCAGCCCGTGACGGACATTATGGCGTCGGTAAGACAGCGATCTATTTCAGTTATTACAATAAGATCGCGGGCCGGAAATTTTTTGTAATTCATTATTTTTTTTGCGACAAGGGCAAGCTTTACGCCGGTATATATGCCGCCGCAAACATGGCCGTGAAATTTTTTCGCCTTTTTAACCTCTTTTAAAAATTCATCATATGATAGTTCTATTTTTTCCGAAATATTTATCATCGTACGTCTCCTTTTCGATAATAGCTGCGCCGTTTTTTTAAAAAGTCCGGGCCAAATCAAACTATTAACTACTAAAATCATATCATGAATAAAACGGTTTGTCAACACGAATAGTAGTGTTATTTTAATTTTTTTATCAATATCCCCTTTGTTTTAAAAGTTTTTTATCAAAACAAAAATATAATTTATGTAAAATAATATCCATAACAACCTGACGCTATAGCAAACGCATATTTTAATTTTACAATACTTTCACGAACTTTTTCTTATCCGGGCGTTCATGCATATTAATGTTTTATTTTAATAAAAAGCGAAAACATTCCAAGGATTTCCTTGACAAAATCATTATTATTATTTAAAATTAACGTATCTTTATATAATTAAATATTAAAACCTTAACTTAGATTCTTTAGATTCTACTGTAACTTGATTCTACCGTTATTCCACTTGCAGGCATTGATATTTTTTTGAAATTTTTCAGAAAGAAGAGGAAATCCAATGAAAAAACTCGGACTTTTATCTTTAGGGGCGGCCATTTTATTATCTCTCGGTTCTTTTAACCAATCGTTCGCGGCGAACAACCAATCCATCGAACAGTTAAGAGCGGAAACGGAAAACCCCATGATAGTTAAAATCGCTACCGACGGCAGATCGCAGGTAGCGGCTATCGCAAATATGGGTTTCGATATAGCCGAAGTTAAAAATGGCGCGGTCACAATCGTCGCAACAAAAACCAACCTGAAAAAACTCGATAAGCGCGCCTATAAATATACCATAATCAATCCGGACGCCAATTCTCTTCTCACGCGTTTCCGCGCCGGAACCACGCTTGGAAAATATCACACATACGAGCAGGTCCAGCAGATATTGAAAGACGCCGAAGCGAATAATCCTAACATCTGCAAGGTAAGCGTAATCGGAAAAAGCTTCGAAGGCCGCGATATATACGCCATCAACATAACCGGAAACATCAACGCGAAAGCTAAAAAACCGGCCGGCCTTATAATGGGCCTCCACCATTCGCGCGAATGGATATCGGTTGAAGTGCCGCTTGCACTTATAAAAGAGCTCACGGAAAAATACGCCAAGGACGACAACATAAAAAAACTCGTCGACGGCCGCGATATATGGATAGTTCCGGTCGTCAATCCCGACGGTTTAGTTTATTCTCAGACAAAATCAAAGATGTGGCGTAAAAACCGCCGCTTGAATTCCGATAAATCATACGGCGTCGATCCCAACCGAAACTACGGTTACGAGTGGGGCGATGTCGGCTCCTCAAACTATATGGGCGACGATACTTACCACGGAACGAAAGCCTTTTCAGAACCATGCACGCAGGCGATCAAAAAACTCGCCGAAGAGCACAACTTCGTCGGCGATATCACCTTTCACAGTTATTCGGAATTGATCCTTTATCCTTTCAGCTACGCTTACGAAGCGGTCGCGAAAGACGAAAAAATACTCGCCCAGATAGCCGGCGAAATGGCTAAATTAAACGGTTACACGCCGCAGAAAAGCTCCGACCTTTACCCGTCGATGGGCGACACCGACGATTTCATGTACGGCGCCTGCGGCTCGCTTTCCTTCACGATCGAACTGGCCTCGACATTCGTTCCCGCCGATTCCGCGGTACCGAAAATATGCGACGACAACGTAAAAGCATGCCTCTGCCTTCTCGATAAGATCGGAACCATGCACGCTTCGACGCACCCTGATTTCGCTTCCAAGACCGTCGTCGCGACCGCCCGCTATCTCTATGCGGCGGCCGTTTCAAACCAGAGAGACGTTAACGCCAAAAACGCCCTCGTGAACCTTTTAAATCCCGTTAACGACAATAACTCAGCAAATCTCGAAGAATTCATAAGCGAAATCGCAAAATCAGATTTGAAATCAAAACAGCTCCTTCTTCCGGTCATAAAAGAAGTCAAAAGCATGTATATGACCGAAGTGCTCAACAGGACGGGAAACACGCATCAGACGCTTCGCAAACTTGAAAAATTACAGGCTGAAATCAACAATATCGAATAACAAAGCTGAATTAAATAAAAACATATCCGTTAAAATCACAATAACCTCGCTTTTTACGGCGAGGTTATTGTTTTATTTTTTTAATCCAATTCAAGATTCGGAAGCGCGCCATCCCAAAAGCCATGCAAAACCAGAACGATTGCAAAATCGCCAGCGGGACCTATATTTTATCCAGGTATTCGACTATATCTTTCTTGTCGCAGAGCAGCGGCTTCACGTTAAATCCGGTCTGGGCGGCTATTTCATCCTGCGTGAAGCGGTCGAGAGGATCGAGCATCGCCAGGGACAGTTCCTTTTTCAAACGCATTATATCGAACGGGGCTATCAATCTCGCATAGGCGTAGTCTTTCGGAATGCCCATAAGATTCTCGGGATCGGGGCGCGACCTTTTCAGGTCGGTTTTTTTTATCTTGTAATACGCCATGAATTCTTCGATGCGCGCAAAATCGCATATCTTTTCTTCGATAATGCATTGGATCGGGCTTTTTCCAGTCCGCTGTATCGCCGCTCTGACCTTCTCTATATCGGCCCCGGACGCCATACCCTCAACCGTCAGCCTTTGCGTAAGCTCGTCAAGCCGGTTTAAATAATAGTCGATCCTGGCTTTCTTCGTTTTTATATCGTCGTATTCTTCGAGAAGTTCGCCGAACAGGCCCTTTTTTTCAAGCATGCCGCATATCGCGTCGGCGAGCTTCGCCACGAAATCGCGGTCGTCCGCATTGAAATTCTTTTTGCGCACGGTATTATCAAGATATATCGCGCCGAGACAGGTGCCGTTTTTGGCCAGAGGCGCGCAGATAACGGATTTTATAACGCCGCTTATAATGCTTTCAGACATGCTCATAAAACGTTCGTCCAGCATCGGGTCGTCGACGAGAACAGGCTGCTGGCTACTTATAACGTACTTAGCGACTATCATGGAAGGCGTGCCCTCGTTGATTTCGCTGTTATGTATATTTGAAACCAACGGAACGATAGATCCGATCATGGGGTCCTTTATAACGATGAATCCGCGGTTCGTGTCGAGCAGCTTCATCGCGACGTTCAATATGAAGCCGCTGGCTTTTTTATAATCATCGACGCCGACTATGAGCTTTCCGATCTCGCCAAGCGCGAAGGCATAATTTTCAGGAATTTTTCCGAACTCGGCGGCCGGTTGTTCAGCTGCGTTAGCCGCAATATCTTCAGGAGAGCCGGCCGAAATACGTCCGGGTTCAACCGCCGGGCATTTCGAACCATTCAAGACCGCCACGCGCCCCTGATGTTTGACTGCCAGGTCGTTTATGTCTTCGGCTATCGAAGAAAGAGCCTGTTTGAGCGCCTTCGTCCCGGCCGAAGAATCGGGGATCTTTGAATTAAGGGCGTCGATCCTTTCGCGCGCGGCCCCAATTCCGCTTAAAAGTTCGATTATAATATCTTCGGGAGTCCGAACCGCCTGAATTTTTTCGCCAAAATTCTGAAATCCGCTCACGACGCGGTCGGCCGCCTCTTCCAGCATCAAGCCTTCTTCATCTATAAATTCGAGCCTGCCCTGGCCTACTCCGATAATGTCCTTATGCATGAGCGGGGTTTTGATGTCAATCTTTTTTCCGTTGATGAAAGTGCCGTTCGTCGAGCCCATGTCCTCAACGAAATAAAAAGGCCCATCCTTTACTATGCGAGTGTGGTTGCGTGAAACGGAAGAGCTTTTCAAAAGGATGTCGCACCCGGTAACGCGCCCTATCACCAGCTCGTCCTTCGTGATCTCGAAGTTAGATTTTTCCGATGAATCGTCGATGAGCAGTTTTGGCATCGAGGCTCTCCTTATTATTGAATGAAAAACGAATCAGCATTATAAACAAAACCCGGCCGATTGTCAATATGAGCAAAATCGAAGGAATTTGAGCAAACCAAAGCAAATCAGGGCCGGGCCGCGAATTGAAATTAATTCGCTTGTATGTTATAATTGGCGCATGAAATTCCCGAAAGTTTAGCTCATGATCATAAAAATTTAATTAAACGGAGATAAAATGAAGAATGAAAAAACGCCGCGAAAAGCTTTGAAAATTGACGAACGGGTCAAAAAAATAAAGCTGATGCTAACCGCGGCGGAAAATAAAACGGGACCGAAGCGAAATTATTATTCTTTCATAAGGCATACGGCCGATTTTATTTTAAGAATAATCGAGCTCGAAAAAAAACTCGGAGATAATTATTTCGAAAAGACAAATTTTGAAACGCTTCTGATAGAAAACACTTCCCTCTATTCCGAGCTTTACCCGCGAAACTATTTCAAAAGCTACGCCGACCCGGCATTTTGCGTGAAAACTTTCGGGTCGGAGAACGGCCGCGTCATATCTTACTTTTATTACGCGCTCAGAGCCATTATCGAATATGCCTATCTTCACAAAAAAAACCGCATCGATGAGTGCGCCTCGGTCTTCATAAGATTTTGCGAATATATCGAAAGCGCGAAAAAAATAAACCGCGAAGATATCGAAAAAATAACGACCGCGTTAGATCTGGATAATATGGACGAAAAGCGGCTCGAATATATCCGCGAAAGATACGACCACGGTTTTTCTTTTTATAAGGATATCGTAAGCTCAGCGACCGGTAAAGACCTGAGGTATCTTTTCAGATACGGTTGCCATATCGGCATGAATGAGATAATTACGGCCGATTTCATTAACCGTCTCGATGCCCCGGAGATCGGGCGCCTCGCAAAACATATAGCCACGGCTTATATTGAAGGATTCACAACGGAAAATAAGGACAGGGGCGGGCGCGACGTCGTGAAAATAATTCCCTGCGCCGGCTATGAAAGAGTGATCTCGGAACTGATGAAAGAGTTCGAACGCCGGGGATTTAAATGCGTCATAAACGTCATGAACTCGACCGAAGCCGGAAATCAATGCGACTACGATCACAGATATGACAAAAAGCCGTTTTTATCGGCTGAATATATCGACTGCGCGGCCGCCTCGTACGAAAAGGCCTTCGAAAAAATAATGCCGTTAGTTTCCAGATACAGCGGCCAGGCCCGCGTCGGAACTTTCGGCGAGGAGCCTTTTTCGCCTGCCGAAAAAAAGGAATGCTATTCGCTCGATAAAGCCGGCCAGAAGCTTTATAACCGCTACATGAACGACATCTTGAATCTTTTTTCAAAATACGTTCCCGACGCGAACACGAGCTTTACGGCTATCCGGTTCCCGACGCCCGAAATAGGTCATAATTACGAAGAAATATTCCTCGATATATTAAAAATAAACACGCTCGACACAAAAAAATACATTTCGATCCAGCAAAAGATCATAGACGCGCTCGACACC
>CAZJFS010000191.1:0-8154 GCA_964545075.1 uncultured bacterium
AACATTACAAGAGCGAATAACGCCATCATTGAAATTATGTAGGAGAATGAAAAGGGGGCCGCGAAGTAGTGCAGTACGATTATAACAAAAAGCGCAGCGGCGAAAAGCATTGATATTTCATATGCTATTTTGATCCCTAATTTAGTTGATTTCATAATGCACCGCTTTTTGTTACTTTTAAATAGAAGATAATATTTCACCAGTTGAAAATTTTTATCTAAGTTAATTATAACATAATTACCCAAATCTTGACAAGGCTTTGACTTCCTGATATAATTCACTTATGTTTCAGATAAGGAATTATGGTTTCAGAATTATAGCTTTGATAGCTTTATCTGGCCTTCTCATTTATATGGGTCTGGTTATAACTTTTCAATATGTCAAGGGCAATGTTCGAGAAAACAGGAGCGAATCAATCCAGTTCATTGCCACCGAAGTTCACGATCAGATTATAGAGCTCAACCTCATGGACAATCTTATAAAACTTCAGGAATTTCTTTCGGATTATGTCGAATCAAAAGAAGTTTCGATACATAAAATACATGTGCTGAACAAAAACTATGAGGTCGTTGCTTCTTCAGATATAAAATACGTCAGGAAAAAAATTTATGACGAGGGATACAGACAGGTAAAAGAGCGTATGCGCTCGTACATAATAGATAAAAAGATCGATGAGGAATCGATCGTGGAATGCGCTTATCCGATAAAGCCATCCATATTCAATTCCAACAAGCAGGCGGTCACCAACGGCGGAATACTCGGCATATTACTCGTCTGGAAAAAGAACTCGCCGATAACCGAACTTATATATTCGGATTATTCAAACCTGGCGGTATTGATAGTTTTTTTGATAGTGCTGGGGATAGTAATATGGATAGGTTTTTATACCAACAGGTTCTTTTCAAGCCTGGGTTCGATCTCGGGGGCCGCAAAAAAAATAGCGCTTGGCGATCTTAAGGAACGCATACCGCTGGCTGAAAATTCCGAATTCGGCCTTCTGGCTGAATCTTTTAACCAGATAGCGGATGATCTCGAAGGGCGCATCAGAGAAACCAGCGTTATAAACAAAAAATTAGAAGAATCGAACAGTGAAAAGGAAAAACAGGTTAAAATTTTATCTCAGATGGCCGGCGGCGTGGCGCATGAGGTCAGAAATCCGCTTGGAGGCATACGCGGGTTCGCCGAGCTTTTAAAATCCGAGATACCGCCGGAAGACGCCACGAAAATAAAATACATCCAGTATATACTTGACGAAGTGAAAACTCTTGAATCGCTGGTTCAGAACGTCCTGGATTTCGCCAGGCCTAAAAAACCGAATATAACCAGCGTGAATGTGGAAATGCTCATGGACGGCGTTTCAAATATAATTCAGAACAGGGTCGAGGAAGTTAAAAAGAATGGGCCGAAGATAGATTTCGAATATAGTTTCGCCGAGAACGCGGCTGAACTTGACGCCGATTTTACCCAGCTGCGCCAGGTCATTTTAAACCTCGCGTTGAATAGCTGTGACGCTATGAGCGATAAGGGGGGCAAGCTTCGCCTGGATTTTGAAAAAGCTGATGCCGCCCAGCTTGCCGCCATATTTGAAATACCCGGGGCAAAATGCGCCCATTACGCGAAACTGACGATATCCGACACGGGTCCTGGGATGAGCAAAGATATCATGGATAATCTTTTTTCACCTTTTTATACCACCAAAGCTTCCGGCACGGGACTCGGCCTGTCCATCTGTAAAAAGATCGTCGAAAGCCATAATGGGTATATCAAAATAAAGAGCGTTCAGGGAAGCGGGACCTCGTTTTTTATCTTTTTGCCTTTTTCTCAATAGCAGTCGATTTTCTTTTTGCCGCGCATTTTTCATGTTTTGCCTTTTCTTTGGTTCGGCTTTCGCTCTGAAGGGAGTCCGCGTATTTTTTCACGAGTATGAAGCGCAGCGGTTCGTCTTTCCATTCGCCCGCGTAGTCCACTCCTACGCGCTTCTCTGCGCGAAACGATTCCCGCTTCGCCGATGTCTTTTCAACCCATATCCTGTCGCCGGTCGTGACATCGCAGGCATTGTAGCTTTTATCGATCCCGAAATATCTGCATGTTTTTCCGGGCCCGTTAAGTTGGGTTCCGTCGGCTGTTTCCACGCATCTTATAAGGACCGCCTCCGCGAATCCGGCCTTGCGCGTGACTATGTTCAGGCAATAATATATTCCGTATATCATATATACATAGGCTATTCCAGGTTCGCCGAACATGACCTCGGTTCTTTTCGTACGTCCTTTCGACGCGTGGCAGGCCAGATCGCTCTCGCCGCAGTACGCCTCTGTCTCCGTGATGACGGCGTTCAAAACGCCTCCGGCCGTTTTAACGAAAAGGGTGGCTCCGAGAAGCTCCCGGGCGACGGTGGCGGTGTTTCTGTCATAAAAATGCCTGCTGATGATCATATTGAGATATTGCGAGTTCCTTTCAGCCGGTTCGGCTGAATTAGTTTATCATGAAAATTAAGTGTTGCGCGCTTTTCGCCGGCTCGGCATTATCTGGCGTAAAACATGCAACGCGCATTTTTATTTGCTTTTACGATTGACTGAAGTAACGGAAGCCTGATCGGTCGGCATCATTATTATTTCGCTTATGTTTACGTGAGGCGGGCGCCCGGCGCAAAAAATAACCGCTTCGGCCACGTCGTCAGCGGTAAGCGGCGTCATGCCTTCATAAACTTTTTTGGCGCGGTTCTTATCGCCTCTGAAACGGACCACGCTGAAACCGGTTTCGACCATTCCCGGGTCGATGGAAGAGACTCGGATATCGGTTCCGACAAGATCGAGCTTTAAAATTTTGGATATCGCCAGGACCGCGTGTTTGGTGGCGCAATAGACGCTGCCTCCGGCGTAAACTTCGTGACCGGCAAGCGATCCGATATTGATTATATGACCGCTGTTTCGCTTGAGCATGTTTTTAAGGACATGGCGCGTGCAATACAACAGCCCTTTAATATTCGTATCTATGACCGCTTCCCATTCGTCGGGGTCGCTTTCCTGGAACCGGTCCGTCCCTATCGCGAGCCCCGCGTTATTGATCAGGATATCGATGTCCTTCCATTCGGCCGGAAGATTTTCGATCGTATCACGGACCGCCGCGTGTTTTGTCACGTCGAGTTGTATCGCCAATATTTTTACGCCATATTTTTCAGAAATTTTTTTCGAAAGCGCCGTCAGGTTTTCAAGCCTTCTCGCCGTTATTATGAGCCGGGCGCCGGCTTCCGCGAATTTCCAGGCAGAGGCTTCTCCTATGCCGCTCGAAGCGCCTGTTATAAAAACTATTTTTCCGGGAAACGTATTCATGGTGTTCCTTTCCGCGTTTGGCCGCGTTTTTAGAGTGGAACCGCGGTACCGGCGCGGCGCCATAATGCTAATTTATAACAGAAAAGCGATAATGTCAACTGATTATGTAAAATAAAATTATAAAAAAAACATTGACTTTATTGTTATTCAATATGATATATGATATAATTAAAAAGATTTTTTGTGTTCATTTTTCAACAAGGATGGTATGTGTTTTATGGATAAAAAGGTTGAAAAGCTTCTCGAGGATCTCAAGTCTAATTCCATCGATACAAGAATAGAGGCGGTGAAAGCGCTCTCGCAAATGGACGCGAGGGTGGTCGTCGAGCCTTTGTGCAACTGTCTCAACGACAATAACGCCGAGGTCCAGATTCTTGTCGCGGCGGGCCTTGCCAAGATAAAAGACGCCCGTTCGGTGGACTCGCTTCATTCAGCGCTGAACGACACTAATAAAAAGGTCCGGGAGTCCGTCATTATAGCGTTAGGCGAAATTGCCGATAAGCGTTCCGTCGAAAAACTCTCCGCGATGCTTACCGATTCCAATGGCGATATAAGGGCGGCGGCCGTGAATTCGCTCGGCAATATCGGCGACGAAAAGGCAGTCGACGAGATAATAAAACTTCTCGATGACAAGAATAACGACGTTAAACTCAATGCCATAAGCGTTCTGGGAAAACTATGCAGCTCGAAATCCGTCGAGCCGCTTATCGGCGCCATGCAGACCTGTTTCGGCCCCCTCAGAATAAAGATAATAGAGGCTCTTTCGAATATAGGCGATTTCAGGGCTCAAAAACCCATAATCGAGTCGTTGAAGGATAGTTCGGGCCAGGTGAGAGCGGCCGCGGTTTATTCCCTCGTAAGGCTCGGCGACGAAAATGTAATAGAGCCTCTGATATCCATGATGAAGGACAACAACTCCGACGTCCGTAAATATGCGGTTCTGGCGTTAGGCGAAACGCGTGACGAGCGCGCCATAGACTCCCTCATACAAGCGTTATCCGACAAGCAGTGGGAGGTCCGCGCCAATTCGGCTCTGGCCATCGAGAAGATCGGCGGCGAGAAATCCATAGAAGCTCTTCAGAAAGCGCTTGCCGACAGAAATACTCAGGTGCGTATAAACGTTTCGAGCGCTCTTTTAAAGATCGGAAACGAATCCTGCACGCCCGAACTTGTGAAATATATCAACGACGAGAACAAGGATGTGAGGATAAACGTCATAACCACTCTCGGAAAGATAGCGACCGACGAGGTGGTGGAACCGCTTTGCAAAGCGCTCGCCGATGTAAACGCCCTTGTAAGAAAAGCGGCATGTGAAGCGCTCGCAGGCGTTAACAATGAGTTGTGCGTTGAATATCTCATCGACGCGATGACGGACGAATCCGAAGACGTCAAGATAGCGGCCATAAACACTCTCGGGCGAATAGGGAACGAAAAATCCCTTGAAAGCATAGCCGCTCTTTTAAAGGACAGGTCCACTGAAGTGCGCAGGGTTGCCGGCCGGGTTTTAAAGGAAAACGGCAAATCCCACGGCCGGTACAGCTATGACAACGGTCTTTTAAGTTTCAATAAAGGGCTCATCAGGGAGGCCATAATTGAATGGGAAAAGGTCATCGAATTCGACCCTTATAACGAAGAAACTCTTTTTTATATCGGGTGCGCGTACATAATAGAAAGTCAATATTCGAGCGCGGTTATATCATTCAAAAAGGTTCTTGAGGTCAACCCGTCCAACAGCGAGGCGTATCTTAAATTAGGCCACTCACTATACAAGAATGGAATGCTCGAGGACGCGATAGTATATCTTCAGAAGGCGTTGCAGCTTCTTCCGTATAACGTCGAGGCTTATAATTTTCTCGGCGAAGCCTATCTTTGCCGTGATATGACGGATGAAGCCATTTTAAATTTCAGGCGCGCGATGGAGATAAATCCTTCCGAAACCGCAAGCTATATAAATCTCGGCGCGGTATATACTAAAAAGAAAATGTTCGACCAGGCCGTGAAATACTTGAAAAGAGCCCTTGAGTATAATCCGAATTCGTCGGAAACGCTTTATAATCTGGCGATTACCTATCGTGAAATGAAACGCGCCGATGAAGCCATAAAATATTTCAGGGATGCGCTGGCCATTTCGCCTGATGATGCCAGAATACATTACAATCTCGGTGCGATCTATCTTGAAAATGGCAATTTGAATGAAGCGTCCGAACATCTTCTGCGGGCGCTTAATCCGAAAAATTTAGCGGCTTATTTCAAGCTTGCGAAAATATATCTCGCTCTCGGCGCTCACCAGAAAGCTATCGCCCTTTTGAACGACGCGCTTGCCATTGAACCGATGAACGTTTCCATATATCTCGAACTCGGCAAAATTTATGACGAGCGAAAAATGAGCGAAGAAGCCATCAAGAACTATAGCCGCGTCGAGGAACTCGAACCCGAAAACAAAGACGTTAAAATGCTTCTTGGAAATCTGCTTCTGGGTGAACTGAAATATTCGCAGGCGCTTCCGATATTCGAGGAGATAGC
The DNA here is from genome assembly GCA_964545075.1 of uncultured bacterium. Lineage (GTDB taxonomy): Bacteria > Muiribacteriota > UBA9980 > UBA9980 > UBA9980 > DAOPXV01. The sequence continues at coordinate 5,853 of CAZJFS010000191.1, forward strand.
TAAAAAAGACCCTTCGAACGTTGGCGGCAGGCTTGGTTATGCGAGGACGCTTATTGCCGTGAATCGGACGGCCGACGCTATAGCCGAACTCAAAGACATTCTCGGATACGATCCAAAGCTTATTGACGCATACGTGCTTCTGGCCAGGTGCCAGGATCGCGACGGAAGGGTCAACGACGCCTTCCAGACGCTTAAAAAGGCATATGAGATAAATGCGAAAGACCTCGAAACGAATATTGAACTTGGCGTCGTTTATCGCGAGCGTGGAATGCTCGAAGAGGCGATGAGGCATTTTAAACAGGCCCTGGATATTTCCCCGAACAATTCTAAAGCTTATTTTGAAATGGGGCGTACGTACAGCGAAATGGGCAATGCGTCCGAGGCGCTCGTGCTTTATAAGAACGCCATAGATGAAAATCCGAAAGATTATCGCTCGCATCTTGGAATGGCGCTTATTTTGAAACAGCAGGGAGCCGTTTCCGAATCCATTATCATGATGAAAAAAGCGGTCGAGATCGAACCTAAATTTGTGGACGCTTATATGGGCCTGGGTTCCGTTTATTATGAAATAGAGGACTATAAGCGAGCTCTTGATTATTACGTCCGGGCGTCCGGCGTTGACCAGTCGCTTTCCGAAGCATTCCTTAAATCAGGTTTCTGTAACTTCATGCTCAAAAATTACGATGAAGCATTCGCCGATTTTACCAGGGTCATTTCAATGAACGAGGAAAAATATCTTCTTACCTGTTATACGCAGCTCGGTGAAATATCCAAGATAAAAAAGGACGTCGTTTCCGAAGCGTCTTATTTCGAACGCGCCCATTCGCTCAATCCGAAAGAGGCGGATATTCTCAAAAAGCTTGCCGACGCATACTTTAAACTGGATAAGAACAGAGAGGCAATTGAAAAATATAAGGCCCTGCTTCAGCTTTCGCCGAAATTCCGAGAGGCGGAGCTCAGGCTCGGCGTGCTTTATACCAGGGTTGAAAGCTATCACGACGGACTCCACTATCTGGCTAAGGTGGCCGAAGAGTATCACGACAACATAGACTTTATAGCTAATATCGCGAAATGTGAATTCGAGCTTCATCGCTTTTCGGAAGCTCTTAATTACTATAAAGAGCTTATGCTCCGCCAGCCCGACAATCTCGACGCCCTTTACAGGGTGGCTGAAATAAATTACAGTAAAGGGAATTTTGAAGAGGCGGTTCTGGCTCTCGTCAAATACAGCGGGCTCAATCCAGATAATTATATGGCCTATTATATGCTCGGAAACTGTTATAGAAAACTGGCGAATTTCGATCCGGCCATTCAAAATTATATGAAATGCAGGGAGCTGTCGCCTGAGTTCGTTGACGTGAGCATGGCTCTTGGAAATCTTTATTACGAGTTGAAAAAAGAGCAGCTCGCCCTCGGCTGTTTCCAGAAGGTTCTTTCGCGCGAGCCGTTTAATGTCGCCGCGAACTACATGGCTGCCGTTTCCATGCTTTCGCTCGACAACGCCTCAGGGGCCGCGGACGGGTTCAAGAAGGTCATCGAGCTTCAGCCTAACCATAAGAACGCTCTTCTGAAGCTTGCGGGTATCAGAAAGGAACTGGGCCAGTACGAGGAAGCGACGACCCTTCTTATGAAGGTTCTCGAAATATCACCGGAAATGCCCGATATGGTACTTGAAATAGGCGAATGTCTCATGAAGGGGAAACGTTATCCGGAAGCGGTAAGCTATTTCCTGAAGCTGCTCGCCGTGGAGCCGAAAAACCAGAAGGCTCTTCTGTGGCTCGCCAATATCAAAGAAGCGCAGGGCGAATACAACAACGCGTTCTCGTTTTATGAAAGGCTTCATGAGGTTGACGGCAACAGCGTGCCTGCAAAGCTCGGCATGGCGAAAATACTGCTCATGAGAAACAATCTCGATAAGGCTATGTTTCTTTATCAGAGCGCTCTCAGGAACGAGCCTGACAATCTTTCGACCCTGTCCAGTCTTTCTCAGATATATCTTAAACTCAAGCATGAGGCTGAAGCTCTTTCATGCTTTAATGAGATACTGAGACTGGATCCTGAAAATGTCGACGCGAGGTTGAATCTCGCCAAAATTTATCGCGCCAGGGGTCAGATGCGCGAATCGCTCAAGTATTACAAATCTCTTTCGCATGACTTTGAAACCGCGATGATACACAAGGAACTTGGCGAGGCGCAGGAAGCTATATTATGCTTCGAACGCACCATCGCTTCCGATCCATCGAACGTGAGCGCTAAAATAGAGGCCGGAGAGTTATATCTCAAGCAGAAGAAATACGGCGAG
>CAZJFS010000192.1:0-8117 GCA_964545075.1 uncultured bacterium
ACGCGCAGGATTCGACGGAACTATTCAAAATATTGCGCGTCGGAACTCCGGTGAAGATAACTCCTTTTGTCAAGACCGCTATATAATAATTACTTTGCGTGAATGGGGCGGGGCGGTTTATCGTTCCAGCGGTCGGCTTCATGCTTCATTTGAAAGCGTTTCCGGCTTTATTATACGGCGAAATTTTGATATGACGCTGAAAAAAATGTTGATTTTAAACTGAAAAAAGATTATAAAGAATATCAGGGCGCTTTAGCGGCCCTGATATTTTATTTTAGGCCGCCGCTTTCCGCCGGCCGCTTAGGGGCTTCCGGCCCAGCCGGGAAGCGCTTCAAGGCGTTTTTTGCAAGCCGCTTTGGTATGGGCGCCGCCGCGGGTTCCGGCGTCAGGCGGGATAATTCGTTATATTGAGCTTTATGACAATAAAATTATACTTAAAAGGATGGACGTTATGAATAGCGGGAATATCGCCGGGATTTTTAAAAAAACAATATTTGCGGGTGCTTTGGCCGCGTCGTTTGGTTTCGGATGCGCGGTTATGGCTGAAGAGGGAGCGGATGTCAGGTTGAAGCCCTTCGATTCGAACGAGGTTTCGATAAACCTGGAGGTCGGCGAGATGGCTATGATGGCCGGAAATTACGACGAGGCTTCGACCGCCTTTACCCGCGCGTTCACGCTGGAGCCCCGAAGCTATCCCGCCGCGTATAATCTCGGTTACATATCGCAGTTGAAAGCCAAAAACGAAGAAGCCGTCCGCTATTACCGGCAGGCTCTCCGGATACGGCCGGAAAGCGTCGATCCTCTATTAAATATAGGCGTTATAGCTATGATGGATGAAAAATATGACGAGGCCATGGTCAATTTTCAGAAGGCGCTCGCCATCGACGCTAAAAGCCAGGGCGCGCGTTTCAACATATCCGCCGTTTTTATGGCGAAGCAAAATTACGCCGCGGCGTATCAGCTCCTTTCGGATCTTATCAAAGAAGGCGCCGGCAAAGAAAAAGCCGGTTCCGACATAGTCTTGAAGTTTGCCCAGGTTTGCGTCGAGCTTGATAAATTCGCCGAGGCTGACGCGTCGCTTAAGGAATTAAAACCCGCCGCCCGCGAATCCGAGGTCGAAAAATATTATCTGACGGGGTGCTCTCTCTTCAAACAGAAAAAGAACGACGAAGCGGAGAAAGCTTTCGCGGCTGCGTCGGATTCGGCGAAGGATAACGAGAGCCTTTCGAAGTTATTGATCGGGAAGATCGCGGAGTTCAAAAAAACCGGAAGAACGGCGAAACCGCTTAGAATTAAAGAATAGCGCCGGAATTGACGGCAGCCGGCAAAAAGATACCGACGAAAACTCCGCGACCCGTTTTTCGGAAAGGGTGGTGGAGTTTTTTGTTTCAGGTTATTGGCTTGAATTGGAAGGCATTTGGAATGTAGTGAAACCAGGCGCGCCGTCGCGGGCGGATTTTGGCGAAATTAAAAAACCGCTTCAAACAATAAGTAAGAAGCGGTTTCTTATTATACTCCGAAAGTAGGACTCGAACCTACAACCATTCGGTTAACAGCCGAGTGCTCTACCATTGAGCTATTTCGGAATGTCAAGGTTGTTACCTTAAGACATGAATCATTATACCACAAAGAAATACTTATGTCAATAAAAAAATAAAAAAAATAAAAAAATTTTTTGAGGGGCACATTCAGGTTGAATTTATTTTAAAATTATGATAGACTCGGTTCATTATTTGATATTAAGGATCCGTCCGGTATAACTTTTTCGTTTTATCGTTCGATAATTATTATGTATGTTACTTTGAATCCTTAATTATCAGGAGAAGCTTATGACAAAGACAGTTTTTGATTTTAATGCAAAAAACGGGTGCGGCTCTTCGAGCCGGCCGACATTCATCGATTCAATAAAAAGAATTGAACCGGCTCTTATAAAAGAGGGCTCCAAAATTTTCTACGACAAAAAAATGGCGGATTATACCACATTCAAGATCGGCGGCAGCGCCGACGCTTTTCTGGAAGTTTATACCGCCGATGCCATGGTCGCGGCTATAAAAGAAGCCAGAAATAACGGTATACCTTATTTTATGCTGGGCGGCGGCTCGAATCTTCTGGTCGGCGACGTCGGAGTTGCCGGCATCGTCATAAAAAACCGGATCAAAAAAATAGAGATTATCGAAAAAAATAGCGAACATGCGGTTGCGCTCGAGCGCGCAGGCGCGGTCATGACGCCCGGCAAAGACGTTTTCGTTTCGTTTGGAAGCGGCATAAAGCTTGCCGAAATAACGGAATACGCATGCGAGAACGGGCTGGCGGGCGCGGAATTTCTGGCCGGTATTCCCGGAACTTTAGGCGGGGCCATATTCGGCAACGCCGGGGCGTACGGAAAGAGCATCGGCGATCTCCTTCTGCTCGCGGAACTACTGACGCCCGGCGGCAAGACGCTCATGGCCGACAGATCGTATTTCGATTTTTCATACAGAAAAAGTAAAATTAAAAACACATCCGACGTGGTCGTTTCGGCTATTATTAAATTTACGCAAGACGACAAGCTCGCCGTCCGCGAACGCGTTGAAAAGATAATCGCGGAAAGGCACGGTAAACATCCGCCCGAAAGCATCGGGTCGGCGGGTTCTTATTTCAAGAACGTAAGCCCCATCAATCCGGCCCACAGAAGGATCGCGGCCGGATATTTTCTCGAACAGGCCGGAGTTAAAGGCTTGAAATGCGGCAATGCCGAGGTCTATCTGAAACATGCCAACTTTATAGTAAATCCGGGCGGCGCGCGCGCGGAAGAAGTTCTGGGGCTGGCCAGGATGATGAAAGTGGCCGTGCTTGAAAAATTCGGGTTGCTTTTAGAAGAAGAGGTCCAGTACCTGCCGTAGATTAATATTTGTTCCATTTTTATAAAAGACGAAAGACATCCTTTATTTTTTAAAAATAGGGGATGTTTTTATTTTGCGGTGAAAACGCTTTCAGGTCAAATGAGCTCGTTTAAAAACGCGCGGCCGAAATTGACAAAACTTCATCCATGGTTTATAATTAGATTAGAAAGTTTTTTGTAAAATAGTATGACTATAAATATACTGCATAACGAAAGCTCTTAAAAGAGCTGACGCCACGCTTATCCGGGCCTTTGACAAGGCCGGCGGCGTGATTATAGTCGTAAAACAGACACCCGCCCGGGCTTCCAGCGCAGGTTAATGCTTACCAAACCAACCTTTTTAACCGCCTGTTCGTCCCCGGCCCATAAATTTTTAGCGCGGATTCCGTCACGGCCGCGCACGTTTTATGAATGTCCCGAGATCTTAAAAATGATCTTTTTCTATATTTTGGAAGAGGTGTGGCCTTATGAAAAAAGATATAGCCATAAAATATAAAAATTTAAGGCTTTTTCTTATAGTAGCTTTTGCGTTCTTTATTCTCTTCTCACAGATCGCGCTCGCTTCGGCTAACCCATTGCTGTGGCCGCTCGCGCCTGTAAAGGCTTTCTTTTCGGGCGCCAACTTCGTCGCTCAAAAAATAGCCGATGTCGTCTCGCCCCCTAAAATCAACATTGAACAGGCCGGTTCTCAGTCGGGCGAATCTTTCACAATTTCGGACGACCTGCTGAAACGAATCCTCGAACAAAACCCCGCAGCCTCATCGATAATAAGCGCGGACGATCTTAAAAATATAATATCGGCGAAGCTTAATACCGCCGAACTCAAGAACGCGGCGAGCGTGGAAGCCGCGCTTTTAAATAAAAAGCTCAACGTGCTTGAAAAACTTTACGACGAAGGGTCCGTCGATATAGCCGAAGCGGTAGCCGGCGGAAACGGCCAGAGCTCACAGAGCCAGTCGATTTCGGCTGATGCACCTAATCCCGATGCGCTTTTAAATAAAGCCATCGTAACGGCCGCCATACCCAAAATCGATTTTAACCAGTCCCAACAGCCCGCGACCTCCGGCCAGGGAGCTTCATCATCGGCCGCCTCGTCCGGCGCCGGAAGCGGCCTTATATCCCAGCTTAAAGACCAGGACCCGAATTCGGCGGGCTTTAAGTCGATCTTCGAAAAATTCAAGGAACAATTCAAACCTGAAACGAAATCCTATCTTGAATATTCGACCAGCTCATCCAACGCCAAAAAGGTTCTTCCGCCTGATTTCGAGGTGAAGGGCGGTTCCAGCATCAAGATATGGCAGGACAAATTAGAAGACAACCAGTTGGCTAATAAAACATGGAGCTATGGCGACAAGCCTCAGAGTTCGATCGCCAGTTCCTATACTTCGAATTTTTTAAACACCAAGGACGATCCGGCCCTCGCTCAGAAAACTCTCGTAACGGGATCCAACAAAGACTTCAATAACGTCAGGCTCGAACAGGGCAGCACCAAGTTCGGATGGACGCATATCGCCTACGACCGGTCGGACGGAACGTGCCACGCGCGCGAGATTAAAGAGGCGTTCGGCCTTGCGAACCAGGACGAAGCCGTCAGAAATTTCATTTTAGACACCATAAAGACCGGAAACGCCGAGGAACAGGTTCGCCAGAAAGGCGGCGCCGACCAGCACCGCATGCTCTATACGAAAAACGTCAACGGGCAGGAGATACTGGTCGTAGTCGATAACGACGATAAATACCGCGGCTCGGTAATAACGGCCTATCCTACCGGAAACGTCAAGGCGCCGACGCCGGATGAAATTCAAAAACGCATAGCGGAAGAGAAGGCTAAACTCGCCGAAGCGGCTAAAAAGAACGAAAGATGGAAGAACCCTTCGATATCGGTTGATTTTTACAGGAACGAGATCGGAAAGACCATCGGGCCGCAGGTTAAGGCCGGCGCCGAATCTCAATTCAAGCTCGGCGGCGCTACCGTTACTGCGGGCGCCAAGGGCGACGTTCTTTTAATAGGCGCGGAAGCCAAGGGCGCATCATATGTAGGCATCCGCTATGGTCAGCTTGCGGCCGGCGTTCAGGGCTCGGTTTTCGCCGGGTCGCGGGCGCGCGGAGAAGTTTCGACCGGCATCCAGGCAGGCCAGTGGGGCGGCAGGGTATTCGCGGGCGGAGAGGCTACGGCCGGCGTCGGAGCGAACGCGGACGCTCATGTCGGAGTAGGTAAAGAGGGCGCCGAAGCCTCGGTTTCAGGCGACGCTTTCGTGGGCGTACGCGCCAAGGGCCAGGTCGGCGGCACCATATCGCATGGAAACACGTCGGTTACGGGTTCGGTTAACGGAACGGTTGGCGCGGGTCTTGGCGCCCATTTTGAAGCCACCGGGAAAATATCGTGGACCGGCATAAAAGCCAAGGTGAATGTCGGAGCGTACCTTGGAATAGGCGGCCAGCTCGGATTTGACATCAACGTTAATTTCGGCGACGCGCTCAAGCCGGTCCAGCAGGTCGTCGGAAAGGTTTACGACGCCGGCAAAAAGATCGCGCAGACGGTTGGAACTAACATTAAAAACACCATAGATAACGGTAAAAAGACATTGGAAAAACTTTTTAACTGGTGACGTTGATTTATATATTTATCTTCTAATGATAGCTTACTTTTATTTAATTTTTAATCCTTAATTTCTTCTAATTCAATATGATGCTCACCAGAAATTAAAAACCCTTCCGCAATTCCCATGCGGAGGGGTTTTTAATTTTGCCGGGATTTCAAGTTGTATCCGGCGCGTAAAAAATTCTTGATCCCGCAACTGTATATCTTGTATAGACAAGTAATATGGTCCCGTGATATAATATGTTCATAGCCAGTTAAGAACTCTGAATTTAATTTGACATATAATTACCGCGGAATTAAGGTAATAGCCAATGTCGACTTTTTTCAGAAATTATGCGCGTTAACATCGGAAAAGTTCATTAACAAACCGTCAAATTCAAGGAAAAAGTTTTAAAGGCGTGAGTTTGATTTCATACAGTCTGTGAAAGGTTAAAATGAAGAAATTATATCCGATATTTTTTCTGTTATTTTTAGCTGCATCGTTTTCGGGATGCTTGAGCGGCGACGAAAGCACTATGCTTCCTGGTGCCGTTTCAAGCGATAAGGTCCTGGAAATTTCAGGTATGATATCGATATCATCCGCCCCCGGGATATTCGCCTCCCCAAAACCGGATTTCGCGTATAACTTTGGCGGCGGAAAGTATTGCATTCAGGTCGTCGATAAGGATAATCCCGGAAATGAGATAGGAAATGTGACTTTAACCGGGAGCAGCTATAAAGCGAGTATTCCGATAACAAATGCCGCCGGATATCCTATGATAACCATAAGGGAGAATAACGGCGGAAGAATATTGTACCGAAATCTTATTGGAAGAATGATCAAGGCTTATGAAATCCCTTCCAATGCTTATATCGTTAAATTAATCGGACTCGATATCGATGGACTTTCCACGGCGCGCGCGCTTTTTGCGATTGAAAAGGGCGTTCCCGAGATCGCGGCCGCCGCAATCTCTGATTCTGAAGTCGTCTCCGGCGTGGTGTATAAGGAATATTCCGGAAAGCTGACTGCGTTCGACGAGGCGGTTGAAAAGCTGGCTGGCGGACATGACAACATTTCGCAGGCGGCCAAAGCCGTAATAGCGGTAGCGGCGGTTTTAAATTCATCCGAAATTGAAGAAACCGTAAAAAATACAATAGCGTCAGGGCAATTATCTAAAATAACCGACCTTTTGATCACATTCGCAAACATTTTAAAAACCTCCTCCACGCTGTCTTTTATCAAAAAAAATAGTTTCGCGACGAGCGTTGCCATCGGTAACGGCGAGATCTCGGCTCAAACCGGCGCGCAAACCATACAGGGAATAATCAGCGCCATATTGCCGGCCGGCAGCTCGGCCGTGGCGGCCCCGTTATTTTCTCTCGCGGCCGGAACGTATTCTGAAACCAAATTTCTGAGCATAACCACGTCAACGCCAGGCGCGTCGATATATTATACCGATGACGGCGCGACTCCCTCTAGAAACGGCAGGTTATATTCGGGTCCGGTCACTATAGATTCGTCGGTACGGATAAGCGCGATCGCGGTAGCGGCCGGCATGTCAGATTCGCCAGTGGTGTCGAGGGCTTACACTATCGATAAGAACGCTCCGGAGTTTTCAATTCAGTATTATTCTGATTCCTCTGCGGAGAACGCGATAAACGGTATTGCGCATCTGAGGGCCGGCGTTTATTATATGAAGATTGGTTCGACGAAAGAACTGAAGGAGCCTCCGAAATTAACTATAAACGCCGAAGGCGCGGCTAACGACGTCATCGGCGGGCAGTCGGAGCGGATGTCGGGTAACGATTATATATATGAGCGCGTGATAAAATTCGATTCGAATGCGAAAGGCGAAGTCCGGGAAGAAATATTCATCTCCGCCGTCGACATTGACGGAATGAGCCGCGCGAATTTAAAGCCCGTCAACGAGTCCGCTAATGCGGCTTTTATCGATACCGTCCGGCCGTCGGCGGCTATAACGTATTCAACTTCCTTTCCGGCGGCGCAGGGAACCGCTATTACGATAAGCGCTGAAATAAATGAAGACCTTTCGGCCGGCGAGGACCTGAAAATATCCATGAGCGGCGCGGAAACCGTTTCCGAATCCGTCATGTCAAAAATTGACGCGCGGCATTTTTCATTCATACATACCGTGGGTTCGGCAAACGGCACTGTTTTTATAACTTTAAGCTCCGGCCGGGATCTTGCCGGGAACGTCATTGAAGCGGCGCCCTCCGCCGGGCAAAGCTTTACCATCGGCAACACCGTTCCGACAAACGTGGGCGACGGCACCGTAACTACTCCGGTTCCAATATCAAACCTCAGTTTTGATAACGCGACGGGAAAGGTGACGCTCTCCAATGACGTTTTGACTCCGAATATAAGCGCTAAGCTGGAGGTTTATTTCAGCGCGTACGCTCCGGTTACGGCGACTAGCGCTACCGCTTCGACCCCGGTCGCGGCGGTGCATTTAACGGGCGATCTTATAACCGGAATAGGCGCTCAGACTCCGGCCAGTAAAATATATTACAGGTTCGTCGACGCCGCGGGCAATCCGTCGAAGTGGACGCAGGACGGCGTAGTCCCCGCGACGACCGGCCTCTCCGTCGCAAAGATATACGCAAGCGCTTCGCTTAACAGGATAAACGTCGACG
>CAZJFS010000193.1:0-8094 GCA_964545075.1 uncultured bacterium
CTCGAACCCGATGTTAAAAATACGGGCACTTCGGAAACCGACCTTAAAACTATGATTACGGCTTCGACCGAGGTAGACCCTAAGCACGGCGCGCCCCTTAAACTGATCGAATGCATAAACATAGCGAAGGAAAAAAGCCCCGCCATTCTTGAATCGGCTTTCAACCTGGATTCTCAGGCCAGCAAAATTGAACAGTCAAAATCGCCCCTTAAACCGCAGGTTAGTTTAAGCGGCCAGGAATCATGGCAGAGTTCGAACACCAAGGTCGGTTCGGCCGCGTCGAGTAATTCAAATGCTTCAGGCGGAAGCTTGAGCGTTTCCGCTAACAAAGTGGTATATGATGGGAATAAATTGAAATCCGGCGTGGCTATCGCTGAAAAGAACGAGCAGGTCGCATCTTTCAACCATAAAAAACTCATACTCGACACGCTTCTTAAAGTGGCTCAAAATTATTATAACGCTATAATCAACATAAAACTCGAAATCGTTCAGAAAGAAACATACAGAAGCGCCGTTATGCATGAAGAACTGGCGGCGGCCAATTTCAACGTCGGAATCTCGCCTAAAACCGACCTCATAAGAGCACAGGCCAACACATATGAAAACAAGTTCAACCTTATAAGCGCTATAAACGCCATTAAAAAATCCAAACTCGCTCTCGAACTTTCCATGGGAATGATTGACACCGGAGAGATCTGGCTTCTGGATTCTCTCGTATGCGATACTTTCGACATTGAACTTAACGCTTCGGTCGAAAAGGCCATGAACGTAAGACAGGAGATCGCGGCTCAGAAAGAAGCCATTGAAATATTAAAACTCCAGAAAAAACAGATCGCGGCTGAACGCGCGCCTCAGTTTTCAATCGGATCGACGGCCGGAAAATCCTTCGAGAATTCCCAGAAAACCGATCGCGGGTCATTTTCGATAAACGGTAGCGTAAGCCTTTCACTATATAACGGCGGCCTTACCGCGAATAAACTCGCCGAGATCGATCTGAGATTAAAAGCCGAGGAACAAAAATATAATTCACTCGTTCTTTCAGTCAAATATGACGTTACTCAGGCATATCTCACGCTTACGGAAACCTTTGAGAAAATAGAAGTAGCTAAAAAAAGCGTTGAATCGGCCGAACTTTCGAAAAAACTTACGGAAGAGCAATATAAAGTAGGGCTTGCCACGATGGTCGACCTTCTGGATTCCGAAGTCGCATACTCACGCGCGCTGACTAATATGATTCAGGCGCAGGGTTCGTTTTTGATAGCCAGATGCAGCTTCAAAAGAAGCATCGGAGATGATGAATTTTACAAATGAGAAAATACTTTGGATTTAAAACTATTACGGTTTTAATTTTGATAACCGGCCTGGTTTACTATTACGGTTTTAGCGGAAGCAAAACCGCCGGATCTTCGGCGAAACGCAGCGGAAGCAGTTATGAGCGCGTAAGCGAAGGCACTTTTGAGTTGCTTGTTTCATGCAGCGGCGTCATATCTGCGTTGTCGAGCGTTGACGTCAAATCGCGCGTGGGCGGCAACGTTGAACATTTAAAACTTATGGAAGGCGACGTAGTAAAAAAAGGTGAACTGGTCGCGCAAATCGACAGGCGCAACGTTGATCTTAAATTAAAACAGAGCGAAGCGGACCTTAATTCTGCGAAAATATCTCTTGAACGCGCCAAAATAAGCTATGGCCTGGATAAAGTTTCAAATTATAATGAAATGCAAAAGGCAATGTCAAATATTGAACTCAGCCGCGCCAATCTTCAACTTTTAAAGAAAGGCTCGCGCCCCGAGGAAATATCCCAGGGCGGCGCGCAACTGGATCTGGCCCGCGCTAATTTCGAGAATAGCCGGAAAAACTTCGACCGCAACAAAGAATTGTTCGCTAAAAACCTGATATCGCAGTCCGCGCTTGACGCCGCCAGGGCTTCTCTTGACGTTAACGAAGCGCAGGTCCGTACGGCGCAGGAAAAACTCTCGCTTTTAAAACAGGGATTTCAGAGTGAAGAAATTCAAAAAGCCATGTCCCAATATGAAGTGTCGGTATTTGCCGTCGAGGACATCAAGATAAAAATCGACTCTCTCAGGTTGCGCGAGGAAGAAATTAAAAATCTTGAAACCACGGTTAAAAAGGCTCAAATAACTTATCAGGACGTAGTTGAACAGGTAAACGATACTACCGTCAACGCGCCGATTGATGGCGTTATAACTCAAAAATGGGTTGACGAAGGCGGAATAATAACTTCCGGAATTTCATCGGTGACGGCGGGAACCAATATCGTTACGATATCCGATATGAGCGAGGTATGGATCAAAGCCAACGTGGATGAGACCGATATTCATAAACTGGTCAATAATCTCGAAGCCCGCGTCAGGCTCGACGCATTTCCGAAAAGAACTTTTAAAGCAAGTCTTTTAAGCATCGGCCCGCGCGTATATCTCAAAGACAACGTGCCGGTCATTGACGTCACGCTCAAACTTTTAGAAGGCACCAGTGAAGTGAAAGTCGGAATGACCGCTGATGCCGATATAATAGTGCATTCTAAACCCGATGTCAAAATGATATCGACCGATTCGATAATTGAAAAGGACGGAAAATTTTTCGTTAAACTGTCCGGCGGAAGATCGAACGGTTCCAACTCGGGACAGCTTCGCGAAATAAAGATCGGCGAATCGAATGGGGATAAAACGATTCTTTTAAGCGGCATCGAGGATAAGGAAACTTTTTTAAGCGGCGAAGCGTTAAAGGATGAAAAGGCTTCTCAACAGAAGACTTCCGCGGGGATGCCGATCGTAGGACAACAGCCGAGAGGCGGCGGGCGACATTAATAATAAAAGGCCGTTAGGATTAATATATGTTTTTGCTTAATGTAGCCCGGGATGCTGCCCGGAGGATGAGGAGATTTTATGCCACCCGAAAATAAAGAAATAATATCAATAAAAAATCTGACCAAAATTTATGATACTGGAAAAATAAAGGTTCATGCGTTGAACGGAGCTAACTTTTCGATACTTCCGGGCGAACTTGTCGCCATTATGGGGCCTTCCGGATCCGGAAAGACGACGATGATGAACATTCTTGGCTGTCTTGACAGGCCGACGTCCGGCGAATATTTTTTAGATGATGCCGACGTCGCGACCATTCCTGAAGAGAAACTTGCGTCCATAAGAAATCAAAAGATAGGCTTTGTTTTTCAAACTTTCAACCTGCTCGCGAGGACGACGGCGTTAAAAAATGTGGAGCTGCCTATGGTTTATGCGAAAGTTCCGGCGGCGGAACGCGAACAGCGAGCTCTTGAAGCGTTAAGATCCGTCGGGCTCGGTGAACGCGTTCATCATATGCCGAACGAACTTTCGGGCGGCCAGCAGCAGCGTGTAGCGATAGCCCGATCTCTGGTTAACAATCCTTCGCTGATACTCGCCGATGAACCGACCGGTAATCTCGACTCGAGGTCCTCCGAGGAAATACTTATGATATTTCAGGATTTGAACCGTCAGGGCAAGACTATAGTCATAGTTACCCATGAACCGGACGTGGCGCAGCATTGCGGTCGAAACGTTATATTCAAGGACGGAAGAATAGTGCAGGATAAGAAAGTCGAGCATATCCTTGACGCGCGCGAGGTCATAAAGACCATGCCGCTTCCGTTCGAAAATATTTGCGCAATCTAACTAAGGTGTTGATATAAATGGAATTTATGGAGCTTTTCAAAATATCCTTTATAAGTCTTAACGCTAATAAAATGCGTTCGGCTTTGACCATGCTCGGCGTTATTATCGGCGTCGCCGCGGTAGTGTCCATGATTTCCATAGGGGAGGGTGCGAAGGATCTCATAACCAGTTCGATCGAAGGCATGGGAACTAACCTTTTATTCGTAATGCCCGGCCAGCTTAAGGTCGGGATGGGTGGTCACGGCATGGGTTCGATCCAGACTCTTGTAAACGAGGACGCTCTGGCGATACAAAACGAGTGTCCGCTGGTCAAACTTACCGCTCCTGAAAATTCTAAACAGGCCAGCGTTAAGGCCGGAAATAAGAATTCCATGTCGCAGGTCGTCGGCACCTCGCCGAGTTATGTGACGGTACGCAATACTCCCGTGGCGAAGGGCGTTTTCTTTAATCAATCGGATGTAAATATGCAGAGAAAGGTCGCCGTTATTGGAGCTACGGTTGTCGATAACATTTTTCCGAATTCCGATCCGATAGGCAAAGATATGCTGATAAATAGAATACCGTTTGTGGTGATCGGCGTTCTTGAAGCAAAGGGGCAATCAGGTTTTTCCAATGCCGACGATCAGATATTTATTCCGCTGTCGACTTTTCAGAAAAGAGTTTTCGGAATTGATTATCTGAGGAACATAAATATTCAGATCGCTGATTCATCTAAGATGGACGCGGCTCAAGTGCAAGTGGAAAATATATTGAGGAAACGCCATAAAATCTATAATCCGGATAACGACGATTTTACCGTAAGAAATCAGACCGATATGCTTACTCGTTTGAATGATATTACAGGCGCGTTCACGCTTCTTCTGGGGGGAATAGCATGTATATCGTTATTGGTCGGCGGTATCGGCATCATGAATATCATGCTCGTTTCAGTGACCGAGCGCACCCGTGAGATCGGGCTTAGAAAGGCTCTTGGCGCCACTAAATATGACATCCTGATCCAATTTTTGATCGAATCCATCGTGTTGTGCGTTATGGGCGGCGTGATTGGAATATTGGCAGGCGTAGCGATGTCATATGCGATCTCTTATATCGGCAATTGGAATACTGACGTTTCAGCTCAATCGATAATCTTGTCATTCGGCTTTTCCGTCGCCGTCGGACTCTTTTTTGGCATTTATCCCGCTAATAAGGCCGCCGGACTCGATTGCGTCGTCGCCCTCAGATACGAATAAAGAGAAGATATTCAAAAATATTTTGAGCATCCGGCGCCGAAGCGAAAACCAAAAAAATAATTCGAATTACTTGAATATTCTAAAGAAATTATGTATAATTAATTATAAATAATTTCTTTAGAATATTCATTATGATCTTTTTCGTGTGTAAGGAGTTTGAAAATGGCGGTTCGCGTTAATAAAACCTCATCAACCACGGTTTCACGCCGCGTATCTCATCTAGACGTCCTCGCCGCTATTAATTATAAATCCCTTGAAATAAAAAATTATGAAAAATATTGTGGCGGCGTTCTTGAGGTTCTTTCAAAAACGGCCGGTTTCGACCATGCTTACTGGTTCGAGAATGCCGGTTCGGGAGTTTCGGCAATCGCGAAATTTCAATGGCATGAAGATGACAAAAAAGCGCGGACTTTTGAAAATTCAGTTGAATCCGTAGACTATGATATCGCGTTTAATGGCTGGCGCAAAACGCTTTCGGCTGGTGAATGCCTGTTTTCAAGCGTTTCAAAACTTCCGGAACCTGAAAAAACGTATTTCGAAAAAAATGGCGTCCGTTCTACCGCCGCCCTGCCGCTTTTCGCCAACGAAAAATTTTTCGGTTTCATAAGGCTTGATAGTGAAAAAACCGAAAAAAAACCGGAAATAGCCGGAAGACGATTTCTGAAGGCCGCATCTTCTTCGATCAGCGTCGCATTGGGGAGCCTGAATTTTAACGCCAACGAAGTTGAAGCGGCTAATAAAAAAATGGGACTTCAAAAATTTGAGCACCGTTATAACGAACTTTTCAGCAATGTCCACGACATAGTTTACACGACCGATCTTCTTGGAAATATAACGTCTATAAATCGTTATGCCGAAGCTGTTACGGGTTATGAATGCCGTGAATTACTGAATACAAATTTTGAAGATCATATCAAACCGCAATATGCGCCGCTATTTAAAAAAATGCTTGAACTTGTAAGGGCTGGCGAATTGCAGAATACGAAATTTGAGATCGAACTTGATTCGAAAACCGGCAAAACTTTATTTCTGGAAGTATCGAATTACATAGTTCATAACGAAGGAAAGCCTTTCGAGATCTTTGGCATAGCCCATGATATAACCGAAAGAAAGCTTTATGAAAAGCAACTGAAAAAAAACGATGAAATGCTTACCGGCGTTTTGAATAATTCCAGCGACGCGGTTATGACCTTCAGTTCGTTGCGGGACGACTCGGGAAAAATAATTGATTTCGAATGCGGCATAATAAACATCGCGGCGGAGCGGCTTGTCGGCCGGAAAAAATTCGAGATAAAAGGCAAAAGAATGCTTGCCGACATGAACGGCAGCGGCATCGAGGAACTTTTCGAAAAATTCGTCCAGGTTGTGGAAACGGGGTTGCCCCTGTTTTATGAACACCATTATGGAAATTCCGAAGCGGCCATGTGGCTGCGCATATCCGCTAAAAGGCTTTTTGACGGGATCGTCATAAACCTTTCCGACGTTACGTACCAGAAACAATATGAAAAGGAACTTCAGGAACAGCTTAATTTCAACGAAATACTCCTGGACAGCCTTCCATATCCAGCCGTTCTCATAAATAAAAACAGAAGAATACTCGCGATAAATTATAACGCCGGCCAGCTTGGCGCTGAAATTGACAGGTACTGCTGGGATTTCATGGGACATCCGGAAAATCTTTCAGGCGGCGAACGGGCCGCTCATGAGGAAAGCGGCTGTTTTTTCTGCAAGCTTGAAAAATGTATCGATGAGCGCAGGTCGGCCTGCTGCAGCGAAATATCGATTTATGAAAAAACATGGGAGCTACGCCTGCTTCACGTTTATGACGATCTTTTCCTTTTTTACGCCATCGATACCACCGAGCGGAAAATGATCAGAACGGAGCTTGAAACCGCCCGTAAAGACTCGAAAAATGCTGAAATGATAAAACGCAATTTTCTTGCCAATATGAGCCATGAGCTTAGAACGCCTATGAATATAATAATGGGCTTTACCGAAATATTGTCTGAGACCGGGCTTGAAGGCGAACAGCTTGAGTTCTTAAAACATATTCAGGCCAGCAGCGCAGCGCTTCTCTCTATTATAAACGATATAATCGATTACTCGAACATAGAGGCCGAAAAACTTGAAATCGAATGCGAGAACTTCAGCATCAGTGATATAATAAACGAAGTTATTGAAGCGTATACGCCTTGCGCCGAACAGAAGGGAATCGGCATCGCAAGTTCCTTCGATCCGCTTTTGAACGATAATTTGATAGGCGATTCTCAAAGGCTCAAACAGATTCTTTTGAATTTAGTGAATAACGCGTTGAAGTTTTCGGAACAGGGTACGGTAATTTTAAACATTATAAAAGAATCGGAAGAGGGCGATAACGTTTTCGTGAAATTTGAAGTTATCGACGAAGGCATAGGAATTTCCGAGCAACGCCAGCAGGAAATGTTCTCGCCTTTCATTCAGGGCGATTCCACGATTACCAGAAGCTATGGCGGCCTCGGCCTCGGCCTCACTCTTGCAAATCATCTTGTCAGAATTATGGGCGGCAGAAGAATTTTTATTGAAAGCCGGCCTGGATACGGGAGCAATTTTTATTTTTCAATAAATTTTTTAAAGGCGTGACGCCAAAAAAACAGCCGGGATATGTTTTTAAAAATTCATTAGTCTATTTACAAATAAAATCTTATCTGATATAATAAAAAATCCCACGAAAAATGAAAGGAAGCGATATAACTTGCTTCCTTTTTGAATCATATAAAGAGGTGTAGGTTAAGCTATGGGAAAAATTAAAGTAACGATTCTGGGCAGCGCCACCCAGGAGATCGATGGCGGTAAAAAATTAAGCGAATTGGCGGCGCTTGTTACAAACGCGAATCCGAAGTTTCAATTTATCGGCGCTTTTGTAAACAACGAAGTTAAAAGTCTTAACAGCGTTTTAGAAACTGATGCGAATATCGAATTTATAACTTATAAAAGTCGCGAGGGTCAGGAAATATATCGGAGAACGACATCAGCCATTCTCGCCTGCGCCGTTTTCGAATTGTATAGAAACAGCCGTCTCGTTATAGGCCATTCGTTGGGAAATTCATATTATTATGACCTTTACTCGGACGTTCCAGTGTCGGAATGCATACTCGAAGAGATCTGCACGAGAATGAACGATATAGTCGCCAAGGACATTCCGATAGTCGAAGAAA
>CAZJFS010000194.1:0-7942 GCA_964545075.1 uncultured bacterium
ACCTAAAAACGTGTTTTTAAGGAATGAGAACGACCACTCGGATGTTGCGTGCGAGATATCTTATAACGAAAAAACAAAACAAATAAATGTAACGCCGAAGGATAAATTCAAATATTGCACTACCTATCAACTTATCATAAGCCGCGGCGTGACGGATCTGGCTGGAAATCTTTTTGATTCGACGATAGTTATAGAATTTACTACGCTTGAAGAACCCGACATAACCGCGCCTGAGGTAAAGAGGGTTTCGCCTCTCGATAACGCGAAGGATATTCCGGTAGATTCAGCTATCACGGCCTGGTTTACGAAAAAAATAAAGGATTCGACGATCACCGAGCGCAACATAAGTTTATTCGCTCTCGAAAGCTCTAATTCATCTGATATATTCTGTAAGATAGCTTATGAGGAGCGCGATGTTAAAGTCGTTATAACGCCTATTTCAAAACTTAAATATGCGAGCAGATACAAGGTCGTTATAAAAAACTTGACCGATAATTCCGGAAATCAGATGAAAGCCGCTTATAACTTCACTTTTGAAACTGAATCGGAGCCGGATCACGATCCGCCGTCTGTGATTAATTCATATCCGAAAAACAATTCGAAAAACGTTTCGACGAAAGATGAAATTTATGTGAAGTTCAGTGAACCGGTGGAACCTTCGACGATCAATTCAGAAACTATCAAGCTTTCGTACAATAAGAAATCCGTAGAATTTGACGCCATTTATCAGCCTGAATCCTGCGCTGTTCTTTTGAAACCGGCGAAACCGCTTGAATATGATAAGCTTTATACGGTCGAAGTTGCGCCGGACATTTCGGATCTGAGCGGGAACAAACTTGGCGTATCGCATGTTTTTCAATTTAAGACCCATGAACTGCCCGATTTTGAAAAACCGAAGGTTACGACGGTGAATCCGCAGAACGGCGCGTCCGAAGTATCAAAACATATTCAGATACAGGCAAGTTTCTCGAAAAAATTAAAAAGCGCGACAATTAATAAATATACTTTTTTTATAAGTAACGACGCTACCGAAGAGCAGGTGTCAGGAAAAGTCATATATGACACGGCGAAAAGCATGGCTACTTTTATGCCTTCCGAAGAGTTTAAGGAAGGCGTAACTTATCGCGCGACGCTTACGGAAGGAATAACCGACCTGGCCAGAAACCCTCTTGAAAAAGGCATTTCATGGGCGTTTACGGTCGGCTCGCCACGCGATTTCTCAAAACTCGACCTGGTGTCGTGTTATCCAAAATCAAATGAATTGAACGTTCCGGTCGATATGGAGATCGCGCTTACGTTCAATAAGCCGATAAATGAAGGAACGGCTAATGAATACACGATACTCGTATCCGACGGCGCTAAAAAGCTGTCAGGCGACATATCTTTCGATTCGACCGGGAAAAAGATCGTGTGGAAGCCTAAAGCGAAGCTCAAAAAAGCTATGACGTATAACGTCACTATAACGAACGGCCTCGAGGATAATGACGCCCAGTGCCTTTCGAAGAAAGTAAGATTCTCGTTTACAACTAAGTGATCAACGTCAATCATAATTTCAGTATGGCGTCGGCGATTGTATCGGCGAGTTGATGGCCAAGCCATGGGGCGAAAACTGTTTTTGTCCGGACGTATGAAATGGCGAAGCAAAATCCGCCTACGAAGACCGTAAGCTGTAAAAATAGCGGATATCTGGCGTGGACAAGCGCAAAAATCAGGCTTGAAAAGAAAACGGCGGGTTGAATATTTCTGAAAAGATAATTAAATAAAGGGATCATAAAAGCCCTGAATATTATTTCTTCGTAAAAATTCGAAAACAGGTTTCCGGTTATCGACCAGTAATTGACTACAAATTGAAACTTCAATCCGTAAAGAAGCCATTGCGCGACGGCAAAACCGGCCAATGCCATCCCGGCGATCAAACCATGAATAAAAGCGTCTTTTGTCACTTTAAACGAAATTTTTTTAAATAATTTGTAACGCGCCAGAATATGAAGGCAGGCGAGGCAGAAGAGAAAATCAGGCATTCCGAATATGAAAATATGCCGGAGCAGTAAATTCGGACCGGGATTGTCCAGGCGTAGAAAATTCTGAAGAAAGCCGGTAATAAACGCATTGGAAAACATCACCCATAGAAGGGTGGCGGCTATTATTGAGGAAAAAACGGCCAATCGCGTTCTCAGCGAATGATCATTTTCGAATATGAAATTCTCCGGATTTCTGTTCATGGCGTTTTATTTCACTTTTTTAAAATAACCGTTTTCAGGAAGGTTCGTCAAAAGTTATTATTAAGCTGCCGGAAGCGTGAAAATAAACGTGCTTTTTTTGCCGGGTTCGCTTTCGGCCCTTATCTTTCCGCCATTTTTGGAAATGAAGTCATGGCAGAGTATCAATCCGAATCCGCTTCCCCGTTCTCCCGCCGTTCCTACCGACGAGATTTTTTCACCGAGTTTAAAAAGTTTTTCCATTATCTGCGGGCTTATTCCCGCTCCGGTGTTTGAAACGGAAACTTCAGCGAATGACCCTTTTTTCAAAGTGGATACTTCGATTCTTCCGCCTTCAGGCGTAAACTTTATCGCGTTGTTTATGAGATTTCTCACCACCGTGAGTATCATTTCGCGGTCCGCCGTTACGTAAGTTTCCGCGGCGTTTATCGTAAGCGTTATATTCTTGTTGGCGGCGGCCCGGGAATAAATATTCGCGTTGCTTGCGATAACGTCCTTTATATCGAATTTTTCAATCGCCGTAGTGATATCGCCTTTTTGCATTCTGGCCCATTTGAGTATGCTTTCGACAAGCTCGAGTGTTTTGGACAGTGAAGTTCTTACGCTCAAAACGGTCGCTTCTCTGGATTCTCTGTCCATGTCTACGCATAAAATAGTGTCGATGAACATAATAAAAGCCGCCAGCGGGCTTTTCAGATCGTGCGCAAGGATGCTGAAAAATTTATCCTTCGTGGCGTTAAGAGTTTTCAATTCCTCCGTGTTCTTCTTTTTTTCAATGGCGGTTGATAGTATTCCGGCTATCGGAAAAAACAGCATTATTATATATTCTTCCCATAAGATGTCGGTCGCGTTTCCGATGAAAACGATGAACCCGTTGTATTCGTTATTTATGAATAAAGGCAGCGTGAAAAGGCTTGACGCGCCGATAGAAGATATATAATCTTTTATATCGCCGGGTAAAAATTCATCCACCGGATAATTTATCATCACTTCTTCGTTGAGATGTTTTTTCCAGGATGAAACTTTTTCATAGCTGAATTCGGCAGGGATTTTTTTCCCGGTATCGTCGATCCATTCGTATGTTGTTTTGGCCGTATTTTCAGACGAGTCTTCAAAAATATGTATGCTTTTCAAACCGGTTCGTCTGGATACGCGCTCAAATACGGTTGAAAAATAAGTGGCCGGGTCGTCGGATTTATAAACCATCTGGATCGCTTCGGTTATTATCATGCGATATTCCTGCTGCGATTTTCTGTCAGTCTCATTTTTTTTGTAGTCGCGTATTTCAATATTAAGACGGGAGATGGACTTTGAAAGGCGCCGGTTTTGCAGGATGACTAATGCCAGCGAAGTGAGAAGCAGCGTAAATATAATAATAAACGCCGGCGTTTCAAAAGAACGATTCAGCGTTTCTTCTGAAGCGGCAGCGGCGCTTTGAAAGGGAATAGCGTTTTGTAAAACCGCCGCCATAAAAAAATTTTTTATGCAACATTTTGAAAAATCAGCCATCGCCTTATTATACCAGCAAATTAATTATATGACAATGCTTTTTTAAGAATAATATTTCATAATCAGCCATGGCGTTAAACTCTGGCGATATTTATCCGCCGTATTTATTTGAAAACATGTTCGGCCTGAAAAACTAAAACACCCGTCAAATTTTAACGGGTGTTTTTACATAGTTATTTAATATTAATTTTTATGTGTATTTAAACGTCAGGATTTAATTTCTTTCTTTTTTTATGAGATTCGCCGTTCCGCAGTTTTCACAAACTGCCTGCGCTCTGCCCTTTACTTCGGAATCAAAAAGTTTGAAGCCCGTCTGGGTGTCGCCGACGCTCTGGCATGATTTGCAGATTATCTTTCTGAATGGGATAGAAACCGGGTCCATTTGTAAGTTAGTTGTCATAAAAAATCCCCCTGTCTTTGAAAATGTACACTAAAAATATCGTCTGAATTTCGAATATTTATAGCGTTAAAGTTATTGTTTGGTTTCAAAAAAAGCAACCGCTTCTTCCTGCGTTTTGAAAAATTTTACGACGCCTTTGAAACCTATTATATTGAAGACTTTATCTATCGTTACGGGAAGACAGCAGAACACTATGTTTCCGTTCTTTGAAACTATAGTGTTGCGGGCGGATATTATAACGGAAATAGCCGAGGAATCTATGTAGGCGGTCTTCGAAAAATCGATTATCAGCCTGTACTGGTTTGAATTGAAAACGTCGTTGAAAGCGTTTTTTAACTCGGCGTTGTTTAATATATTGACTTCTCCGTCAATATAGACTATTCCGTAACTGCCTTTATTTTCAAACTTGACTGTCATCATATTGAGAAATTTCTCCTTTGTTTAGTTGCGCTTGCCGGTACGTTTGATGAAAACCAGAGTAACATCGTCGCTTTTATTGGGCGAAAAATTCGATACATCCGCTACTATTTTATCTACGGTTTCCTGCGGAGAATTATTATAATTCGATTTAATGAGGTCTATCAACCGGTCTTCGCCGAAGAAATTCAGGGATTCCTTTTCGGCTTCCGTAACGCCATCGGTGTAAATGGCGACTATATCGCCTTCGTCGAATTTATATGCGGCCGAAACTATTTCGACCTGCGGGAACGCGCCAAGGAAAGGGCCCGTCGAATCGAGCTGGCCGACGCTCATATCTTTTTTTATTATGAATGGCGGCAGATGTCCGGCGTTTACATATGATTCGAATACTCCGGTCTCGATGTTTAATATGGCTATGAAAATTGTTATGAATTTGCCCATGCCGATGTCGCGGATGAGCATGGCGTTGATTTTATTACAGATATCAATGAGCGAAAGTTTTTCGGCCAGAAGTACGCGCACGAGCGTCCTTACCATGACCATTAAAAGCGCCGCGGTTATGCCTTTACCTGAAACGTCGCCGACGCATATGGCGACGCGTTCGTTGTCGACGGGAATGAAATCGTAAAAATCGCCGCCGACGGTCTTTGCGGGAATCATTTTGGCGCCGAAGCTGAAATTTTCATGAACCGGAAATTTAGTCGGCATCATGTTAAGCTGGATCGCCGCCGCGGTTTTGAGGTCGTGTCCCAGAAGGCTTATATCTTCCTGGCTGGTTCCGCTTCCCATGGAAGACATAAGCGTATTGACGTATTTTGTTTTCTGGCTCTTTCTGAGGAGAGATTCGATCCTTACGTTCAATTCCATTACGTTGAAAGGCTTGGTGATATAATCGTCGACGCCCGTGGTGAAACCTTCGACCTTGTCGCGGACGCCGTCCTTAGCCGTTAACATTATTATTGGCGTGTTTGAAAACTCAGGATTTTCACGCAATTTTTTAATTAAATCAAAACCGTTCATACGCGGCATCATATTGTCCACTATGAACAGATCCGGCTTAAAGGTTTTCACCTTTTCGATTGCGTCGCATCCGTCGTTTGAAATTTCAACGAGGTAATTAGTCTTCAGACTTGCCGTGAGCAGCTTTCTGATGACTTCCTCGTCATCAACCACGAGGATCTTATGTTTTTTGTGGTCGGCGGTTTCAGGCTTATTCAATTTAATTCACCATTTTATTCAACTTAAAATGAACTATATTATTTGCTTAAAGTTTCGGGTTTGTATTCGTGGCTTCTCTTTTTGAGCATGACTACTTTTTCCATTTTGTCGCCGACCTGGACCTTATCGACTATTTCAACGCCGGATATTACCTGGCCGAATACGGTGTGTTTTCCGTCTAAGTGAGGCGTAGCGCGGTGCGTTATGAAGAACTGGCTGCCGCCCGTGTCTTTGCCGGCGTGCGCCATCGAAAGGACGCCTCTCGTGTGTTTATGCGTGTTTTTTTCGCATTCGCATCTGATGCGGTAGCCGGGGCCGCCCGCGCCTGTTCCGGTCGGGTCGCCGCCCTGGATAACGAAATCGGGAACGACTCTGTGGAATGTAAGGCCGTCATAATAGCCTTTTTCGATGAGATTTACAAAGTTGGCAACCGTATTGGGCGTTTCATCTTCGAAAAGCTCTATTACCATATCGCCGTATTTTGTGGTCATTTTAACTTGAGGCAGGGCCTTGTCGTCGATAACGACTTCGGATGTACCCTTGGGAGCGTCAGGCGCTTTTGCGTCCTGAGCTATCGCTTTTTTGGTTCCGAACAACATTACGATCATAAAAACTAAAATGAGAACTGAATTTAACTTCAATTTAATCCCTCCGTGTTATCTTATAGTTGCATATATTTTATAATTTTTGAGCCTGATTGTCAATCGGAATGTGGATTTATTTGAAAAACCCAGCGGCGCTTGGTGGATTAACCGCCTACCGGACTAAACAACTCACTTTATATGTTTTGCCCGGCTTGCCCGGATAATAAATTTATGTTATAATGTCATTACTTAGTAAATTTGAAAGAACGGCAGGATATATGCGCATAAGTCCGTCCATGAAAGAGTATTTAAAGTCAGAAATAAAGCGCCGCCTGGTTTCGGCGGAGGTTTACCTTTTCGGTTCGCGGGCCGACGATTCCAGAAAAGGCGGCGATATTGATTTGCTTGTGTTATCCGAACAGGATGTTGATTTTGAAACGAAAGCGAAAATAAAGATCAGTTTTTATAAAAAATTCGGCGAGCAAAAGATCGATATGGTATTTTATAACCAAAATGACAGATCGGCTTTTAAGGAACTTGCCCTCATGGAGGCCATTAAGTTATGAGCATTCCCGGCAACAGAGAAAAACTTAAGATCGAAGAATTAAAAAATATGCTTGTGATACTTGATAAAGCCGAAGAGGGATTTAATTATTCGATTAACAAATGCGATTCGATCGGCATAAAACATGATTATTGTTTTGAGGAACTTGACGCGTTCGAGGCGCTTACTTCAAGATTTTCCAGAATTTCAGATATTTTAACCCAAAAAATATTTCCGTTGATCTTCATGATCCTTAAAGAAACGCCGCTTACGACCATTGATAAAATAAATCTTGCTGAAAAATTCGGCGTCATTGAAAGTGCTGAAAACATACTTGCCATAAGAGAACTTCGAAATGAGATATCGCATGAATATAAAGCCTCCAATATATTTGATCTGTTCAATGAAGCGTTGAAATGGTCAGCCGTTTTATTACGCGAAGTCCAAAACACCAGAAAATATATCAAAGATAAAATAAAAATATGATTATAAAAAGGTTTTTTCACTTATTGTGGCTGTAATTATTCCGTTTAACGCTAATTTAATTTCAGAAAAAGAGCCCGTCGCTATAATACTTCCGAACGCTCTCTGTCTCTTACACCGTCGATGTTCTTTTTGCGCGGTATATCCTCGCTTTACGTTAAAAAAATAGCTCAGGAGCCGGGCGTCGAATCCGTTCGTGAAAATGTTGAAATAGCTCTTGAAAGTGATGAACTTGAAAACATTCTCTCGTCGGCCCCTTTCATCAACGGTTCTGAAAAAAGCGCTTTTGTGGCCGGTCTCGTATCGTCGGGCGAAATATTTCATCCGATAGGCATTTCGTCTGACGAAGCATATGTTTTTCTCAAGGAAATCGAATTATATGAAGAGGCTGGAATAATATGCCGGATACCGAACTGGTGGAAAAGCCGGCGTTCGGCGATAAAATTATCGGTCAGCGTCGGTTCCCGCGAGCCTTCGCGCCTTCGCTTAAATACCGCATACTTCACCCGTCGGAAAACGGTGGCGGGGAAGATATGACCGAAGACGCCAGCGGGGCGGACCTTTT
>CAZJFS010000195.1:0-7850 GCA_964545075.1 uncultured bacterium
GGCGCGCTGGCCATAAAAAAGCTGCAGCTGGCGTCGAAAAGTTCCCAGAGCCACGACACGTTTTTACGCGGCTATAAAATTTCTTCAGGCGATATGCTAAACTAATCTGAATTTTATCCGATAAAACGAATTATACCAGTTAGTATTTTATGGGCCGTTCTGCTGGCGCACCGATTTAGCGCTACGGGACGCGGTGTTTTATACTATTGTTATAACAGTGAACGTTTAAAACGGGGTTGATAAAATTTATGATTAATGCCAGAGAGTGCTCGCTTAGGATCTTATACCAGATTGAGACGCAGCTTGCATATTCGAATATCGTCATCGATGATATCGTTCAAAAGAATGTCTTCAATACGCTCGACAAGAGTTTCGCGATTCAGCTTGTGTACGGAGTGATCAGGCGCCAAAACACGCTTGATTACATAATTCTTCAATTCATTGAACACAAGGAGAAATTCGCCAGGATCAATAAGTGGCTGCTTTTAACGTTGCGGCTTGGCGTTTATCAGATAATTTATCTTGATAAGGTCCCCAATTACAGCGCGGTCGACGAATCGGTTAAGCTCGCAAAGTCATACGGTCCCGTCGGGTCTTCAAGCTTCATTAACGCCGTTCTCAGAAACGTCTGCGAACATTTTGAAAAGATAATAAAGTTCGACGGCGAACCCGAGAACGTCAAAGCCGCGCTTTTTTATTCACACCCCGTATGGCTCATCGAACGGCTTACCTCGCAGTTCGGCAAGATGGCGGCCGCGAAGATTTGCGAGGCCAACAATATGTCGCCGCATTTTTCGATAAGAGTGAATACTCTTAAAACGACCGTCGACGCTATGATGACGGCGCTCGCTGATTTCGGTCCCGAGCGCTCGAAGATCGTTCCCGACGGCATCGTTCTGAAAAATTTCGCGGATATAACGGCCACCAATTATTTTAAGGAAGGATATTTTTACATACAGGACGAGGCGTCGATGCTTGTCGCGCACGTCGTCGATCCGAAGCCGATGGAGGTCGTTTTCGATTTCTGCGCGAGTCCTGGCGGTAAAACGACCCATCTGGCGCAACTTTCTGAAAACCAGGCGCTTATCATAGCGTACGATCGCTTTTCGCATAAGATACAAAAAATAAAAGACAACTGCAAGCGCCTCGAGATAACCTGCGTTACCCCGAAGCTGCAGGACGTTTTAAAACTGACGGATACGCGCCATGCGCACAGAATTCTCGTCGACGCTCCGTGCTCATGCATGGGCATCATCAGGCGGCATCCGGAACTCAAATGGCGCCTCGAAGAGAAAAACATAGATTCGCTTTCTAAAATACAGCATCAGATACTCGAATCGGCGGCGGAACGGACCGCGCCCGGCGGCATTCTCGTGTATTCGGTATGCACTTATGAGCCCAACGAGACGACGAATTTGATAAACAGATTCTTGAAATCACATCCTGAATTTCAATATTCTTCTTTTCCGGACAAAGTTATAGAAAATTTCAAATCGCTCGGTTATAACACCGATACGGCTGAAATAGGCTATCAGACGTTCTTTCCGCACACGCACGGCGTCGACGGCTTCTTTATAGCGCGTATGAAGAAAATTTCGGATGAATCAAGGTAGAAATGAAAGAAGAAATAACTGAAAAAAAAACGAATCTGTTGGATCTTAATCTTGACGAAATTATTTCGCTGGTAAAGGAAAATGGCGAAAAAAGTTTCCGGGCCGGCCAGATGTTTCAATGGATATATAAATATGGAATATTCAATTTCAACGATATGACGGATCTTTCAAAAGCGTTTCGGGCTAAACTTGGCGGGATTTGCGAGGTATCCATGCCTGAAAATGTTCAGATCGTCAGATCTTCCGACGGCATGACCGAAAAATTCGCGTTTGAACTCGTCGACGGGAACATCGTTGAAGCGGTTAAAATTTATGACGGGGAAATGCGCGAAAAATATACGGTCTGTTTATCGACGCAGGTTGGATGTCCTATCGATTGCGCTTTTTGCCAGACGGGCAGGATGGGATTCATAAGAAATCTTACCGCCGGCGAGATAATGGCCCAGCTTCTCGGAATAGTCTTTGAAAAAAAGGATTCGAACGAAGGCCTCTCAAACATAGTTTATATGGGAATGGGAGAACCTTTTTTAAATTATGACGCCGTAATAAAATCGGCGCGGATGATAAACCACGAGGCCGGCCTTAACGTCTCGATGAGAAAGATAACGGTTTCGACTTCCGGAGTGGTTCCCGGAATATTAAAACTTATAGATGAGCAAATACCGATGACGCTTGCGATATCGCTTCACGCGGCGGACGACGAACTTCGGAGCAGGCTTGTTCCGCTTAATAAAAAGTATAATATTTCCGATATTTTAAATGCGGTAAAAAAATATATTAAAGAGACCTCGAGACGAGTGACATTCGAATACGTTATGATAAAAGGCGTTAACGATTCCGATTCCTGCGTCGAAAACCTCGTCAGATTATTGAAAGGCATGTTATGCCATGTAAATTTAATAGGACTTAACAAGACCGAAGGCGGGTTCGAGCCGTCATCCAACAACAGGATATTTGCTTTCAGAAAGGCGTTGGAAGACGGCGGGCTGAACGCCACGATCAGAAGATCCAAGGGTGAAGACATAAACGCGGCTTGCGGAATGCTTTACAAAAAGCTTAAAAACAGGGTGGAGGATAAAATAGATGAAATTTAAGCCGGTAAATGATAACAGGGGAAACATACTTGTCTCCCTGCTGAAGTTTTTAATATTTGTGATATTCTTTGTCCTTTTGTTTAAATTCGCGCAGATGTACTCCATAAAAATGATGAATTCATTTTTTAACAAGGAAGAGACGAAGGTTCCGAATCTTGTTTCGCGCGACGGTAATTCGGTACGAATCGAGGACGCTTTCGAATTATGCAAGCAGGGCCGGCTTCAGATTGACATCAAGGAAAAGAAATTCGACAACAATATTCCCGAAGGCTGCGTTATGAGCCAGGATCCGCCTCCGGATACGGTCGTGAAAGTCAACAGAGTGATCGAAGTTATAATATCTCTGGGCGCTAAAACCGTGGAATGTCCAGACGTGGCCGGAAAAGATGTGCGCGATGTGGCGTTCGTCATACAAAACAAGGGGTTTCTGCTTGGTAAAAAATCGTACATACCTTCGGAAAGCATACCCGCGGACATAATAATATCGCAAACTCCGGAAGGAAATTCACAGGCGCCCAAAGGGTCTCAGATAGATCTGCTGGTATCGCTCGGCAAGAACAATCAGATGACCCAGGTTCCGAACTTCGTCGGTAAAAAGATCGAGGCGGCGAGGATAGTTTTGAGCAAGATCAATCTCGAACCCGGAAAAATAGGATACGAGACGAAGGAAGGCGCGGAACCCGGCATAGTTCTTAAGCAGGATCCCGCCCCCGGAACATACGTTCCCGATAAGTCTCAGGTGTCGTTCATGGTCGTCGAGGGTCCCGAACAGCTTCAACCGGCCGTTGAAAACAAAGAAGAAAAGGCGCCTTCGGGCGATACAGCCTCCGTCGAGTCCGCGGCGAATAATGTTATAGAACTTAAAACCAAATCTGAAAATACCGAGACGGTTGACGTCAAAAAGCCCGAGAAAAAACCGGTGGCGGCCTCCGCTACGACTGCGTCTAACGAGATAGGCGCAGACGGCAAGCGCGTCGAAATCGTTAAATTCGTGGTCCCTCCGGGCCAGAAAAGCCGTGAGATAAAAATCGTGTTATTAGACGACATGGGTCCCAGGGAAATTTATAAGGACCTGCATTATCCCGGCGAGGAAATAGACCTTACGGTCACAGGCTACGGCGCGATGAAGGTTCTGGTTTATCTTGATAACGTGTTTTTTAAGGATTTTGAGGTAGGAGGCAGATAATGAAGCTACTAAAAGATAAATACAAGCTGCTTGAAAAAACCGACGAGGACGAAAAGGTAATGCTCTTTCTGGGGCAGACGGTCCAGGAACCCGTCGTTAACGTCGACATAAGATCCTTAAAAAAACGTTGGATGCAAAACCCCGAGTTCGTGCAGCGCTATACGCAGGAATTTCATACCATGGCTACCCTGGATTCGCCCTTGTTTTTAAAGATTTATGATATAGATTTTTCAAACAATATATTTTTCGTGGCTACGGAACACGTCGAAGGCAAGACCATTTATGACGTGATAAAGGACAGGGTGAAGCTTTCGCTCGCGCAGGTAATTAACATCGTTACGCAGGTTTCCAAGGCCCTTGGGCATGCGATGCGCGAGAACGTTAAATACCGTTCTCTTACGTATTCCGACATAATGTTTTCGGATAACGGAAAGATCAAGATATTGAAGTTTCATGTTCCGCGTAACGTAAGCTCGCCTCTTGGACTTGATTCTTCCAGGGATACCGTCGCGCCGATCGCGAGCCAGAGCAGCGACATATTTTTTATCGGAAATCTTTTTTATGAGATATTGACTTTCGAAACTCTCGTTTCGACCGCCAGCGTTCGTAACGTCAAGTCGATAAAAGACTTTGCGTTCGAAGCTAAAAACACTCCCGGATTAAAACCGGCGCAGTCTGAAAGCGTCAAGGAACTTATCTATAAATGCGTGACCAGCGACATGGCTTCGC
This sequence comes from uncultured bacterium, assembly GCA_964545075.1. GTDB lineage: Bacteria > Muiribacteriota > UBA9980 > UBA9980 > UBA9980 > DAOPXV01. The sequence continues at coordinate 4,623 of CAZJFS010000195.1, forward strand.
GTTTTCAGACGATTGACGAACTGCTGGCCGCCCTCGTTAAATTCGTTCAAGACCAGGTAAATAAGACGGACGTTCTTACGAGCATGCAGGTAGATCCTTCGAAGTTTAAAAAGAGCGGAAAAAAGGAAAGCGCTGAAAGCAAGGCGCCTTCAATAATAAATGGCACGCTCGGGAATAACGACGCTGAAAAAGAACCGTCCCGTGAATCTTCCTCCGCGGCCGTGAAAGCGCAAAAATCCGAGGCGCGTGAAAAACGGCCGGGAAATATTTCTGACGACCCTTACGATATACTGTTCGGAAAGACAAGAACAGTAGAACCGTTGAAAAAAGGCGAATTTTCAATGTTGAACGATGAGGCGGCTCCGCAAAAACTTCAGATGCCGAAAAAGTCGGATGAAAATTCACTGGAAGAGGCTTCTTTAGAAGAAGAAAGCGGCGCTCCGGTTGAAGCGAAAAACATGAATAAAGAAAATATAGGGCCGATGTGGAAAAATAAAAAATCCGGCGGCTCGGGAATATTTGCAAAATTAGCCGGTTTCTGGTATACTATGCTCATGATGATAATGAGCTTTCTGGGCTTCGTCTTATACATATTCTGGTAAGCGCGGCGCCCTGAAGCCCAAATTTGATGCGGGCAGGGTATAGCGCATGACGCATAAAAAAGTTTTAATAGCTCCTTCGATACTTTCCGCCGACTTTGCGAGGCTCGGCGAAGAGGTCGAGAAAGTCACGAAAGCCGGCGCCGACCTTTTACATCTTGACGTGATGGACGGGCATTTCGTGCCGAATATCTCTTTCGGCCTTCCGATACTGCGTTCGGTGTCGCGGATCGCTAAGGTTCCTATCGATTGCCATCTCATGATCTCAAACCCGGAGCAATATATCGAAAAATTCGCCGATGGCGGCTCGGAAATAATAACCGTGCACGCCGAGGCAAGTTTTCATATAGAGCGTCTTTTATGCCAGATAAGATCTCTCGGTAAAAAGGCGGGCATATCTTTTAATCCTCATTCCGACGTTGAAATACTTAAGAACATCATTCACGCCGTTGATCTGGTTCTCGTTATGACCGTGAATCCGGGTTTCGGCGGGCAGAGCTTTATTTCTCAGATGCTTCCCAAGATCGCGCGCGTGGCGGAGATCGTGAAATCGAGCGGCCGCGAGATCATGCTGCAGGTTGACGGAGGGATAACGGCTGAAAACAAATCGCTCGTTATCGGCGCCGGCGCGAATGTCATTGTCGCCGGTTCGTCCGTTTTTTCATGTTCCGACTACGCCGCAGCCATAGCGGGTTTAAGGTAGCCTATGAGCGATACATGCGGAAGCGGAAAAACGCTCGAAATTGCGAACGTTCGTTTGCACGACCTTACTTTTGAAGAAATAATAATTCGCTCTGAAAAGACGATAGCCGACAGAGACTCGTCTCTTTTTATAGTGACGCTCGATATTCTGGGCGCTTATAAAAGTATATTCGACGCCGAATATCACGATTGCATAATGAACTGCGATCTGGTGACCTGCGACGGCGCCGGATTGAAACTTCTCTCTATGATTAAATATCCGCGTCAGATTAAAAATAAAGTCAGCGGCGTGGATCTCGCCGAGCGTCTTTTACGCGTCGCTGATGATAAAAAATACCGCGTGGCCTTCATAGGGTCTCGCGAGGAAACGATAAAAAAGCTCGAAGGTAAAATAAAGGAAGAATATCCCGGTATCGCCGCTCCTTTTTTTCACGATGGTTATTTCGACGCCAGGGAATTTTCTTCGATAGTCGCGAGACTGGTAGTATCGAAACCGGCCATGATTTTTTTCGGCCTTGGAAATCCGGCTCAGGAAAAAACGATAAACGCGGTCAGGCGGCTTTTTCCCGGAACGGTCATGGTCGGCGTCGGCGGTTCTTTCGACGTCATGTCGGGCGCGTTGAAGCGCGCTCCTCTTATCATGCAAAAATTTTATCTGGAATGGCTATACAGGCTGTGGCAGGAACCGTCGAGAATATTCCGGATGATTAATATTCCGAAATATATCATATATGTTTTTATATGCGAGGCGTTAAAATGGATGCGAAAATAGGGTTTAAACTATTTGAAAAGCTTACGGGACGTTTCGAGGCGCAAAAATTTCAGCGCGTTACCGTGACCGGTTCCAACGAAAATATCGGCAATTTTCTTGTTTCAGACATAGCCCGCGCCGGCGAGGTGTTTCTTGTCATAGCGCCGAATCAGGACAGCGCCGAACGTTCCGCGTACGAAATCGAAACCATGTCCAGGATCGCCGACCCGGGAGTGGAGACCAAGGTAAGCCTTTTTTCATCTCTTGAGTGGTCGCCTTATGAATTCTTATCGCCGTCGCTCAACCTTTTGTCGGACAGGATATCCGCTTTAAAAAGCATTACCGATTTTAAATCCGGTTCCAAAAATAAAAAACTGATAATAGTCGCGCCTCTTAACGGCCTTTCTCAAAAAACTTGTCCGGCGAGACTTCTGGAAAAAGCTTCCCTGAAGATAAAAAAGGGCGACACGCTGGAAATTGAAAAACTGATATCGCTTCTTTCGAATTCAGGCTACGTCGTCGAAGATCCAGTGATAGATCTCGCCCAGTATGCCGTGCGCGGCGGAATAACCGATATATACGTTCCGGGTATGCGTTATCCGGTCAGGCTTGATTTTTTTGGCGATACCGTTGAAAGCATAAAAATATTCAATATCGAGGATCAGCGCGTTATGGGCGAGATCGAAGAATTCACGGTGCTCCCGGCCAGCGAGTTTGTTTTTTCAGGCGCCGAGGTGGAATCGCTTTTTAAAAATATGGAAAAGATAGCGAAGGTCGGAAAAACCCTTGACGTGAACAAGATCAAGGAAGGCGTCAAGATCCCTAATATCGAAAAATACGCGCCTTTCATGTATGATTATGCCATGCCCACGCTTATCGACTATCTTAACAAATCCCATCCGGGCTATTCGGTAGTATTTCTCGGCAAGGACGATATTTTCAACGAGGGCCGGGATTATTTCGAAAAGCTCGAAAAACTTTATCAGGATAACATCCGTGAGGATCCATATTCACTCGCTCCCGATAAATATTTCAAACTGCCGCATAAGATACTGGAAGAGATCGAGAAAAACACGCATGTAAGAATTTTCGATATGACGCCCTATGACGCTCCGGGCAGTTCGGATGAGACTGAACTGTTATACGATCTCTCGGGCGGCGCCTGCCAGAAATTTC
>CAZJFS010000196.1:0-7828 GCA_964545075.1 uncultured bacterium
CTATTTCAAATTTATCGATATCGATCTTCATCGTCCGCGCCGTTTTTTTTATTTTATCGGCGTTATCGAAAAGAACCGAATCGAGCATGTTTTCGGAATAAGCCAGTTCGGCGGCTCTAAGGACCGCTTCATCGGCGGCGCAAACGATCGCTACCTTCTGTTTAGGCTTTGATTTTACGTATTCCAATACGTCCTTGAACGTTTTTCTTTCATTTTTCATACTTCACCCCATATAATAAAAAACATGAGCGTTTAATTTAAAACTATTTGAGCCGGCCGTCGGATCGAAAACGGTCCGGGTTTATTTAACCATGGTGTCAAGATTATTTCCGCCGTAAAAAAATGAGGAACCTATCAGAAAAAGCATGGGCAATAAAATTATCAAAAGTATTATCACGTACACCGCGGCTGTTTTGGCGAGTTCGAACATTTTGTACATGACAAATAGTATTATCAGCGCAAGAAAGATGTTGAACATATTGACGGTCAGGAACGTAAGCCCCTTCTGCCTTAAAAAAAGCACCAGTGAAAATACGAGATCGCCGTATTTTACCGCTATGGTTTTTAGTATTTCGCTCAAAGTTCGTCCACCTCTATTTTTTTATTTGAACGCAATATGATCCAGCGCCCGCTTTCAGATTCGCGGTAACGCACGACTGAAAAGGGTTTTAAAGTCTGATTTCCGTTTTTCACTTCCCGCTCGATGGACATTATCATTTCGTCGGCGCCTACCGTTTTTTTATCGTAAGTGATTTCGGCGCTTCTGTTCGAGGAGAAGGTGCGTATGCGTAATATTCCCGGAAGTTCGTTCACCCATTTGGCGAAAGTTTTCGACGTTCCGAAACACGCAAGGCCGCTTACCTCGAAACTTGCGACGCAGAGATTTTCCGGCGCGGTTTTAGCGATCGCGTCATTTTTCGCTTCGGAGAAGGTAGGAACGCGAAAGGCCGAAGCGGCGTAATTTGAGACGAGTATTAATATAAATATGGTCGCGGGTATTAATAAAGGGTTAATGATGAATTTTGGCTTCATGGTCTTGGCCCCTTTTAATGTCCTATATTTAGCGCTTTATTTTTTCCGCATGCGTTCACGCAGTTTAAACACATCGTGCATTCCGGCGAAGTTATGGCCGAGGCGTCCGAGACGTTTATTTCCGCGGGGCATACGCGATCGCAAAGTTTGCAGTTGACGCATTTTTCTCCGTCGCGATATATTTTAAAAACGTTTTTCATGTTAAAAATGTTCAGGAACGCCCCGAACGGGCATAAGGTCCTGCAAAAGCCCATTTTTACGGTTAAGGTCAGGATAAGGACGTTTATGAGTATGAAATAGCTTAGAACGTTCGTAGTGTGCCCGTGCAGCCCGAAAGCGGTAAAATAAGGGCAGAACGGCCTGAAAACAAGGTCGTAATAATAAAAAGTCGAGCCGACGATGACGAGAAGAACCGTGGTTTTTACGCAGGCCGAAATTTTAAGCGCTTTATTCGACATCGGAGAATAGCGCGAAAAACTCTCGCGTATTGAAGATACCATTTCGTTTAACGTTCCCAGCGGGCATATCCACGAGCAGAAAGCGCGCTTGAAAAATATTGTGAGCGCTATGATCGCGAAAAATATCGAATAATTGAATTCGTTCACGGCGCATGGAAACTGGAAATTCTTAAGAAAAAGCGGAAGCGTCTCGACCGCCCCCATAGGGCAATAGGATTCGCAATTAAAATACGACGCGCCCGCAAAAAACATTATGGCGGCGTAAATTATAAATTCGATGAAAAATAATTGAAATATAAGGCGCGTAATTCTCATTCTTTTAACTTCCGGTCATATTTAAAGGGCGGGATTTTACTCACGCCCTTTTTATTTTAATAAAAGCGGATTTTTAATGCCGGTCTTTATTTTTTTTCTTCAACTGCGTTTATTCCGAGGGATTTCAGGTATTGAAGTTTTTCGGCTTCGGCGCCGTTGGTTATTTTGATCCATAAGCCCGACGCGACTTTTACTAGTTCGAGATCCGCGCCTTTGTTTTCCTTGATGTCGAATTTTTTCGCGAAAGCAGCCGAGATGCCATCGAGAGCTTCTTTTTTTCCGTTGAGTTTTATTATGAAAGATTTCGCTCCACGGCTCGTGCTTGCCGTAACTGTTTTGATGCCGATATTTTTATCGGCTTCTAAATTGACTTCGGCTGTTTTAGCGGAAATCGCTGCCGGCTGTGGGGCTTTCGCTGCATCCTGAGTCTGGCCGCACGATTCGCCGCTTTTAGCGCTTTCGCAGACTCCGGCGTTAGGGCAGGAACTGCATGAATCGGAAGCGAAAACATTGGTTGAAAACATAGTTAAAGCCACTAAAACGGTCAGTAGCAAGAGATTTTTTTTCATTTTTAAAATCCTTTCTTTCTTCGTGAATTTTTTGATATAAAACGATCATTGCCAGATGATCCGCTTTTTTCATATTATATAACACAGCGGACTTCAAAGTCAAGCGTATTTAAAATGGATTTAAACTCCCTTTGACACGGACTTTTATTTCTGGTATAATCGGTGAACTTTATAGCAAATGAATAACATCTTTTTAAGGAGACTTTTAAGGTGAAAAATTTGAGAGAAAATAGAAACGAGCTTTTTATTTTTTTATCCGTAACCATATTAGTATGCGTGGGGCTTTTATTAAACCTTATAGAGCCTCTTGAGGTTAAAACGCAGGACTATAGATTTTCAAGAGCGCTCGATCAGTCCGTTTCCAAAAACATCGTTCTTATAGCCATTGACGATGAGGACCTTAATAAATACGGAAAATGGCCTTTGAAACGCTCGATACACGGCCGGGTTATCGATACCTTGAAAAAAGCTGGAGCCGCGGTTATAGGGTTGGACATTATGTTCAGCATCCCTTCGGCCGATTCTTCCGAGGATGAATTCCTTGCCAGATCCATAAGAGAAGCCGGAAACGTTATTCTGGCTTATCGTTATAATCCGGTCAGCACGATGGTGGATACGCAGAATTTTAAAAATGAATTAACGGAAGAAGCTATTTGTCAGGTTTTTTCAAATGTCTGCCTTGACCGGGGTTTCGTAAACATAGATTTTGATTACCTCAATCCTGACGGAGTTTTAAGAAACGTAGAACTTTTCAGGAAATTCGATGATTTGAAAAGGTTTTCGCTGCCGCTCATTATTGCGAGGGAGTTTTTGCGGTTTAAAAATTCCGGGAAAGAAATTCCTATCGAAACGGGGAAAAGCAATATTAAAATAGGTGAAACCAATGTTCCGCTCTTCCAGTTCAATTCATACTCCGCTTCGGGGCTGACCCCGCATCAATGTTACATGATAAAATATAACGGGGTATTTCAAAGTGGAATATTTCCTTCCTTTACTTATTCTGAAGTGCTGGACGGCATTATTCCTCCGGAGGTTTTCAAGGGGAAGGTCATTCTTATCGGCGCGCAATCGGCCGCCCTTGTCGACGTGAAATTAAGCCCGCTTGGGACGACCCCGGGAATGTATATGAACGCTCAGGTGATAGATAATATCATCAACCGTGATTTTATATGGCGCATCGACAGGTACTTGAGCGTTTTAATAATAATATTTCTGGGCGCCGCCGCGTTCTTTTATCTGGTAAAGGTCGAGCCTGGCTTTAAAGATATACCGGCACTTTTCGGGTATTGTGGCATAATATTTTTTTTGCAGTATATAATGTTCGTTAAATGCAGGGTCCTTTTCGAGATGGTCGCGCCTTTTGTCGAAATTTCAGGCGTCGTTATCGCTATACGTTTATATCAGCTCTTTATCAAGCTTCATCTGAGCAATGTCAGCCTCACCATTTCAAATAAAAAACTCGAACAGAAGGTTATGGAATTAAGCGCTTTATACGATATTTCAAAGACCATTACCGCCACGCCCGATACCGCCGTTCTCTTTGGAGTGATACTGAAAAAAACCATAGACATAGTCGGCGCCAAGTGCGGAGCGATATTTCTTGTAGGTGAAGATGACACGGTGCTTAAATTACGCGTGTCGGAAAATTCTCCGCCTGAATCGATCGTGGATTTTGCCGGAGCCGCCGTTAAGAACCGGAAAATAATAATAGCGAGCCGTGAAACGGACGCGGAAACATTTAAAAACTTGTTCGCGGACGGGCAAAATATTGATACCATAATGTGCATTCCGCTTAATACTTATAAAGGCGAACTTATAGGAGTCATAGTTCTCGTAGATAAAAACAACGGCGAGAATTTCGTGGAAGCTGACATTCATATAACCTAAGTTATAGCCACGCAGGCAGGTTTCGCGATTGAAAACGCTAACCTTTATCAGCTGGCGGTTTTTGACAATCTTACGACCTTATATGTAAGAAGATACTTTATCGGCGTAATGAGCAAGGAATTTAAGCGCGTTAAGCGCTACCACGGGCATATCAGCGTGGCTATGACGGATATAGATCATTTCAAAAAATTTAACGACACATATGGCCACCAGACGGGTGATATGGTATTGCGTGAAGTCGCGATGGTCTTGAACAGGACTGTTCGTGAAACTGATATAGCCGCGAGGTTTGGTGGCGAGGAATTCATCGTCCTGCTCCCCGAAACTGATAAAACGGGAGCGCTTATGTTCGCGGAACGCCTCAGAAAGGGCATAGAGGAGCATGTCGTGGCGAGCTCGTTCGGGCCTTTGAAAGTGACCATATCCATAGGCGTTGCGACATATTCAAACGTCGCGGCTGAAGGCGTTGAAAAAATCGATTTTAATGATTCCGACGAACTGGTAGGCTGCGCCGATATAGCTCTTTATAAATCGAAAGAGGGCGGCCGTAACCAGGCCACTTTATATACGGCGGAAATGAAGGATACGAAACATTAATCTTATCGGAAATATAAATTCGCAAGCTATGTAACGTCCGATTAATAAGGAAATGAAACGGTGAAGACGGACCCTTCGCCGACTTTGCTTTTACAGCTTATCTCGCCTTTATGCTGCGCGATTATGGCCTGGCATATTGAAAGTCCCAGTCCGGTACCTTCGCCGGCGGGTTTGGTCGTGAAGAACGGCTCGAATATGTTGGCCAGGACGTCCTCGTTCATGCCGCATCCTGTATCGCTTATATCTATGAAAATACGGTTTTTCCTTCTTGACATTGATATTTTCACCATGCCTCCATTCGAAACTGGAATGGCGTAAATGGCGTTGGTGATAAGATTTACGAATACCTGTTCGAGCTGAGAGGCGTTTCCGATTATGTTTATGTCGGGCAGCATATCTTCGAATATTATTTTGACTATTTCAGCTTTTTTGTTGGCTTTGGAATGAGCTATCGAATTTTGTATGATATTACATAGATTTATGCTGTCTTGAAAGCTTGGAACGACTTTCACGAAATCAAGCGTGTTGGAGATGATCTTTTGTATTCTTGCGACCGATTCGTCTAATTGCTTTACGTCCTTTTCAAATTCCTCATCGTGCAGATCCTCGAATCTGAAGAATATGCAGTCGCGGGCGAGAGATATTACCGTCAGCGGATTTTTAATATCATGAACGATCTCTGAAACCGTTTTTCCAAGAAGTATCATTTTGTCGTTTTGCATGATCTGGCGCTCAAGGACTTTTTTTTCGGTAATGTTATGCGCCATGATGACTATTCCATCGCCATTATTTCCTTTTTGAGGGTTGAGGATGAAAGCGGAAAAGTTGGTGATAAGTTTTTTTCCGTCGAAGGCTCGTATATGAATTTCCCGGTTATAGATACTTTTAACGGATGAAAGTTCATTTATTATTGTCTGATACTGGTTTTCATAAAAAAGTATCTCTATGTGCTTTCCGATAAGTTCGGCGGCTTTTATTTTCAGGCTCGTTTCCGCGCCGGAGTTAAATATAATGGTTTTTTCCTGGGGGTCCAGAACTATTATTATTTCGGAGGAATTTCCTATAACGTTGTATAGAAAATTACGGTTTTCGGTAAGCGAGTCGTGCGCCTTTAAAAGCTCGCCGTAATTTTTCACGAGCTTTTCATTTGAAAGACGCAGCCTTTTCTGGTTTTCGAGCGTAATATTCTTTAAAAATCTAAAAGCGGCCGAAGGGTAGCGCGCCGAAAAACGCTTGAAGCTGTCTTCGTTGAGCCCGATTAGCTGGGTGTGAGACGCCGCGACCGCGTTGGCGCTTCTGAAGACGTTATCTAAAAACGACATTTCGCCGAAAAATTCGGTAGCGTTGAAATGAGCTATTTCATAAGATTTTCCATCTTCGGAATTTTTATAAATCTTGACCATGCCGGATGATATCATAAATATATCCGAGCCCATATCGTTTTCCTTGAATATCATCTGACCCGGCTGGTAATTGTGAATGGAGGCGAATTCAAGGATGTCCTTGATCTCGCTGTCTAAAAGATTGCTTAAAATACTTATTTTTTTAACAAGCTCTAATTCCGCGCGAATGTTTTCCAGAAAGTCCTCCGGCCGTTAAGCGGCAAAATATTTATTATAGATCACATTTTAATTTTACTTTAAAAATATGTTTTTTTCAAGACAATTTTTCAGGTAATTTTTCAGGTATTTGTCTTTTTAAATAAATATATTCTGGATGCCTGATTAAAAAAGTCTTGAAAATTAAGACGGGTAGTATTAAAATATATCAAAAATAATAGTGAGGGCGTCAAATGAAATTAAAAAAATTCGAGGACATATTTTTGGTAAAAAAACCCGTTATCGCCATGATTCACGTTGGAGCGCTTCCGGGAACTCCGGGCTATGGCGGAAGCGTTAAAGATATAATCGATGTCGTGAGATCCGAAGCAATTATGTATAAAAAAGCCGGGGTCGATGCGATAGCTATTGAAAACATGCACGACATACCTTATCTTAAAAATCATGTCGGGCCCGAGATAACTTCGATCATGAGCATTTGCGGTTTTGAGGCGAAAGCTCTTTCCGGTCTTCCCTGCGGCATTCAAATACTCGCGGGCGCTAACAGGGAAGCCATGGCTTCAGCTCACGCGGCCGGTCTCGATTTCATACGCGCCGAAGGATTCGTTTTCGCGCATGTCGCGGACGAAGGAATAATCGAATCCAACGCCGGCGATATCCTGCGCTACAGAAAAATGATAGGCGCTGAAAATGTAATGGTCTTTACCGATATCAAGAAAAAACACAGTTCTCATTCCATAACGGCTGATACGAGCATAGGCGAAACCGCTCATGCCGCCGAATTTTTTTTGAGCGACGGGCTTATCGTGACGGGCGTCGCCACCGGATCTGAAGCGAGCATAGATGAGATAAATTCCGTAAAGAAATCGGTTAAAATACCGGTTATGGTAGGCTCCGGAGTAAATTACGATAACGTCGAAGAATATCTCGATGCTTCCGACGCCATGATAATCGGCACGTACTTTAAAAAGGGCGGTCGCTGGGAAAATACCGTTGATCTGGAACGCACAAAAAAATTCATGGAAAAAGTAAAAAAACTTAGAAAAAATATAAAATAGAAAAAAGATAAAAGCGAATAAAGAACAGATAGTGAAGGCGTTTCGCGATCCTCGTGTTTAACGTTATCCGCAATATATGAAAAAATAAAAACAGCCTCCGGTGATGGAGGCTGTTTTTATACCTTAACGTTTCTGTTTTACTTAACTCTTATCGCATTCCTGCCCGTAGGCTCCCAGCTCCCGCCCTTGCGAGGCGCTTTGTTCCATGTATTGGCATGCGTGGGTGGCATGCGTGCCGGGCGGCATTTATTTAATTATTCCACTTTTAAAATGACGAGCTTTTCGCGTTTTTGATCGGCCGAGAAAGCGTATATCTCGCCTTTGGGCGATATTACAAAGTGTTTCGTCGGCAT
>CAZJFS010000197.1:0-7693 GCA_964545075.1 uncultured bacterium
TTCGGGCGCCGACGGCGCCGGAACGGGTGTCGCGGCATATGCTGAAACGGACGAAAGCGCCGCTCCGGCAGGTTCATTAGCGCCCTCGGCGGCTCCCGCCTTTACGCGGACCTTTACCCAACCCGTCGTGATGTTGCCCGTCATGCCGGTCTGCGGTTTTATTGTACAAATCGTCCAGGCCGCGCCGTTATTTTTCGAATATTCGTAATCGGAGATGCTTGTGAATAATGGATTATTCGTCCAATCGAAAGTATCTGCGCCGTCATCGGCGACGGGCGCGGTTGGCGCCGCCGGATAAAAAGTATAAGCCGTTAACGATGAAATTGGTTGGCTCGCCGGATAAGCCGGGCCGAGAATGCCGGCGATGACCCTGACTTTTATCCAGCCCGCCAGAAAGTATCCGTTGATATTTACAATAGGCTTGGTCGTACAAATTGTCCAGCTCAATCCATTGTTCATTGAAAACTCGTAATTTGAAATTGCGGTATATGAAGGGTTATTCGTCCAGTCGAATGTGTTGAATTTATTATCCGCTATGGGATCCGTCGGCGCCGCCACCTGAAGGGCGGGGAAAGTTATTGTATATATCGCGGATGCCACAAGCGAATTACGCCAGTATTTTTTTATCGCGACCGCCTTTACCATCATTGCGGCGTTTATCGTAAAGCTTTTGGTGTAAACAGTTCCGTGTGATTCTGACGGATCGGTACCGTCGAGCGTATATTTTATTGTCGCTCCTTCGGTCGCGTCCGATATCGAAACGGACTGCGTGTTATCGTAAGCCCCGGCCTCAGGCGTTATTAAAGGCGTAGCAACTATTTGTTCTTCCGATGATATGGAAGACAGGCTTCCGTCCGAAGTTTTAGTGACCTGCTCTCCGGCGTTGCCGTTGAGATCGTAGTATCCGCTGATGATGAACGTCACGGGGTTAGTGTCGCCCGGCAATATCATTTTTGAAGCGATGTACGACCTTGTTCCGTTAGGTTTTGCCGTCACGGCGCTTCCCATGATCCTGACGTTTGGAGTTGAATAAAGGTCCTTGTCGGCCGTGAATAAGATCGAAACCGTATCGCCGACCCTTAATAATTCCGGGTAAATGGATACTGGCGACAGAACCGGCGCCTGGCCGGTGTCATTTTTTTTCGAAACGATCCAGCTCATGACGGTGTCTATCTCATGCGAGTTAGATTGAGCCGTGATTGTGTTAGTATCAAGAACCACGCTTGTCGGAAGATTTTTATCGCTTATGAGTTTTTGGACGAGTGGATCGGTATTTTGGATTATGTTCAGAAAGGACTTTAATAAGCCTGTAGTAGTGGGGACGTTTCCGGATTTTGTGGACGGTTCCAATAATATTGTTTTCACGCTCGTGTTTATGTCGCTTGAAATGACGACGGCGTTTATCGTTCTTATAGCCTTGGATATTTCACCCAGAAGAACCGTTCCTCCGGCGCCGGCCCGTGCCGCCGTTTCAAAAAGGCTTTTTTTATTGCTGTAATCTTCGGTTATCGTTACGCCAAAGGTTTCTTCGCTGTCCGCGATAACGACGATCGGAATGTCAGGAACCGCATTTTTTTCAATGGTCAGAAATGCCAGAGCGGAAGTGTTTTCATCTACAGTCAATCCGTTAACGCTTATTTTTTTGACCTGATTCGGAATATCGGAGACGCGCGGCGTCTTTCCGAGCAGATTCTCAAATATTATTCGGCCTGATGATCTTTCTCTTACGACTACCATTGCGTATTTCGCCGTGTCCGAAAGAGGAATGGATGATAAAAATCCGCTTCCCGAAACGCTCGTGCGACCGAGTTCCAGGGTTACGTTGTCCTTGTCGACGATCTCCACTGAGTAATTAGTGCCGTAACCTGCGGCCCGCTCGACGCCAAGTCCCGGCGAACCGGATCCGGTTCCTGAGAGGCTGCCTGAAAGTTCAAGTACTTTAGGTGTGGTGCCGCTTCCGCCTCCCGTTGAATCGGATTCTCCGCCGCCACCGCCGCAGCCCGCGCCAATAATGGCTATTAAAATAAAGACGGCGCAGATGTGAGATATAAACGATCTTTTAAGCATATATAAAGAACACCACCCCAAAATGATTGTCGGCCGACGGCCGCTTTTAAATCAAAACATCTTATAAATGTTACATTAATTATTAATAAATGTCAATGCTTTTATAAGTGTTTGGGCGTGTTTCAACGCCTCCAGTCGGGTATCCCGAAACGGCTTTGCGACCGCGCCATCAAATATCGCAACGGCCTTTCGCCAAAACTTGCGCCTTGGTTCTGACCGTCCATGCGGCGCGCAAAAAAAGCTCCCCGCCGTTTATTTCGTCAGGGAGCTTTTTGCATATTCAAAAATTATTATTTAAGCTAATTGTTAAATTATATAGCCTTGAATTTATTTAACCTCGATCTTGAATACATCGCCGGCTTTCCCGCCGCAGAATACGAAACTGCCCGCCGGAGCGTATATCTCCTTCGAGTCTTCCACGCTGTCGTATATCTGAGACTCTCCCGAGAAAACCATTATTCTTCCTTTTGCGGGCTTTTCAAAGCCGAGCACGGCGCCTTTTTCGATCCTGAGCCATTCGTTGAACCCTTCTGGTTTTATGAATAGCTTGTTCGTTCCGGCCATGGCGGTCCGGGCGTTATCCGCCATTGAATAGATAAAACAGCCAGATTTAGCCCAGACCTTGCCGTCCCTGTCGAAGAGGCTCAAGGCCGCCTGGTCGCGGAAGGCGTTGTTCGCGATGCCGGCATAATGTGGGCATTCGACCTTTTTAAGGCCGCCGAAATCGACGTAGCCCGGAAGTTCTTCATAAACCGAAGAAGTTAAAAGGCCGATGCCGGATACCAGTATATGGAAGGGCGCATTCCTCATAAGCCATGTTTTTCCATTGATATCGATTTTAAGCGCTTTCGGGTCTTTAAGTTCTTTGATCTTTTGATAAGCTATTGCGTCCGAGCCGTAATTCGGCAATTCGTGGATCGCCATATAGCTTTCACCTCCGTCCGTCGTAAAATACATTTTCAGATTTTTTTCGCTCAGGTGAAAGCATCCGTTATTATAGGTCAATGACATGATCGGCGCGGCGTCCTTTCCGGCAGCGGTTTTCGGGCCGCCGACTGGAATAAGGGCACAGGTTTTCTTTTCTTTATCCAAACGCGCCTTCACGACCTTGTCTCCGCTCATATAATATCCCTCGTAACCGAACAGTTCCTTCGGGATATCCTGTCCTTCGACAGGCTTTACGACGGGTTTCTCTTCCGGTTTGGCGACATTCGCGCATTCCATGACCGCGTCCAGGATCGGGCGCGACATCGCTTCGAGGTTCGAACCGCTTCCCGAGATCGAAAAAACTACCGTGATGCCGTATTTTGGGACGGTCTGTATGTAGGTGTTATAGCATCCCGTGCCGCCGCTTTTGGCGAGGACCTGGAATCCTTTTTTTTCGAAGTCCGGAAGGTTCGAATAATCCCATCCGAAATCGCTGCATATCTGCGGCCCTTTTAATTTATTTGAAAATTCGTTGGGCTGCGTTCTCAAAATTTCCCGGATGGAAGCTTCGGAAAGGATATGCTTGCCATAGGGCGAGAAGCTGTTGGCGAATATGCACAGGTCCGACGCCGTAGATGAAAGCCCGCCTGCGCCATAGACCATGACGACCTCACGCGGATGTTTTTTCCCCGTTTTCGCGTCGTAATATTCGGCGGTATTGGCGTTTTGTATCTCGCCGACGCTCGCGCCGGTATTTTTCATGCCGAGCGGTTTGAAGACACGTTCGGCGAGGAATTCCACAAATTTTTTCCCCGACACTCTTTCGACGACGATCTCCGCGAGCGTGAAGCCGTCGTTGCAGTATATTGCCATTGCGCCGGGCTTATGTTTCAAATAAGAACCTGCCAGAGTGTCGAGCAGGTATTTATGCATTTTATCGTCTGTCTCGTATCCGAAGTAGAAGGTCGAACCGGGCAGACCCGACGAATGATTGAAAAGCATCCTGACGGTTATATCTTTATAGCGCGGGTCCGGCATTTTAAATTCCGGTATATATTTCGCAACGCTATCGTCTAACGCTATAATCCCGTCGTCGACAAGAAGCAAAATGGCCACCGCCGCAAACATCTTGCTGGTGGAACCGATGTTGAACCGGGTATTTAGGTCGACGGGCCTGTTTTCAGAGCGGTCGGCGACGCCTATGCCTTCGGCGTGAACGATCCTGCCCTTATCGGTGAACGCCAGGGTAACGCCGGTGCCGTGTCCGTTCGTTATGCCGTTCCACATTATCTCTCTCGCCTTGCCTATGGCGTTCTTATAGATATCGCGATCGCATTCGCCGTGGCGATGGTGTTTCTTTTTGGCTTCCGAGGCGGTAGCCAGACTCACGATCATAAATAAAACCAGAAGAATAAGAGTTAATTTTTTCAAAACACATCACTCCTTTTAAATTAAAACGTTTTTACTTATTTTTCGAACCCGCCGTTATCTCGCCTCGATCCTGAATATATCGCCGGCGCATCCGGCGAAGAATATGAAACTGCCGGCCGGAGCGTATATTTCTTTGTTATCTACCACGCTGTCGTATATCGGGCCGGATTCGGCCACGACTATGATCCTCGCGCTTTCCGGCTTTTCAAAATTAACTATGGCGCCTTTTTCGACTTTCAGCCATTCGTTATAGTTTTCGGACTTTATTATCACTCTATTGACGCCGTTTATCAGTTTTCGGGCATTATCGGCCATCGAGTAAAGGTTCATGCTGGATTTAGCCCATGTTTCTCCGTTTCTGTCGATTATCGCGAACGCCGTCTGGTCGCGGAAACCGTTAGCTGCAAATCCAGCGTATTCAGGGTTTTCTGTCTTTTTAAGCCCTTCGAAATATAAATAGCCGGGAAGTTCCGCATAGGTCCTGGACTCGACCGGCTCAACGGCGCTCTCCATGCAATGCTGAGACGCGCTTCTTACAAGCCAGGTTTTGCCGCTGACATCGACCCTGAGCGATTTCGGTTCACTAAGTTTTTCTATCTTCTGATAATATGGGGTTTCCATGCCGTAATCCTGCATCGGATGGATCATTATATAACTCTGGCCGTCGATGGTCGTGAAGTAAACCTGGGTTTTATTTTCATTGCAGAAGAAATATCCGCCTTTATATATGAACGACTGAGCCGGTCCAGTAACTTTTTCTTTCGGTGACTTTTCATCGGCGAGCGGAACGAGGTCGAATTTTTTATTTTCTTTATCGAAGCTCACTTTTACCACTTCGATACCGCTCGCGTAGAATCCGGCGTAGCCAAGAAGCTCTTCAGGAAAGGTTTCCGCGGCTTCTACCGGTTTTTTAACAGATTCCGGTTCAGGGACGGTGACGTTCTTTGCGCGCATGACGGCGTCTAAAATTTTACGCGACAGAGGTTCCATGCTGCAGCCGTGGCCGCAGATCGAAAAAGCTACGGTCACGCCGTATTCGGGAGCGGTCTGCATGTAAGTGCTAAAACATGCCGTGCCGCCGCTTTTTGCTAGAACCTGGATCCCTTTTTCTTCGTATGCCGGAAGGCGCGAATAGTCCCAGCCAAAATCGCTTCCCATCTGGAGGCCCCTTAATTTTGCGCCGAACGGCGTGGGCTGGGTTTTGAGTATCTCTTTGAGCGACGCAGCTGAAAGTATCTTTTTACCGTAAGGCGAAAAACTGCTCACGAACCTGCACAGGTCCGAAGCGGTCGACGAGAGGCCGCCCGCGCCGTACACCATGACGGTCTCGAGCGGATATTTCTTTCCGTTTTCGGGGCCGTAATGTTCGGCGGAGTTTTTAGCCTTTATCTCCCCGATGGAGGCGCCTGTGTATTTCATGCCGAGCGGTTTAAATACGCGCCTGGCCAGAAAATCGACGAATTTCTCGCCGGAAACCTTTTCGACTATGATCTCGGCGAGCGTGAACCCGTCGTTGCAATAGATAGGCATAGCGCCCGGGGCGTGTTTCAGATAAGATTCGGCCAGGGTGTCGAGCACGTATTTATGCATGTTCGGGTTGACATCGTATCCGAAATAAAATGTAGATCCGGGTATGCCGGATGAATGGTTGAAAAGCATTCTTACTGTTATGTCTTTATAGCGCGGGTCTTTCATTCTGAATTCAGGGATATATTTTACCACCGGTTCGTCCAACCCGACAGATCCGTCGTCGACTAGAAGCAGAATGGCGACGGCGGCGAACATTTTACTGGTGGAACCTATGTTGAAACGCGTGTCGGTATTGACAAGCCTGTTTTCGGAGCGGTCGGCGACGCCTATGCCTTCGGCGTAAACAATTTCGCCCTTATCCGCGATAGCTACGGTAACTCCGTCGCCGCCACCGCTGGTAACGACTTTCCACATTGCTTCGCGCGCAACCTTTATAGCGTCCCTATAAAGGTCATTGCCGGACGCATGCCGGTTTTTTGATTCACAGACAGTGACCGGACCCAGGCATATGAAGAAAACCAGGAGGGCAAGGGATAATTTTTTCAACATAGGTAACTCCCTTTTCATCAGAATTTTTTAAAGATCGCTATAGAATTTCCGGGTTGAAATTCATTATATTTAAAAAAGAAAATATTGTCAATTTTTATTATGTTGATCCTGATATATAATTTTCCAAACCGGTCTAAAATAGTCTCTTTTAGGGTTTCAGGCGGATAGGCTTTTTAATTTGTTATTATAGTATTATTTTATTTAAAACGAGTGTATATTGCCTTATACAAAAATCAGGGAGTGATCTTCGTGTCCGTAAACTTGTTTTTGTATCTTATATTGTTTATTTGGCCTCTACTTTGAACAGGTCGCCCGCTTTTCCCGCAAAGAATATGAAGCTGCCTTCGGGAGCGTAAATACTCTCCGGCGAACGCGCTCCCGGATCGCACCCGGGCCCGAAATATTCTGCCGAATCGACAATACTGTCGTATAACGTTTCATCGTCGTCGATCACTACTATCCTGCCGTTTTCAGGTGTTTTAAATTTGAGCTTTGCGCCTTTTTCGACCCTGAGCCACTCGTTATATCCTTCGGACTTTATTATGACTCTGTTGACGCCGCCGCTCAATTTTTTCACGTTATCCGCCGGCGAGAGCAGAAAAAAGGCCGTTTTCATCCATGTTTCGCCTTTGTTTTCAAAAAGGCTCATTTCCGAACGGTCGCGGAACGACATAGCGGCCATGCCGGCGTGCCGGGGCGTTTCTATTTTTTTAACGCCCATGACGTCGACGTAGCCAGGCAGGCATTTATAAGTATTTGAGACTGTTATCGCGATAAGCGACCTCTGTATATCCGGTTTCAAGTTCCGGAACAGCCATTTCTTTCCCTTGATATCGACGCAGGGCGCAACGGGCTCTTTGATCTCTTCGAGTTTCTGATATCTTAAAGCATCGGCGCCGAAATTCGGGATCTTATGCGAAACGATATAGGTCACGCCGTCGACCTCAGTGAAGTAGCATTCCGACCTTTTTTCAAAATTATGAAAAAAGCCGCCGTTATACGAGTATTTTATGATCGGGTTTTCGGCACGCCCTTTTTCGCCGTCCGCGACCGGGTATATTCCAAATCCCTTATTGTCCGCATCGAATTCTACTTTTACCAGGCTCATGTCGTTAGCGTAAAATCCGGCGTATCTCAATAGAACTTCCGGAATATTACGCGCTTCGACGGGTTTGGGTTCAGGCTTTAT
>CAZJFS010000198.1:0-2100 GCA_964545075.1 uncultured bacterium
AATTAAACGGCGTTTACGAAGCGCGCAGAAATTACTTCGATAAAAAGATCAAGGCGCTTCCCGGAGCGTCATGGGTATTCCCGCAGGGAACGTTCTATGGCATGCTCGCGACCTCAGGTTTCGCGAAAACGTCGGTCGAAGCTTCGGCGAAACTGTTGGATGAATTTCAGCTCGCGACCGTCCCCGGCAGTGCGTTCGGCGATTCCGCCGAAGGATATGTCCGCGTATGCCTGACGATCGAAAATCCCGTGATAGATGAAGTTTTCGATCTCCTGAAAAAACTGTGACGAAAACGCCACTGAAAGGTCCGCCGGAATTTCATTTTTGAAATTTATGCCCGGCGTCATTTGGCGTAAAAACATCTTTATTAAAATGTTCGTGATAATACGGCCTCTTCCGGCTTGGGAAGAGGCTTGCGCCTTAAGGCGTTTCCGCCTCCGGTGGTGACGTCGCGGCTGCGCGGGATTGAAAGAAGGATTTGAAGTGATTGACCGTGTTTTTAAAAACGCCTTGACGCTTACCGCCGCTTTTTTTATAATGGCGCTATATGCCGCTGGAACGGCTTCGGCCTCTGAAAAATTAAGCGGAGCTGCCGATATCAGAGATGCACTGAAAAAAAACGGCTTCGAAATAAAATACGAAGTGAGCGTAAATTCAAAAAACGTCCATGCGCTTGATTTTTTCAGCGCCGTTAATGTTTTGGAAAAAAATGTCATACACGTGGCGGCGATTGATCGGGAGCGCAATCCGGCGGTCATGCCTGAAATATCTTTTGGAAGCCAGATAAGAAAACTTTCGGAAACCTCCGGCGATGACGTCTTGATAGCCGTTAACGGCGGCTATTATGCGCTTGTGAATGATAAGGTCTACTCCGTCGGATGCGTCATGAAAAATTTTAAACGCTATCCGTACTTTATAGAACACCCGCTTTATCCATACGTCCTCATTTTTGACGATGGCGGCTTCGATATAATCAAAGGCTCCGATTTTAAAAAAGTTTCGGGCTCGAAAAAAAAGATAAGGTCGTATCTGCAATCGAAACCCATGCTCGTCTATGATAATAAAACGCCGGTCTCGCTCGCTAAGAGCCGCGAGGCCGCGGAATCCAGAAACCCGCGCACGGCGATAGCCATTCTCAGGGACGGACGGACGATGTGCGTCGCGGTCGAAGGGCGGCGCGAGGATGCCGTTGGAATGACCCAGATAGCGCTATCCGAGCTTTTGATAAAGTTAGGCGCCGTACGCGCGATAAACATGGACGGGGGCGGCTCCTCCACGATCATATTAAACGGCGTTCTCATGAACCGCACGGCTGGCGGCCTGTCGCCGTTCACGCCGCCGGGCGAGCAGAGACCCATACATTCGTCGGTGCTTTTCAAGATCAAATAAATAATAAAATAAAAGGGGCCGTCTAAAAAGATAAATTTTGGACGCCCCTTTTATTTTATTCAAGTTTTATATTTTTCGGATTACTGATTTTTTCTTTCGATAACCTTGACTATATAGTTCTGCATGAGCATGATGGCGAATAAAAGAACGAATATAGCCGTTAAGAAAGCCTTCGTTATGAGGTCGCTCATTGTCAAAGCCTGCTGCTGGGTTTCGATCATCGGGACTCCGTACCACATTATGAAGAATATGGAACCGAAGAATATGGCGATCGAAAGCATGGCCATTGTAAATGACGCCAATTTAAAAAAACTGTTGGAAAGTTGATTTGGTTGTTCCATTTAACTTTACCTCCATTTTATTACTTGAAATCGATTATACACGAATGGTTTTTGCGTGTCAATATTTTTTTGAGACCGGTTACTTTGTATCGGCCATAACGCCTTTTTTTAGTTCGTCTATCACTTTATTTTTTGTGGCCGTATCTATATTCGAAGAGTTGCGGACGGCTTTGAGCACCGAATGAACGGCCGTGCGGTTCCCCATTTTGTGCTGCGCTACGGTTTCCTCTACGACCCTTTTTTTCAGGAACTCGACCTTGGCCGATTCATTTTCGCCGCCGAGGTTAACTTCCGCGGAAGGGTTCCGGCGTATCTGCGAGAACGCGCCGTCCAGGTCCGAAACTATGCCGAGGATATTGGTGTTGACGTC
>CAZJFS010000198.1:2200-7692 GCA_964545075.1 uncultured bacterium
GCCTGGTTGAGTATTTCGGTAAACTTCGGGTCGTTTACGAAGCTGACTTTTTTACTGATTATGCAGTCCATTATGTTCCAGATATCCGAATATTTACTGACTTCGCCTATGTTGGAAACGCTCTGGAACGATTTTTTCTCCTTGACCGCGAGAAGCTTCTGCGCCAGATCTGAAAACGCCACGGCGTAAGGTTCGATGTTGGCTGTGTCTATGCCTACGAGTATGTTGTCGCCGGAATTAGCGGAGGTAAATGTTTTCGCTATGACCTTCGAAAGGTCCTGGGCCGATATTTTAGGGTTTCTCGTCATTTCCTGGGCTATGGCTCTATAGTCGAGGCCGTTTCCGGGTATCGTACTTTCCGAGCCCATGACGACCGACACTGCGTCGCGCAGCTCATAAGCGGCTTCTATCATTCCGAAGAGGCAGGCGTCGGCTACGAAAACCTCGAGTTTTTTTCCGCCGTTGAAATTTTTCATGGCCATGCCTATCGATTTTTTGATCTCCTTGAGGGTAAGGCAGTCCGCGCCGTCGTCATAGGCGATGCAGCGGTAAACGTCCACGCCGGCTCCGGAAAGGTCGAGAGGCGACCTGGCGTACGCGGAGTTTATCTGTATCTGCGAATCGTCCTGGGCCGATGAATTAAGCGAGCCGGCGCCGTAGAATGATTCCCAGCCTGAGCCGTGACTGTTTACGATGAGGGAATATCTTTCGGCGGGATAGTTCGTCATTGAAAATTTCATGAAATCGTAAAATGTCTGGGGATCGCCCATATTGGTTTCGCCCGCGAGTTCCTTTATTTTTTTTGCGCCGGTTTTATCGATGTAATAATAGGTCGTAGGCTTGTTGCTGGCGTAGTCGAACATCAGCACTATATTTAAGTTTTCGCCGGAACCGATCTTCGCTATGGAGTTTATATTTCCGATAAGGTTGTCTTCGATCTTTTCGTCCGGGACGAAATAGAGCATCAGCGTCCATTCTTTTTTTACGGGGGCGTTTCCCTGAGCGAAAACGGCGGGGACCATCAGAAGTACGATCAGGATGGCGATAATGATTTTTTTCATATGCGTGAAACCTCCAATTTAAATTGTATTGATCTATTTTAACACTAAGCGATGATTCGTGTCAAGGCGCGCGGTCGCCGGAAAGAAAAACATTGAGAAACAGGCTGAAAAATGTTATAATTTATCATCCGCGGATTAAATGGATGCGACAATAAAACAATTAGAGGTGCTTCAAAAGATGATAAGGCTGGATAAATATCTTACGATGTGCGGAGTGGAAAGCCGCAGTGTGGCTAAAAAGTGCATACGTCGCGGGTACGTGACCGTCAACGATATCGAGATCAGGGACGATGACGTTAAAATAGACGAGAACCACGATAGAGTGATCTTCGACGGCGAACCGCTGACCTTCAAGAAGAACATATATATCGTCATGAACAAACCAAAGGACTGCATCTGCACGACCGAAGAAGAAGAGGGCCGCGGCCGAATCGTGTCCGACTACCTTGACGACTTCCTTAGAAGCCGCGAGCTTTTCACGATCGGAAGGCTCGACAAGGATACGGAAGGATTGCTGCTTTTAACCGACGACGGCGATTTCTGCCATAAGGTGATCTCGCCTAAAAAGCACGTTCCCAAGAAATATTACGCCGAGATCGTCGGCCAGATAAGCGACAAGGAGATCGCCGTTCTTTCTAAAGGCGTTAAAATAGGCGATTATACGACTCTTCCAGCCGTCATAAAACGCGTCGGCGAGCAGGCCCTCGAGATAACCATAAACGAAGGGAAATACCACCAGATAAAACTCATGCTCGAATCCATCGGCAACAGGGTCACGTTCCTTAAAAGAATAAGCATCGGAAATTTCATCCTGCCGGAGCTCGAACCCGGCGAATACCGTGAAATGACCGTCGAAGAATTGAACATGGTGCTCGGTAAATAACAAGATGCAAGACGGACGAAAAAAGGTCTATTTCTTCACTAATGTCCTGGCCGCCATAGTTTTCGCTTATGTTTCGGCTGAATTTTTCGGCGCGCTCATGTACATTTTCCTTAAAAGTTTCGACAATTCAGCGGTTATGGAGAATTCCCACGCCTTTTCTTTTTCCAGTTATTTTTATTATTTCAAGAATGTCGCCTTTTTCGGCGCGCTTTTGGTCTTATGCGCCTGGCTGAAACCGGTCCATGATTTTTTGAACAACGGACGCGACGATATGCGCGATATCGCTTCCGACAGATTCAACGGGATATATAAGAGTTTGCTGATATTCTATCTGTTTCTTTTCGGGGTTAATAACATACTGCATTTCGCGTTTTTCGGCAACAGGATATTCGCGCTTCAGTCTTTTTTCATGAACTATTCGGTTATTCCTTCGTTTTCAGTCAAAACATTCGTGTTCCTTTATTTTTTGCCGCTTCTATTTTACGCCTATTACTCGATGTACTTTACGATACTCTACCTCGAGCCGTTTCTCGTGCTCAGCAACGCACACCGCTTCTACGGCGAGGAGACGATCTATATGCCGAAAAAAAGGTTCGTGTTCGGCATCAGGGCGCGGCTTTTTTTCGCCATGATAAATCTGGCCATGATCCCCATGTGCTTCATCGCTTTCATGTCCGCCAGCCCGGCCATAGAGGCCGAAATGGTCAGAAAATATTCCCTGGCCGTGATAGCGGTTTCGATAATCTATATGTTCGGATACATAAACCTTATATATAGAAGCATCCAGAGGCCAATTGAAGGCCTGATCGATAAGATGGAAAAACTTTCCGCCGGCGATTTTAACGTCAAATCAAAGGTTCTCTCGGATGATGAGATAGGAAAGCTCAAATATAATTTCAACCAGATGGTTGACGGCCTCGCCGAACGCGACAGGCTCAAGGAAACTTTCGGAAAATACGTTTCGATAGAGATCGCGAAACATTTGATGAAAACCAAAAAGATAAATCTCGGTGGGCAGGACATCCAGGCCACGGTGCTTTTTTCGGATATCAGAAATTTCACCGCCATGAGCGAAAAAATGACGCCCGAAGAGGTCGTTAATTTTTTAAACGAATATTTTTCTTTCGTTACGGAGCCCGTTTCTAAAAATCACGGCGTCATCAATAAATTCATCGGCGACGCCGTTATGGCTATATACACACCTCATCTGGGATCGGAGCGGCACGTCGAGGACTCCATTAGAAGCGCGCTCGGCATGCGGGAAAAACTGATCGAGTTTAACGCCCAGAAAAAAGTTCCGAAGGACGTCGCTTTCGGCATAGGCATCCATACAGGGGTTCTCGTCGCCGGAAACATAGGGACGAAGGAACGCCTCGAATATACCGTCGTCGGCGATACCGTCAACGTCGCCTCGCGCATAGAATCGGAAACCAAGACGTTTAAAAACGACATATTGATAAGTGAAGACGCCTACGAAGCGCTAGACGCGACATTCAAAAACTCGATTAAATTTGAAAAATGCCGGCCCGTAAGCGTCAGGGGTAAGGAAAAACCGCTGATGCTGTATAAATTGCTTTAGTCTTAGTTTTTTGATAAGGAATTTGTGCTAATAAAAAACTCGATAGGTTTTAAATAATAAAAAAATCCGGAGGTATTAAAAATGATAAAAGTAGGTATTATCGGCGGAAGCGGCCTGGACAATCCCGACATACTCGAGGGCGCGAAGGATCTTAAAGTCCGGAGTAAATACGGCGCGCCTTCGGCCGATCTCAGGTGCGGTAAAATAAAAGGCGTCGACGTTCTTATTATGGCCAGGCACGGGCGCGAGCACACGATACCTCCGACCCAGGTCAATTACAGGGCTAATATCGACGCGCTCAGGCAGGCCGGCTGCACTCATATTATCGCTACCACCGCCGTAGGTTCGCTGCGCGATGAGATCGGCCGGGGACACCTTGTGATACTCGATCAATTCATAGATTTCACGAAACACAGAATTTGCACGTTCTGCGAAAGCTTCGAACCGCACAAGCCGGTTCATCAGCCCATGGGTGAACCGTTTTCAAAAGAATTGCGGAGGATGCTGATAGATTCCTGCAACGAACTCGGGCTTGAAAACCACGAAAAAGGCACCGTAGTTACCATAGAAGGCCCGCGCTTCTCGACGAAAGCCGAGTCTAAGATGTTCCGCGTTCTTGGCGCCGACGTGGTAAATATGTCGATAGCGCCCGAATGCGCGCTCGCCAACGAAGCCGGGATACCTTATGCCGCCGTCGCCATGAGCACCGACTATGACTGCTGGAAGGAAAACGAGGAACCGGTTACCTGGGAAGCCGTTCTCGAAGTGTTCAACCGGAACGTAAAAAAAGTCACGGACCTTCTGATGGCGGTCATACCGAAAATAAAATAATTCGCGAAAAATATTATGAAATTTTAATATTGACCGATTTTAAAAGGTTTTGGTGTTCAAAAATGAAACTTGACATATTTCAAAAAATATGTTAAGATGGTTAAGGTTTTATACCGATAATGTTTTTAGAATATATGCGTTTTAGAATATATAGCGCATATGAATTTTTAAAAAGGAGGGCGCCGAAGTATGATCAATATCAATGAAATGATCGCGATAAATCCGCGACAGACGAAAAATACGTTGAATAACGTCAACCGCGAACTTTCAAAGAACGGTTATTTGAAATACGCGAATCGGCCCCGCCGCGCCATCTTTAACATCATCGAAGTGGTAAGCACGATAAGAAGGGAATCGGTCCAGTCAAGGCTCAGAAGGATCGGCCTGGATATAGTGAAATCGAAAGTTAAAGATATAGCTTAAAAAGATTTAATTATAATAAATCGATAAATAAGACGGCAGGGCTCTGAAAAAGAACCCTGTCGTTTTTCATTTATGGCCGATTCCATTTTCGCCGCTTTCAGCCATTTGCTGCGCACAGATGATGAAAGACCGGATCTCGCCGGGAATGACTGGTCTGAACCGGAATGCGGGCCATAATGAAAAAAATTAAAGGCAAAAGGAGAGTATTATATGAACTTAATATATATGATCTTAAGAATGCTGAGCGTTTTGGGGGAAAAAGCGAAAAACTCGGAAATAATGGATTCGAAAATATGGTCGCCGCGTTATTCGGCGGTGAAAAGGATGACGCATAACGTTAAAATGACGATTGAAAAACCTGCAACAATGATCAAAGGATTTTATAAATCCATGAAAAGGTGCGTGTGATCTATATGGGGAGATTAATAAAAATAAGACATCAGTTATATCTGTTCGCGAAGCCGTATTTAAAAAGCATAATTCTCGCTATAATAATGCTTCTGACCGTGTCGGCGCTTTCCCTGATCGGCCCGATAATCATAAAACGTCTCATCGACGTCGATATCGCCAACGGGCTTACGAAAGGGATCTGGGTTTCAGCCGCTATGTACGTGACGGTTCAGCTTTTGATGATAGCGGCCAGATACGTTCAGATGTTTACCTTGTTGAAGGTCGGAACTTCCATAATGTGCGATATTAAATTGAAGCTTTTCTC
>CAZJFS010000199.1:0-7563 GCA_964545075.1 uncultured bacterium
CAACGACGGCTCAGAAAAAAAAGAATTCGAACTCGATTCGCCTCAAAAATGCCTGATACTCAAACCGTGCGATTGGCACACAATGAAAGGTTTTTCAAAAGATGCCGTGCTTCTTGTCCTTGCGTCTGAATATTATGACAGGCAAGATTATATAAGCGAGGGATACTAAATGATAGATTACGAAAATCTTGGAAAGTCAAATGCTCCTTTTTTTGAGGAATATGAAAAAAAATTCAAGGCGACTCTCGAAAGCGGCTGGTATATTCTTGGAAAGAACGTTTCAAACTTCGAGAAGGAATTCGCAGCTTACTGCGGCGGAAGACATTGCGTCGGCGTCGCATCCGGGCTCGACGCTCTTATTCTATCGCTCAAGGCTTTTGAATTCAAACCAGGCATGGAGGTTATCGTTCCTTCTAACACCTATATCGCCACCATTCTTTCAATACTTCAAAACAATCTCAAACCTGTTCTGGTGGAGCCTGATATACGAACTTATAATATTGATCCGAAAAAAATAGAAGAAAAAATAACTAAAAATACATGCGCTATACTGGTAGTACATCTTTACGGAAAATCATGCGAAATGGATGCCATAATGGATATAGCCAAAAGACACGGTCTTAAATTGATAGAAGACGCGGCGCAGTCTCATGGAGCTAAATATAAAGGTAAAATGACCGGCACCTTCGGCGAGTTTGGCGCGTTCAGTTTTTATCCTACCAAAAACCTCGGCGCGCTTGGCGACGCTGGTGCCGTAATGACCGGCGACGACGCTCTCGCGAAAATAATTTTAAGACTTAGAAATTACGGTTCAGACGTTAAATATTACAACGAAGTGGTCGGCTATAACTCAAGACTTGGCGAATTGCTGGCAGGATTTCTTTCGATAAAGCTCAGAAAACTCGACGAGATAAACAGCCACAAAAGGATGCTCGCTGAAATTTACAGCAAAAATTTAAAATCAGATTTTATAAAACCTCATGTTGACAAAGATTGCCACGATGTTTATCATATTTATTGCGTCCGCCATGAAAGACGCGACGAACTTAAAAAATATCTGCTGGATAATCAAATAAAAACGGATATACATTATCCTATACCGCCGCACAAGCAAAAAGCCATGCAGGGTATACTCGCCGAAGGCGAATCTTATCCGATATCCGAACTCATACACAAAACCACCATCAGTCTTCCTATATCATATTTTCACACAGTCGAAGATATTATACGTGTCGTTGAGGTGATGAATAAATTTTAAATCAGGCTTTTGAAACTCGAAAATGCCCGATATGCTCGTCGAACAATTTAATGCGGCTCCACGAACTCTATGACGACCGCTACGGTTATGCTGGAAAATTTCCGCTTATGATCTGCCACGAATGCGGACATAAATGGCTCGACGCGAAATTCTCAAATGAAGAACTTGCAGAGCTTTACACCAATTATTACCCGCGCTCATCCTTTAAACTCGAACAATACAAACCGCATGTTGAAGCCTCCGGATTCATGGCCTGGCTTGACGGAAAAGACTGCTTCGCATTCAAATGGGTTCCGCCCGGAGTGCGTATTCTTGACATCGGATGCGGTTTCGGCGAAATGCTCGGCTATCATAAGGCCAGAGGATGCGACGTGTACGGCGTCGAAGCCGACAGCAACATATTACGCGTAGCGGAAAAGTTCGGTTTCAACGTAAAAGTCGGACTGTTCGATCCAAAAAATTACGAACGCGATTTTTTCGATTACGTCACCATGGACCAGGTAATAGAACATATGGCTGACCCGGTCGAAACGTTACGCGGCATTGCCCGTATATTGAAACCCGGAGGAACCGCCGTGCTGAGCGCTCCGAATTCTAACGGCTGGGGCGCAAAGATTTTCGGAAAACGCTGGATCAACTGGCACGCGCCCTATCATCTCCAGCATTTCTCAATGCGATCCATGAAGTTATCGGCCGAAACGGCCGGGCTCACGCTCGCGAAGGCCAGAACGATAACATGTTCAGAATGGCTCCATTATCAGTGGGTGCATTTGTTCGTTCGCCCTGATATTGGAAAACCCGCGGCATTCTGGAGCGAAAAAGGCCGCTGCGGCATTGCTGGAAAAATAGCCCTGCGGCTTCTTCCATGGGTCAGAGCTATAAAATTGAACCATTTAATAACCCGCGGCTTTGATGCGGCGGGCATTGGCGACAATTATGTATTTATATTAAGGAAAGAAAAATGAACAAGATATACATCCTGCTTCCCGTCCACAACAGAAAGAATGTCACGAAAAAATTCATAGACAGCCTTTCCAGACAGACTTATAAAAATTATCACCTTGTTCTTATCGATGACGGCTCGACCGACGGAACTTCCGAAATGGCCGCCAGGCGGATATCGGAAGTTACCGTTTTAAAAGGCGAAGGCGACTGGTGGTGGGGCGGATCTCTCCACCAGGGATATATGTGGCTCAAGTCGGCTAATATCGAACCCGATGATTTTGTTTTGATATCTAATGACGATGTAATATTCGGCACTGATTATATTGAAAAAGGAATTTCTTCGCTCGCCGAACGAAAAGGCCCCGCTATAATACTTTCACATGTTTATACCCTGGATGGTGAATTTTGCGAAAGCGGAATGCACGTTGACTGGAAAAGCTTCACTTTTTCAGCTGCGGACAATGAAAATTCGATAAATTGCGCAGCTACGAGAGGCATATTCATGCGCGCCGCGACGTTTTTAAAAATAGGCGGCTTTTATCCGAAAATGCTTCCGCACTATCTTTCCGACTATGAATATACGATAAGGGCTTTTAACAAAGGAGTTTCGATGTTCGCCGATCCGGCCGTCAAGCTGTATATCGATGTAAAAACCACCGGATACTATAATTCCAGTGAAATCGACAATGAAGCCTTTCTTAATTTCCTGAAAAAATTTTTCTCTAAAAAATATGTAAACAATCCTATCTACAAAATTAATTTTTTAATTCTGGCATGTCCCTGGCGGTATAAAATAAAAAATATATTAACTATAATATACATAGCCTTTAAACACATATTTTTCCATTTAAGAAAATTGATAAAATCTCAGGTCGATTTTTTTATTAAAATTATATTTCCGAAAAAAATAAGTTGAATTATTACCAGCGATAATTTATAATTTGAATAACATTAAAAACCAATAAGGAAAACAATAAATGAAAGATTTCAACACGCCAATACTATTTCTGATATTCAACCGTCCGGATACCACGCAAAAAGTTTTTAACGAAATAAGAAAGATCCGGCCCGCAAAATTTTTCGTAGCGGCCGACGGCCCGCGCAAAACTAAAGAGGGCGAAGATGAAAAATGCAGGCTTACAAGAGAAATCATAAAACAGATCGACTGGAAATGCGACGTCAAAACTCTCTTCAGGGATGAAAACCTGGGATGCAAAAAAGCGGTAAGTTCAGCCATCGACTGGTTTTTTGAAAACGTCGAGGAAGGCATAGTTCTTGAGGATGACTGTCTTCCAGATGCTTCATTCTTTCCCTATTGCGAGCAGTTGCTTGAAAAATACAGAAACGACAGCAGGATAGGAATGATAGGGGGAATAAATTTTCAGTTCGGCCATAAGCGCGGCAACTATAGCTATTACTTTTCGCGATACACGCATATCTGGGGCTGGGCCTCCTGGCGGCGCGCGTGGAAATATTATGACGTTAATATGAGCATTTGGCCTGAAATCCGCGATAACGATATGCTTTCAAATATTTTCCGGGGCAAGAAACACGTGGATTACTGGAAAACCTACCTCGAAGATACTTATTCCGGCAAAATCAACACATGGGATTATCAATGGGCTTTCACGTGCTGGGTCAATAATTTTCTTATAATCCTGCCGAACGTAAATCTGGTTTCAAATATCGGATTTGGTACGGAATCCACTCACACTCCGGCGGCAAATAAATTCGCGAACATACCGACCGGCAGCATGAAATTTCCGCTTGCTCATCCCGGATACTTTATTCCGGACATCAAAGCGGACCGTTTTACCGAAAAAAACAATTTCGAACTTCCGGGACTCTTTGAAATTTCCGTACATAATTTTAAAACTTTCATAAAGAAAATTTTAAAAATCGAAAGGAAAAAATGATAATGTCAGGCTATACGAATGAATTGTAAGATCTGCGATACCACCTCGGAAAAAATATTTAAAGTTAAAATAATGAATAAATATGATGTTTCATATTTTAATTGCGCTAATTGCGGCTTCATACAAACCGAAGAACCATACTGGCTGAATGAAGCTTATAAAGTCTCTATAAACCTAACCGATGTTGGACTTTTATCACGAAACTTCTATTTTTCGAAATTGACGGCGACGATATTATATTATGTTTTTGGAAAGAATACCGTCTGCCTTGACTATGCCGGAGGTTATGGAGTATTTGTAAGATTAATGCGCGATATTGGATTTGATTTTTATTGGCAGGACGCTTATACCGATAATCTTTTCGCCAAAGGTTTTGAGTATAATCCAAAAAGCGATAAAACAGGATTGATAACATCTTTCGAATGCTTCGAACATTTCATCAATCCCATAGATGAAATTTCAAAATTGCTCAACATTTCCAATAACATCGTTTTTTCTACCGAACTATTGCCATCTCCTGCCCCGCAACCCGATAAATGGTGGTATTATGGCTTTAACCACGGCCAGCATATTTCTTTTTATTCCCTGAAAACATTGAATTATATCGCTAAAAAATTTAATTTGTATTTTTATTCGAACAATTGCAACTATCATATAATGACGTCACAAAAAATCAACCCTATGCTTTTAAAATGTTTATTAAGATTCAGTTCTCATCTTTTTGAATTTATAATTAAAAGAAGGATGAAAAGCCTTATCAATGATGATGTTTCATTTTTATCGAAACATTTTCAAACCATACGGCCTGAAAAATGATATGTTTAAAACGATAAAATCCAATATTGCCGGACTTATAAGAAATATAATCGAATCCGCTGCCACTTTCGGAACTCCGGCCCATATTCCAAAAACGCTCATGATTTTGAAACTCGATGCGATCGGTGATTATGTTGTTTTCAGGAATTTCATCGAGATATTAAAAAACGAGCCTAAATACTCGGGATACCGTTTCACATTATGCGCCAGCGCATCCGTCAAAACGCTGGCGGAAGAAACCGAAAAAAATTATATAGATGAATTCATCTGGATAGATACCAGGCGTTTTTATACAAATTACTTATACAGATTTCAGGTTTTAAGACTGATAAACCGAAAGGGATTCGAAATTGTCATACATCCCACTTATTCGCGCGAACATATTTCCGACAAACTGGTCTACGCTTCAAACGCTGTTGTCAGAGTGGGCAATAGCGGCAATGGTTCAAATATTTCAAATTCTGAAAAAAAACAATTCGATTCATATTACACCACGCTAATAGACACGGAAACGGATGAAAAAATACTGAAATTTGAATTCTTCAGATATAAAAAATTTTTCGAAATATTATTGAATAAAAAAATAAACCTCAACAAGCCTTTCATTAATCTTGTCGACACTAATACATCACATTTTCACGATATGCTTTCCCGTCCTTATGCAGTTATCTTTCCCGGAGCCACTTCACCCCGCAGACGCTGGGCGCCTTCCGGATTCGCTGAAATATGCGATTGGCTTTCCAGCCATTACAACCTTAATATCGTAATGGCTGGGTCTCAACAAGATATAGATATAGCCAGTGAAATCATACGAAAAGCCTCAACAAAAAAAATCATTAATTTGACGGGAAAAACTAAACTTTCCGAATTAGCTTTATTACTTTTGAAAGCCGAAATGCTCGTTTCAAATGACACTAGCGCAGTTCATATCGCCGCTGCGGTAAACACTAAAAATATCTTATGCATATCCAACGGAAATCATTTTAAAAGATTTATACCTTATCCGGCCGAAGTATGCGAAAATTTTTGTTATATATGCCCTGATGAACTGGAAAAAAATATTAATAACAATGAATATCTAAAACAAAAATATCTTTTTGGATCAGACCTCGACATAAATGAAATCACTTCGATAAAAGTAAAAAATATAATAGATAAAATATTCTCCGGGAAAAACGATTGATTAGAATTATATTATATGTTAAAATATGTGAGTGTTTTAGCATGGCAATATATAATATAATTTTCGTGCCATTATGTATTCGTAAAAAAATCAGGAATTTTTATAATAATAAACGGAGCTAATATGAAATCATTACGCATTCTCGTGACGGGCGGCGCCGGGTTTATCGGAAGCCATTTATGTGAGCGGCTTTTAAATGAGGGCCACGAAGTAGTCTGCCTTGATAATTTTTTTACGGGCAGAAAACAGAACGTGCTTCATTTAATGGACAATAAAAAGTTCGAGCTTATAAGGCATGACATAACTGAAGAAATAAGAATCGAGGTTGACAGGATATATAACCTGGCGTGCCCCGCTTCCCCGGTCCACTATCAGTATAACGCCATTAAAACCGTAAAAACGAATGTAATGGGCGCGCTTATCACTCTCGGAATCGCAAAAAGGGTTAAAGCCAGGATATTGCAGGCATCGACGAGCGAAGTTTACGGCGACCCTATCGTTCATCCGCAGATTGAAAGCTATTGGGGCAATGTTAATCCGATCGGTATCAGAAGCTGCTATGATGAAGGCAAGCGCATCGCCGAAACTTTATTTATGGATTATCATCGCCAGAATAATGTTGATATAAGAATAGTTCGCATTTTTAATACTTACGGCCCGCGAATGCTTGAAAATGACGGCCGCGTCGTATCTAACTTTATCGTTCAGGCTTTAAAAAACGAAGATATCACGATATACGGTTCCGGCGAACAAACGCGAAGTTTCTGCTTTGTCGATGATCTGCTGGAAGGCATGATCAGGATGATGGAAAACGAAGAAAAATTCATAGGGCCGGTCAATCTCGGAAATCCTCATGAAAATACCATCCTGGAGCTCGCCCGGATGATAATTAAATTGACTGATTCAAGCTCGAAAATTGTTTATAAACCGCTTCCAAAGGACGATCCATGCAGAAGAAAGCCGGATATTTCTCTCGCCCAGGAAAAACTCGCGAACTGGACGCCAAAGGTCAACGTTAAAGAAGGGCTGATAAAAACTATAAATTACTTTAAAAATCAGTTAAAAAGCGATTGCTGAAATCATATTCCGCCACGAATTAAGTATTCAGCTGAAAATATAGGCGGGTAAATCGAACCAAAACGGAGGCATTCATGAAAATTTGCGGCAAGTTAATAATGCCGGCCATTATTGTTTTCATTTTATTTTCAAATTCCCTGGCATACGCTTTAGACAAGATAAACGAACCCGCCACGCAAAAGAAAAATCCAAAGCAGATCGACGCCCAGATAAAAGATTACAAAAACAAATATAAATATGAAAACAAAATCCAGAGCTATGATCTTACAAGCGCCGATAATTTTCTCGGGAAGTGGAGCCTGATTCTTCCTGACGGAGATAACCACGGAGACCTCATAATAAAAAAAATGGGCGACACTTTTTACGCT